>NZ_CP150290.1:4641818-4952045 GCF_038051995.1 Paenibacillus sp. FSL H8-0537 | reverse complement strand
TGCGGTTGTTTTTGGTCAAAACCTATGCGGCGGAAATTGAAGCGCGCCTTGTGCTGAAGCAGCTGATGATCCATCTGCTGCGGGAGGACCGAGTGACGAAGCAAACGCCCGTGGAGAAAAAAGCGAGCAATCAGCTGACCGAGGCGATTCACGAGGTCGCCAATTATGTCCGGCAAAATCCCGGCATTGCCCACCGGGTCGAGGATCTTGCAATGCGCGCCCAGCTGTCGCCGCGTTATTTTTCAATGAAATTCAAGGAGCTGATCGGCATGTCGGTCCAGACGTATATGATCAGCACCCGCATTGACCGCGCCCAGCACCTGCTGATGCACGCAGGCATGAATGTGACGGAGGTGGCGGACGCTCTCGGCTACCGCGATATTTTTTTCTTCAGCCGCCAATTCAAGCAATATACCGGACGGAGCCCGTCGGAAATCCGTTAGCCGTCAGAAATTCGTTAGGATAAGTTGTTCGTTAGGATAAGCAGTTCGTAAGAATATGCGGATCGAAATAATAAGCAGTTCGTAAAAAAAGCCGGTGCGGCCTTCATTCCCGACAACAAAGGGGAGAAGGGCGCTCGGCTTTTTTTGATATAAGCATTTATAAGTTTCACACTTGCAAATGGATGGGGTATGGTTAGTCGCCGGGATGAGCTTGTTCCTTATGTTGCGGGCAGTAACGGCGCATGAGGTCGACCGTCTCCGCATCGAGCTCCCGTCCGCGTGCCAGCAGGCCCGTTGTAATAGCTTCGCGTTTGTGCTCATCGGCATTTTGGCCGAATTTGAACTTCGCGTTGATTTGCTGCGGCTCGATTTTCACGACGGCAACTCCCTTGAGCCTGCCCCTGTAGGCGGGATCATCCCCGGCAATCGGCAAATGCCCGCCTTCTGGCTGGAGCTTGATCATCAGCGCTTGCAGCGCCTCGCCTTTTTCCATCAAATCCTCGACAACCGATGCCGTGCCCTCAATAATGACTGATTTGAAAAAGGCGGAGGCCGGACAGGCCATCAGCGGATCGGTAAAATGGGAAGGAATGATCGCATATTCCTTGGCCACACAGAAGGTGACGCGCGGATCTGCTCCGAGCAGTGCCATTTTATCCCCTGCGCGGCTGCCGTGAAAATAAACGTTTCCATTCAAATAAATGTAATTCAGCGGGGTAATGGAAGGGGCACCATCCGCTCTGGCTGTTCCTAGAAAGCCATAGCTCATTTCCTCCAAAAAGGCGTTAACCTCTTGTACATCTTCACTTCCGATTGCAAATTCTTTTCTGCGCATAGCGGACTGCTCCTTTCGTAACCATAGCGATAACTTGAGTAGGGGATGTGCCAAGCGTTCAGCTCGTTATTTGCAAGTTTAAACGGAATATTGACATATAAAAAGATCCACTTTACATTGATTTTATTGAACCACTTTTGAAATGGATGGAAATAGACGGAAGAAGCAGGCAACAGGAGAGTCATAGGAGGTTGAATGATGGATGATCGCTGCCGTGCGGCATATGAGCGGTATTATGAGGAGCTAGGGCGCAAGGCGGATGCGCTTTTTCTGGCGTTGCGCGAAGGTATTGTCGCTGGGATGCTTGAGGATGGGCAGCAGCTCGCCTCCAGCAGAAGGCTTGCCGAAAGCTATGGCATGTCTCGCGGTTCGGTCAATGCCGCTTACGATATGCTTTATGCGGAAGGTTTTGTCAGGCCCGGAAGGGGAAGCGGCACCTACGTTTCCTACAGCAAGCCGGCAGCTACCAAAACAAGGAATGGGCAAGAAGGCAAGGCGAGTGAACTTGCGTTATCCTCTTGGGCGCTGCGGCTGCCGCAGATTAAAGGGAATACGAAGCGGACTGTGCATGAGGAGCCAGATTTCATTGCGTTTGATGTAGGTTATGCGGATGCCCTGCTGTTCCCGCAGAATGAATGGAAGACGACGATGTTTGCAGAGGTCAGAGGGCTGCTGGAGCGTCAGTATGAGGATTACGGGGCGATAGAAGGTCATCTGCCGCTGCGCGAGGCGATTGCCAGCGAGCTGCGCCGCGAGCGCAGCATGATTACAAGTGTAGATCATTTATTTATTACGAGCGGCTCCATGTACGGCATTGCCCTGCTCGCCCAGCTGTTGATTGACCCTGGTGACCAGGTTGTGGTTGAAGACCCGTGCTACCCTGGCATTAGGCGGGCGATAGCAGCTGCGGGCGGCGTTATTATAGATGCGGAAGTCGACGATTATGGCATCGTTCCGCAGGACTGGGATGCGAAGCTGCTATTTGTAACGCCGACGCGCCAGTATCCAACTGGCGCCCAGCTTGCGCCTGAGCGCAAGCTGGAGCTGCTGCAATGGGCTTCCCGGCGCGACGCTGTCATCATCGAGGATGATTATGACAGCGAATTCCGCTGGGGCGGGCGCCCGGCGGAGCCGCTCAAGACGCTCGACCACGAGGGACGGGTCGTGTACGTCGGCACTTTCTCCAAGACGATGTACGCCGACCTGAGGCTGGGCTATGTCATTACGCCGGATGCGCTGCGGGAGCCGCTGAGGAGGGCGAAGTTTTTGCTTGAGCCAAGCCCAAGCTCCATCGCGGAGCAAAGGGCGCTCGCCGTGTTTATGGCGAGCGGGCAGTATGTTCGGCATTTGCGGCGGATGAGGCGCAGCTGCGGACGGCGCCTCAAGCTCTTTAAGGAACAAGCCGCGGAGCAGCTCGCGGGCTTGTTCCGGTTTACGCCGTCGGATGCAGGCTTGCATCAGTACGGCGTGTGGCTTGGGGCAGCCGCGGATTATGAGCGGCTGATTGAACGCTGCCAGCGGGAAGGCGTCAGCTGGAACCGCGGCGAGCGGCTGTGGCGCAAGCCGGAGGAGCGACGCGCTCCGGCAGCGCTGTTCGGCTTCGCGCATTTGGCCGAAGCCGATATTAAGGAGGGCATGCGGCGAATTGCGGCATGCTGGGAGGACGTTCAGCGGCAGCGCGGCTGAACGCGATTGCAGAGCAAAGCAGCAGAATTGCTGTGGCTCGCTGCTGCGGAAACAGAAAAAAGCTCGCTGCCAGGCGGAGATTTCTCCACACAGGCAGCGAGCTTTTTTGAATATAGAAATGTAGGATACGCCTCTTTTGCAACTATGCTCGAATGGCGAGCCACTGGCTTAACGCGGTTGCAAGAGGCCGAGCGGTTCGCCCATTTTCACCTTTTGACCGAGCATTAAGCTAGGAAGCGGGGTGAAGGTTTTATTTTCAGTCAGCAGCACGACTGTAGATCCGAACTCAAAATAAGCAAGATCGCCACCCTTTACGGTGTGCGGCGGCAGCGGCTCAACATATCGAATGCTGCTGACGTTCATGGCGCCGACTTTCACGACAGCCGTTTCGCCGCCCTCATGTTTAATATAAGTAATAAGCCGTTCATTGCGGCTGAGCACCCGGCGCATTTTGGTTAAGCCGAAATCATTGACCGGATAGACCTTGCCGGGAATGTGCTCGCTCTCAACAATAGTGCCATCCACAGGAGCATGAATCCGGTGATAATCGGTCGGGCTCAAATAAAGGACAAAATAATGGCCGTTCCGATAGTTTTCCGCCCTCGGTGAACGGTTCAGCAGCTCTTCAATCGTGTAATCCTGCCCTTTCACATTGACAATTGTGCCGTCTTCGATCGGGCCAATTCCTGTAATAAGAGCGTCAACCGGACTCACAAGGCTGTCTGCAGCATTGTCTATTTTTCGCATGCCTGGCTTTAATCGACGGGTGAAAAATTCATTTAGCGTAGCGTATTCATTTAGCGGTTTCTCGGCTTCCTCGACCTTAATTCCATACATGGAAGCAAAGCGCGGAATAAAACGGCGGCTCGCCCTAGATTGTGCAAAACGCCCAGTCAACCTCGAAATCGACTTGCGTGAGCTTAATTCCGTCATGGCACGAAGTAATCCATCTAGCATGCTCGTACCGTCACGTCCTTTCTTGCTTCGAATAGTGATGCTTGTCCCAAACAGTGTGCCACAACCCGGATCACAAAGCAATAGGTTCGCTTCGCGACCTTTTATAGGTTGAGAAGAACACGAAGGGGCGATTAGCCAATTTTTTTCTTTATTATGCTCTATCCAGCACATGGACATTTGGTGAATAAGTCATAGCTCCAGATAATCCTTCCATTTTTTGGCGGACACAGATTCCACTAATTAGGCTTTTTCTCTGGTTTCATGCTTTAAGCGGACAGGAGGTCCGTTATCGCCTTCAATATCTTGTCAAAAGGGCTTCTGGCTGCGCACTAACGGCTCCTGAGTCCGTAGCCTGTCCTAAACCCGCGATTCTGCTGAAATAGCTGCTGCTGTGTCCTCCAAGTCTATCTTTGCGCAGAGAGTAAACCTCTGAGGGTGAAGAGTCTAAAGCTGCCTTTCAGTACGCAGGTACACTTCCATGAGGGCTGACATTCCCGGAAGCAGCGCTAATACGTTTGATGCTAATTTGAGCAACATTTGGCTCGCTTACGTTTGCATACACGACCTAGCCTGAAGTTTAAAGATTTGGTTGGAAAATAATGTTGATTGTCCGTATTTCCTTACCTTTATTCAAGGTGGTCTAAGTGTTAATTCTATAATACTCCAAAGTTATATAATATTCGTTTTGAATAAATAATGTAGTAGTAGTTTAGGTGGGAAGTCAGCTATATATCATATAAAGTTTATTCAACAAATCTAATGAAATTGTTAAAAGTAAACAGGTTGACATTAACCTAGAGCTGGATGTTTATCTAAAGCGTGAGGGGAAGAGGTACCTGCTAAAAAGTTAGGGGAAAGGAGTTTCAGAAATGATTCAGAAAAATACTATGGAAAAATTTGAATTAAAATTATATCATAAATTATCAATTTTAATTGCTTAATTTGTAAATAGGGGAGTCAACCAGATGGCAATAAATTCAGTCAGACCAGCAGCAGTGTCGGCGATTGGCCCAATTATTAAATCGGCAGTAAGCAGCAGTCCAGTTGCCAAATCCACCTCTAGCAGTTCGAGCGCGCAATCCTCAGCTAAAAGCACGCCAGCACCGGCAGCGCAGTCGCCAGCTAAAAGCACGCCAGCGCCGGCAGCGCAGTCGCCAGCTAAAAGCACGCCAGCACCGGCAGCGCAGTCGCCAGCTAAAAGCACGCCAGCACCGGCAGCGCAGTCGCCAGCTAAAAGCACGCCAGCGCCGGCAGCGCAGTCGCCAGCTAAAAGCACGCCAGCACCGGCAGCGCAGTCGCCAGCTAAAAGCACGCCAGCACCGGCAGCGCAGTCGCCAGCTAAAAGTACGCCAACGCCCACAGCGCAGTCGCCAGCTAAAAGCACGCCAGCGCCTACAACACAGACCGCTGCACACGCGACTGCTAATCAGCAAATTATAAAAGCGAAAGCGGATTATGACGCAGCAGCAGCTCGTGGAGATAAGGCGGGTATGCAGGCCGCGCATCAGCAGGCTGAGACGGCCCGGGCTAATGGGGGAACCATTGGAGCGGACAAGACACTTGAACAAGCGCGTGCAACGCAGCCTGCTGCATCAGCTTCTCCAACTCCACCAAAGGGTACAGCCTCCTCGTCGCCAAATGCTTCAACTTCTTCTTCATCAACTACTAAAGGAACAACTGCACCAAATACGGCTGTTAGTCAGCAAAGCTTGAATGCAGAATTAGAGAAAAATAAGCAAATGTGGTGGGAGGCCAAATTTAAAGGCGACTCGGCGGGGATGGATAAGGCAGCCCAAGCCGGTGAAGAACTGCGAAAAAAAGGTGCGGTAGAGACAGAGAACAGCAAGCAGCTGGATACTAAAAACACCGCCATTTTAAAAGAACAGAAGCAAGCGGGATTAAACAATGAATTAGAAAAGACGAAGATAGATTGGTGGAATGCTTCTGTTACAGGCGATCAGGCAGGAATGGATGCAGCAAAAAAGAAAGGCGAACAATTACGCGCCGATGGGGCCATGGAAACAGAGGCTGCAAAGAAGAGAGACCAAGATGAACTGAATCGACAGCTTCTTCAAACAAAGAAGAACTGGTGGGAAGCACGTTTAATCGATAATAAAGATGGGATGCAGGCGGCGGAGGACCGTGGCTCTGTATTAAGGAAAATGGGTGCAGTCGACACTGCAGAAACGCAAAAGCTTGATACGGAATATTTGTTAAAGCTGCAACAAAAGCAGGACGTTAATAGGCTGGCTGAGCAAAATCAGAACAATGCCCAGTTGAAAATGTGGAAAGAAAAATGGTGGTTGGGAAGATTAAATGACAATCAGGCAGAAATGGACGAGGCTTCCAAGCAAGGTGAGCGGCTGCGAGCTAAAGGCGCAGTAGAGACGGATGAATCGCGAGCCATAGATGCGAAATATAGCCCTTTGCTAGCGAAAAAACTGGAAAATGAAAGTCTTCTGCTTCAAGCCAAGAAGGATTGGTGGGCGGGTACCCTAAATCTGGATAATACGAAGGTAGATAATGCAGCCAAAACGGCAAGCAGCTTGCGTAGTCAGGCATATGTTAACGATCAAACGCCGGAAATGCAAAAGCTTGATACGCAGAACAGGCTATTTTTGAATGCTAAAATCAGTTATTACAACCAAGTTGTAAATATGAATGAAGTGGGAAAAAGCTCCGAGCTGGCGGCTATGAAACAGGCGAGACTGAACGGTGCAAGCTTAAACGAATCGGCAGTCTATGGTTTGGACAAGATCAATGAACAGTTAATTGGCAATAAAAAAGAATATTGGCAGAAGCGGGCGCAATATGATGCTGAAGGAGCTAGTATTGTAAAAGGCCAGGAGGCAAATATTCGGAAAGAGCATAAAGATTTCGCTACGATGCTCGTAACGAACGGTCAAACCGAATTTGACACGCTGGCAAATGCTATTATATATAACAAGAAGCTGCGCTGGGATGTTTATGCGACGTTGAATCAGAACGAGGTTTCTCAAATCCAATCGCGAGATGCAGCTATTGGTAACGACATACGCCGTATGAATGTAGCAATGGGCACCGTTTTTACAAAAACGAAATTGGATGAAGTGAATGAGCAATTAATAGGGCTTCGCAAGGAGTACTGGACTAATGTCGATCAATATCAATTATCTGCTGCCGACACCAAGGCTAAAGAATGGTCAAAGCTGGTAGCCAGCCATTCCGGCATGGAGGGGCTGTTGAAGTCTAGTAAACAGGACGCTAACAATTGGACCTTTAACGAAACGCGGAATCAGATGAACGCAGCGCTTAAGAACGGAGAGCATGAGGATGCCATCCACTATATCCGTTCCATGCAGCAGCAGATAGAGGCAACAGGAACAGACTTGTCCATTCGCCGATCTGGTACCGTATCCCAGCAGTCGGCGAATAACCTAATGGTTTACATTAAGGAGCAGGAATGGAGCAACTTGCTGGAGCTTCGCAGCGATGAAGGTGGAAGGCTGCAAAAAGCGAAGGCAGCAGTCAAATACAATCTGGGCATTGATGTCGATGATCCAAAAATAACGCAGCTGGATCAAAAGAACTTTTTGATTTTGTCGGCGAAAAGAGATTATTGGCAAGGTGTTGCAAAGCTATCCTCTCAGGATATGCAGCAGGCGATCGGCGCAATGAACAGTGCAGCAGCGAGTCCCTATGCTTCCTTGAAAGCGGGAGTGGATACACCGTATGACCGATTATATCGGGATGGAATCGAGCTGGACCTGCTCAAGTGGAGCGGCAAAGGGAATGTTGCGCTGGAAGCACGCGTTGAGCAGAAGAGTAAGCAGTTGCAGTCGGCACTTAATCAGGCTAACAGCTATACGAAAACATTTATGGCGGCGACAGGGCAAGCTTTTACCGTGCAGCGGCTTGATTCGGGTACGACACTTGATCAAGAGCTGGAGCAGCTATATGATTTGAAAAAGAAGAAATGGGAATTTATCGCTGCAGGAAATATCCCTAATGTGCAGTCTTCTATTGACGCGGAGCAGAAGAAAATAAAGGCGATTGAGTCGGTTTTGCAGGCGACGGATGATCGAATTGCCAAGGATTTAAAGCTACCTGTATTCGCCCTAGATGCAGCTAATCAGCGTGTGTTAGATCAACGCAATGCGATTATGCAGGCCATTAAAGATGGTGACCGGGATCGAGCTGGGAAATTGTTAACGATGGGGCAAGATTGGGGTAAAGAAGGGGCAACACTGGATATTGCGAAGCTTGTACCTGATCTCGGCAGCATCGATTGGGATGGGCCCTCGGAGGCCGACCATTTTAATGAGCAAGTAGCGTCTATTATAGCCTCGACGAATGCGAAGTTCAGCTCAGAGGATATTAAATCCCTTCAGCAGTCGCTGACGAAAATGAACATCTATGACGGTGCGGCGACAGGGGTGTACGACAAAAAAACCTTTGTGTCGGTATATGCCTATCAGAAGCTGCTGGAAAGTGACGCGCGTGCGGCGATGTGGGAGAAGCAAGGAACTTTGTTAGGCCGAGATGGGGTCGTCACAGAGGGGCTTATTAAATTCGCGATGACTGATGTAAGCCTAGGCAGATTCAATTCACCTAATGCCAATCAGCAAGCCATGAAAAATACGGTGATGCTGATAGGGATAGGAGATGGAGTGGTATCTCAGCTTGCCAGTGATGGTATGGACATGCTGAATGCCGCGGCAGCTTTTAATCCATTAACCTCTACCTTTTGGAGAGAAACGGTACCGAATTTCACTGCGCTTGTTACAGGAATAGGCAACGGTAAAATTACGGCGAGCAGTTTATTTGAAGGATTAAAAGAGAGTGTCAAGCAGGAGTTCGTTGAGCCATTTCAGTATATAAAGAACAACTACAATAGAGTAGTGAATTTGCAAGCGAGCTATGAAGAGAACCGAGAATTCGGTAAAAATGTGGCGAAGGCGATTATGGTCGTGGGTGCAGCGATCTCGCTCGGAGCAGGAGTCGCTAAGCTGGCATCAAAGCTTCCTCCGAAGCTGGTAGAGGGTATTGAAGGAGCGGTTGGGAAATCTGTAGCAGATGCGGAGAAGCTGGAGAGTAAGGTTGTTGAGGGGACGGGAAAAAAGCTTCCTCATCCTATTGGTCCACGTGGACCTGCTATTATATGGACACCGTCATTTAAACAGGAGGAAATTGCACTAAAAACATATGAAAAATTAAGGGGAACGGGTCTTGATCCAAAGGAACTTGAAACATTCTCTAAAAACACGGGCTTAACTTTAGAAGAATCAAGACTTTTAAAAGATCATATATTCATGACTGAACACGTTAATTTGGCAGATTGGAAAAATGGTGAGTACTATTATAAAGGTTACTTTGATCCAGACATAGATATAGCTTATGGCTGGGAGAAGGCTCTTGAAGGGGAGCTTAATATAGAGCAAAAAGTCTGGTTTAAAGCATTAAAGGAGCATGAACTTGAAGAAAGTGTACTTATGTCTAAAGGTCTTCCATATCGTGATATAGCATCTTTTAATAAAGAGAAGGGTCTATCAGGTTATCCTCCGGGTGCACATGATTTAGCATCACCGCCACCAGGTGAGTTCCCAGAATTTAATCCGAAAATTTGATAAGAGGTGACAAGTATATTGAGTAACTTTAACGAGGCTAAGGCACGGATTCTAAATATTGAATGGGAGAAAAAAAATCCTAATCAACCTTCTCATCGGGAACTGGTAGCTGAATTTATTCGTAGGGGCAATTTATTTTTAGATTATATGAATCAAGATCAAGAAAACAGGCGTGCTGTCTTTAATGCGCCCGAATTAGTCAATGCCCACATACCTGTAAGTATAAAGGATAACTATAATGATACAATCGAGAAAATTCCTGGAGGTTGGGTATCAAAATACATGTGTACTTTTTATTTAGAATGGGCATTTTTAATCGATCAAAAAAATCCGGTTGCCCAACTGTTTACAGATATTTACGATCCAGTTATAAAACTATATGAGCGAGGGGGAGTCATTAGTTATCATCATAATGAACTTATATGCGGTCAGTATGGATGGTCGCGCAACTCTGCATTTATGTTAAGAGAGCATGACCCGATTGATATTAATGATGAAACATTAAACAAACTAGACAATTCATAACCCTATGTTAAGCTCCACGCTATGCGTGTGAGAACGGAATAGGGAGAGTCGATTCAATGATGTAAAGCCTTCATTTTAGACCTGATATTCTCGATCCCAAATAAAACGGATTTTAAATATACCATAAAGAAAAGATGGGGCAACGTTGGAAAGATTTGAAAAAGCAGTACAAAGAATTATAAATACTGACTGGAGCATCAGTAAGCAAGACCTACCTTCACATACATTACTTGTAACTGAATTTATTAATAGGGGAAACGTTTTTAGGGATGCTTATTGTCCTGAAAATAAAATACGTAAACCCATATATAGTGCAGCACTAGAAAAGGTTTTAGATGCTGTTGAAGTATTTGGACAGGGACCAATTATTCTGAAAGACTATGTAAAATCACGTAAACATGATTGGAACGAAGCTTGTTATATCCCCGATGCTTCAAATACAAAAAAATTATTAAAAGTAGTAAAGAAATTTGTAGAATTGCAAGGTGACGAGTTGAATGAAGGGCTTGTGTTTAAGGAATTCGTAAATTTGGAATTTTTATCCTATCATCCGCAGAGTGGAGCACCATTGTCAAAGGAATTTAGAATTTTCTTTTTGGAAGGTAAGCCTTTAATAACGATGGAATATTGGGACGAGGGAATATATGATGAAAATAAACCAGATCTAGCTCCCTTCATAGAAATTGCGAAGAAAATAAACAGTCACTTTTTCACAATGGATATAGCAAAAGTTGAGAATGGCTAATGGGTCATTCTTGAATTGGGAGATGGGCAAGTATCAGGCCTGCCCGATAACGCAGACCTTATAAGTTTCTATAATAAAATTAATGTAGCAACCATTCATTAAACCTAATTTGTGATTTGTTTTTCAAATGTAGAGGTGCGAATGATCCGGTGCAACCAAGAAAGCGACGTATTCGCACCTCAAACAGACAAGCAAGCTTCCTCTTCCAAATAGACTTTTTCCCCGTTCACTCCACCACTACCCACGAAGCCTCCGCATCTTCAACACCAGCAAAAGCACAATAAACAACGCGAGCACAATCGTAACAGCGAGCGTGCTGAATACGATGGCTTCCTGCGCCTGCTGCTTGACGATGATGGCGATGAACGCCCAGACGAATACGGCGACGAAAGCGGCATCGCGGTAGCTCCAGCCAATGATTAAGGCGAGCAAGGTAGCGACTGCCAGCAAAATAATCGTCCATGCCGTCTCGGACAGCCCAAAGCCCTGCCAGCCCGACTTGTAGAGCGCGGATGTAATATTGACGATGGTCGCCACGCTAATCCAGCCGAGATAGAGACTGAAGGGCAGCCCTACAAAAAAGCGTTCGCCAGTCGTTGCCGTCTGCCAGCCAGGCGTTCTGGCGCGCGTATAGATGGCGATCAGCGTGATGAGCAGTGCGAGCATAATAAATACGCTGGCGTACACCTTCTCGTATTGCCAAGCAAAAATCCAAGCCGCATTAAACAGGCAGCTAACGAAAAACAAGATGCCTATCTGTGCGGGCAGCCTGCTTGCTCTGCCTGAGGGCAGAAAGGAATAAATAACAAATCCAGCAAGCAGCAAATAAATCAGGCTCCAGATGGAGAAGGCATAGCCAGCGGGCATGAACAGAATCGGGTATTGCGCCGCAAGCTGGGCAGTCGTTTTGCCTCCAAGCGGCAGGGTAACGGCGAGTGCATTGACGACAATGACGATCAACAGTCCAAAAGCGTTTAGCCAGCGATAGGCAGCGTTCATCTTATTTTTCTCCTCTCCTCGTGTATCTCTATTGTCTTATTCACCATGTCAGGCTTTTATTTCACTCCATCTCGTTTAATTCTTGCACAAAAAGCTCAAGCTTCATGTAGGAAAGCGCAAAAGAGAAGGGGGTATTTGCTTAAATGACTATCACTGTCTCCATCACACTTATACTTGCGGCCT
Source organism: Paenibacillus sp. FSL H8-0537 (assembly GCF_038051995.1). Taxonomy (NCBI): domain Bacteria; kingdom Bacillati; phylum Bacillota; class Bacilli; order Caryophanales; family Paenibacillaceae; genus Paenibacillus; species Paenibacillus sp. FSL H8-0537. The sequence goes on along the minus strand of NZ_CP150290.1, from coordinate 4,940,066 downwards.
GTTGTTTGGCAGCAGGCTGGATTGGCTGCCGCAGCCGGAAGGCGCAGCTTGTAATGGATGCGCTGGCAGCCATTTTGCTTTTTACGACGTTTATTTCCATTGCTGCGGCGATAGCGAGAACGATGCTGAGGGACACCGTGTTTATGACCGAAATTCATGCGGTGCTGCTTAATCCTGTTTTTATGATAGGAGGGGCTTATTTGGCTATCTATACCCCAGCGCGAATGGCTTTGAATGTGCTTCGGCCGTCCAGCTAGCAGCAAACTAGTGGCAATGTGCGAGAGAAGCGCGTATGCTATCGCAAACATATTGCCATTTTAATGCGCAAGGAGGCAGTTGCACGAAATGACGCATGCCAAAGTGGCGTTTGTTACACCAGGGTCATTTCCGATCCCATCCGCGAAAAGCAGCTCAGTCGAGCGGGTAGTCGAAAAATTCGTTCCACTTCTAAAAAATCGGATTCATCCCCGCATTTACGGCAGGACAACAAAAGGACTGAAGGGCAACGGGGTAGTTGGCGGCGTCGACTGCGTCAGATTCCCAGCGGTGAACAAAGCAAGCTATATTGCCGCTGTTGGACGTTCCCTAGCTGCTTACAAGCCGCATGTTATTCAGGTGGAGAATCGTCCCCATAACGTGCTTACCCTTAAGAAGAAGCTGCCGGCCGCCCGAATTTGGCTGAGCCTGCATTCCTCTACTTTCCTAAGTCCCGGGCATATCTCGCCAGCCAGGCTGCACCAAAGCCTGCAAGCGGCCGATCGCATTATTGTAAATAGCGAGTTTCTGCGCCGCGTCGTTGCGACGAGGGCGCCTGAATCGGCAGCGAAAATACGAGTCGTCTATCCCGGCGTAGAGACGGAGCTTTTTCCGTCGCGGTTTACCGAGGAAGGGCGACAGAAGCGGGAGCGGCAGCGGCAGGCGAAAAAGCTGGTGGGCCGCGAGGTCGTTATTTTTCTCGGCAGGCTCATTCCGCTGAAAGGCGCTCACCATCTGCTGCATATTATGCCTGAGCTGGTAAAAAAACATCCTAATATGCTCGCTGTCATCGTTGGCAGTCCGTTCTATGGGTCACATCGCTCCACCGCTTATTCCCGCAAGCTCCAGCAGCTCGGCCGCGCTTACCCCAATCATGTACGCTTCGTTCCTTATGTGCCTTATACCGAAGTGCCGGGCTGGTTTTTAGCCGCAGATATGGCGATCGTACCTTCCGGACAGCGAGAAGCTTTCGGGCTTGTTAATGTCGAAGCGATGGCGACGGGCCTTCCAGTAGTGGCCACACGGGCAGGAGGCATGAAGGAAATTGTACGGGACGGCGTCACTGGTTATTTGATATCGCAGCAAAATCTGGAAAGTGAGCTGAAAGCCAAGCTGCATGCTTTACTCGAAAGCTCCGAGCTTAGGGCGAGTATGGGGAAGAAGAGCCGCGAGCGGGTGGAGCGGAATTTTACTTGGCAGCATACGGGCCGCAGCTGGATGAATGTGCTGAATGAACGAAAACTGTTTGATTTGATTTGACAACCAGTATATGGGGGCGGTATAGTCTAACAAGGAAATCCACTAGGGGCGCCTTCATGGCTGAGATAAAGCGAATGAGCTTTGGTCCCTTTGAACCTGATCTGGGTTATGCCAGCGTAGGAAAGTGGGAAAGTGAGTTCATCGCGAGCAGCTTCTTTTTGCTTTTTTAGCATGGGGGAAGCTCTGCCTTTCGCGTATGTTTGCACATTCTGCCGCTTCTTCGCCGGAGCGGTTTTTTGTTGCCCTCTGGTTGAAAAAGCAGGCAAGCGGAGCGCCTTTGGCGTCTTCGTTTGTGGGGCGTCGTCATCCCGCCTAATGGAATGAAAGCAAAGGAACAGGCGCCGAGCGCTGCATTTTCCAACTGAATATACGTTTAAAGGCCTCCTGGTGGAATTTCATAATGCCATGGGAGGTTTTTTGCATATGACGATCTTTATGAATCCGCTGCCGGGTAGCAGCAAAGTGTACGAATCGGGAGCAAGACTGGATATTTGGGTGCCGATGCGCGAAATTGAGCTGGAGGCAAGCACAGGCAGAAACGGAGAAAAAGTACCGAATGCGCCGATCCGTGTGTATGACGCGAGTGGGCCGTATACCGATACCGCTTATGAGGCGGATGTTTATAAAGGGCTGCGACATGTAAGGGGAGACTGGATTGAAGGGCGAGGAGATGTGGAGCAGTATGACGGACGCACGATAAGGCCAGAGGATAATGGCTTCATGACGGCGGAGAAGGCGAGCGAGCGCGGAGCGGAGCTTTTTCCAATAACGACGCGGCCGCTGCGGGCGACAAAAGGACATAACGTTACCCAGCTTCATTATGCGCGCCGAGGAATCATCACGCATGAAATGGAATTTATTGCGATAAGAGAAGGGATGGACCCTGAATTTGTCCGCTCGGAGATTGCGCTTGGGCGTGCAATTATCCCAGCCAATATTAATCATCCCGAGATTGAGCCCATGATTATTGGACGGCAATTTCATGTGAAAATTAATGCCAATATTGGAAATTCCGCAGTAGCTTCTTCTATTGAGGAGGAGGTGGAGAAGATGACATGGGCGACGCGCTGGGGCGCGGATACGATTATGGATTTGTCCACAGGGAAAAATATTCATACAACGCGCGAATGGATTATTCGCAATTCCCCGGTTCCGGTCGGCACGGTGCCGATATATCAGGCGCTGGAGAAGGTTAATGGCAAAGCGGAGGATCTGTGCTGGGACGTATTTCGCGATACGCTTATAGAGCAGGCAGAGCAGGGGGTTGATTATTTTACGATCCATGCAGGCGTATTGCTTCGCTACATTCCGCTCACAGCCAAGCGGGTGACGGGCATTGTATCGCGTGGCGGCTCCATTATGGCGGCATGGTGCCTGGCCCATCATCAGGAAAATTTTTTATATACGCATTTTGAGGAAATTTGCGAAATTATGAAGGCTTACGATGTGTCATTCTCGCTAGGAGATGGCCTGCGTCCGGGCTCGATAGCCGATGCCAACGATGCCGCGCAGTTTGCCGAGCTGGATACGCTGGGCGAGCTGACGAAAATCGCCTGGAAGCATGATGTCCAGGTGATGATCGAAGGGCCGGGGCATGTCCCCATGCATCTGATTAAGGAAAATATGGACCGCCAGCTCGAGGTGTGCGAGGAAGCGCCTTTCTATACGCTGGGGCCACTGACAACCGATATTGCACCAGGCTATGACCATATAACATCCGCTATTGGCGCTGCCATGATCGGCTGGTTTGGCACCGCGATGCTCTGTTATGTGACGCCGAAGGAGCATCTGGGGCTTCCAAATAAGGAGGATGTGAAGGAGGGGGTTATTACGTATAAAATAGCTGCCCACGCTGCCGACTTGGCGAAGGGCCATCCAAGAGCCCACCTGCGCGACGATGCGCTGTCGAAAGCTCGCTTCGAGTTCCGTTGGCGCGACCAGTTCCATTTGTCGCTAGATCCTGAGCGCGCCATGTCGTACCACGATGAGACGCTGCCGGCGGAGGCCGCCAAGTCCGCCCATTTCTGCTCGATGTGTGGACCAAAATTTTGCAGCATGCGCATTACGCAAGATATTAGAGAATACGCGGAGCGGAATGGGCTGGAGACGACAGAGGCCATTGAAGCGGGAATGAAGGAGAAGTCCGAGGCGTTCAAGGAATCGGGAAGCAATATTTATGTTAGCGGGACATAAAATGATATTTGCTTAGGCAGACCGTTCCCCGAGCTGCTTTACCTTGGAAAGCCAGCCTTGTCTTTTCGCAAGCGACGATTTTCTGACCTCATACAGCGTAGTGAAACGGACGGATTTGACGCCGCAAAATTGCAGGATATTGATTTTCATCATTTTGTGGCCAGCCATGCCTTGGAAAAAGCGGTAGTACCAGCCCGGCGCGTCCATCGTGACGATGATCCGGGCTGTTTTTCCTTTAAGCAGCTGCTCGGGAAGCGCCTTTCCTTTCACATATTTATAAGCAAAGCCGGGCAGGAAGACGCGGTCAATGAATCCTTTAAGCAAAGCAGGAGGCCCGCCCCACCAGGTTGGATATACAAAAACAAGATGATCGGCCCATTTGATATGCGCCTGCGCGTCCTGCAAATCCTGCTCCAGTGGTTCCTTATTGCTGTAGCCACCGGTCAGGACGGGGTTGAAGTCGAGCTGGGACAAATGAATAGTACGGACCTCGGCGCCAGCGGCACCCTCAGCATAAGCGGCAGCCAGCGCCTCGCTGTAGCTTCCTTCAGCGGGATTGCTTTGAATAATTAAAATTTTGTTCATCGTTTTGAAACACTCCTTTAATTTTAGTTAACAAACACTAACCAATAAATAAAAAAGAAAAGGTCACGAATGACCGATTAAAGCTAATAGATGCAGTTTAATCTGTTCTGCGTCCGGCACAAGCTGGGAGGGAAGATCGCCATGCATGCTGGATACCGCAAGCTGGGTTATAATGCCGATCACCATGACAGCCGACAGGCGGGCATTTTGCTCTGGAAGCTCGCCGCGCTCAATGCCTTGCTCTATAAAATCAATTAATGCATCAAGTGGCTGTCTAAGCTGCCCTTCCATCCTTGCTGTATAAAACAGTTCATGCTGCTGGGCAAGAAGCAGCAATCCGTACTGGTCCTCATCGTGCATTTGCAGTACCTCATCGATTAATTGCCTAAACCGGCTGGCGCTGCTTCCGTTCTTCTGCACATAATAATCGATTAAAGCGGTGTAGCTGGCACAATCCTGCTCAAAGATTTCCAAGGCAACGGCGTCCTTGCTTTTAAAATGCTTGTAAATCGCCGCATCGGTAACTCCGGCAGCATGCCCGATTTCTTTGACGGAAACACCGTCAACACCCTTCGTGGCAAATAGCAGCATCGCCGCCTGCAAAATATCCTTTTTTTTACTATCGGCATGTGATTTTTTATTCATGTTTGTATTGTAAGTGAACACTAACTAAAATGCAAGAGGCAATAAAAGCAGTCATGATGGATTTTTAAACGGATATGATTATTTCATCGCGAAACGATAGCTTTGCCGCCAGAGGATGGCGGTAGCCGTTTACGCTTGAATAAACAAACAAACTTTGGTATATTTGAAAACGAGAATCGTTATCATGATACCATTTTGTTTGGTGTGAAGGGAAAGGTAGCTGCAGCATGTCGTTGAAACAGGAGCAAAAACAGGAATTAAAGCAGATGAGGCAGCGTTCAAGGCCGCTAGTAGCGACCATCATTCTTATCGTTGGCACAGCCGCTGTATTATTTGGCCTTGCTTTATCTATTTCAGTCGGAGCGGCTAAAATTAGCTTATCCACGGTCTGGACTGCCGTTTTTAATTTTAATCCAGATATTACCCAGCATCAGATTATTCAAGAGCTGAGAATGCCAAGGGCGCTTGCAGCTGCACTTATAGGGGCTGCCTTCGCGGTATCGGGCTCCGTTATGCAGGGAATGACCCGAAATCCACTGGCCGATCCGAGCTTGCTCGGGCTTAATGCGGGCGCAGGCTTTGCGCTGGCGCTTTGCTTTGCTTTTTTCCGCGGCATGTCGCATTTGGAAATTATGATTATTTGTTTCTTTGGAGCGGCGCTTGCCGCAGGTATCGTCTACGGTATCGGCTCGCTCGCCAAGGGCGGCTTGACGCCTGTCCGGCTGACGCTTGCGGGCGCAGCTATCAGTACATTGTTCATGAGCCTGTCGGAAGGGATTCAAATTCACTTTCAAATTGGACAGGATATTGCATTTTGGTATGCAGGCGGCATTGCCGGTACAAAATGGTCGCAAATTGGCATTGTTGCCCCTTGGATTATCGGCGGCATCTTGGTAGCCATTGCGATTTCACGCTCCATATCCTTGCTCAGTCTAGGCGATGATGTGGCGGTGTCCCTCGGTCAGCGTACGAAGCTGACGAAGACGATCGGCATTATTGTTACGCTCATTTTGGCGGGCGCATCGGTATCCGTTGTCGGAGCGGTCGGCTTTATAGGATTAATTATTCCCCATTTAGCACGCTATTTGGTAGGTGTGGATTACCGCTGGATTATACCTTGCTCCGCCGTGCTTGGTGCGCTTTTGCTCATCGTAGCAGATATTGTAGCGCGTACGATTAATAGCCCTTATGAGACCCCGGTCGGTGCTCTTATTGCGATTATTGGGGTACCCTTCTTCCTTTATCTTGCGGTTCAGCAAAGGGGGAATTTATAGCTATGAGCACTGCTACTTTAATTCCAAAAAGCGAACAGCTTAGAACAAGGCGAGCGATAATCGTCATGTCCATCATGGGCGTTCTTATTATTACAGCTTTTGTCATTAGTATGAATACAGGCTTTATTAAGCTTACTCCATTTGATGTATTTAAAACATTATTCGGATACGGAACGGCGAAGCAGGAGCTCATTTTATTTGATTTCCGGCTGCCTCGAATCGTTATTGCCGTATTAATTGGTGCGGGCTTTGCCGTTTCCGGCTGTGTCATGCAGGGGTTGTTCCGCAATCCGCTGGCTGATCCGGGCTTGCTCGGCATTAATGCTGGGGCAGGACTAATGGTTATTTTGTATATTTCCTTTTTCCGTGACAATCAGATGGCATCGCCATTCTTTATGCCGATGCTGGCATTCGGCGGGGCTGCGCTAACTGCCTTGCTAATTTATACATTGTCTTATAAACGTTATCACGGACTGCTGCCTACGCGGATGATTTTGGTCGGTGTTGCGGTGCAAGCCGGAATTAGTGCGCTTATGATTGTACTTAGCCTTGCGCTTGATCCGAATGACTACCAACTCGTTCAAGTTTGGCTTGCAGGAAATATTTATGGAACTAACTGGAAGTTTGTGCTTGCAGCCCTCCCATGGATATTAATTTTGATTCCATACGTGATGTACAAATCTCGTACAATGAACGTTTTGAACCTTGGCGAACAAATGGCAACGGGACTCGGGTCGCCAGTTGAGAAGGACCGGATGAAGCTGCTTGCAGCAGCGGTAGGTCTGGCTGCAACGTGCGTGGCCGTTGGCGGCGGTATTTCCTTTGTTGGGCTGATTGGTCCGCATTTGGCTCGTCGTCTTGTTGGACCGACGCATCAAATACTCGTTCCAGCTTCCGCGATGGCAGGAGCATTGCTCGTCATTGTGTCCGATACGCTGGCCCGCTGGGCGTTCCAGCCTTCGGAAATTCCGACAGGTATCGTAATCGCCGTCATTGGCGCTCCGTATTTCCTTTATTTGCTGTCCCGTTCCAAATAGGCTGTGGCAGCTCCATTTATTATTGTTTTATGAGGTCTTTCGAAGCGCTTTGCGCTTTCGGAAGGCCTTTTTTCTGTATGGAAGTGAAATGGATGTTATTGCGTTAAAGTGGAGCGTCTTATTGTGTTTTTGGGCTCTTGCCCCAGTCTTTTACTTTACGAGGATTGTCAGTCCGTTAAGCTTTTGCCTGTCAGCCCACAAGATCAAGTAACGAGCCCATAGGTTTGTGCATATATTGCCTAAGACAAATCAGGTGGAAGAAGGAGAGGGCAATGGCGAAAAGCAGAAAAACAGGAAGCTCGAGAAGAAAAAGGCCGCTTTTTTACGTTGATAATCCGAATGCTTCTGAATTGAAATGGCTCGATGATTTAAATAGCAGAAAGGTGCAATCCCAAGCAGCCCAGAAACTGGAAGAATCAAAGCCAGCAAATGCAGGGCAGGCGAAGACGGTTAGCATTAATGCGATTGCGGCGCCGGAAGCTTCATTCAGCATTGACCAGCTGCAATCTGAAGAAGGAGAGCTACTGCCAAGCGAGGCTGATGCAGAACTGCAAAGTATTCAATTGGTTGGGAAGCAAGGATCGTCGCCATTTTTTAAGCAAGAGGCGCCATCAGTGGATGTGCAGGAGGAACTGCTGCTGGATGTAGGCCAGCCAGTTGAGCTTGCATTTGCCAGCGACCATGAAGAGATTGCTGAGTTGAGTCATGAAGAGAATACTGAACTGAGCCATGAAGAGAATACTGTACTGAGTCATGAAGAGAAGCTGGCGTTGGTAGCAGAGAAGCAAAATCCAGAGCTTGGCGGGCCAAATCCATTTATTTATACCGACGATTTAGTGGATGGTTCGGTTACCGGCGACAAAATTGCGCCAGCTTCTATTGATTCCACAAAGCTATGTGCGGGAAGCGTCGATGGAACAGCTGTGCAGGATTATGCGATTGAAGCTATTCACATTGCTAGGGGAGCAGTATCCGGCAGCAAAATCGCACCAGAAGCGATAATATCGGAACATCTGGCCAACAATGCTATCGCAGGAACAAAGCTGGCAGATGGCTCTGTAACAGGAGAGAAGCTGCAAAATAACAGCATTTCTTCCGAGAAGCTCGCAGATCGTACGATCGGTTCCGACAAATTTGCCGATGGCTCGATTGAAGCGAGGCATTTGAAACGGATGTTAGTAACGGAAGAATTGCTTGGACAACAGTCCGTCACCGCTAGCAAAATCAAAAGCGGAGCTGTCCGTCCCGAGCACCTTTCGAATGATGCAGTAAACAATTCCAAGCTCGCCGATGGAGCTGTAACCCGCTCCAAGCTGCGCGATGGGTCTGTGCATACGGAGAAGCTAGCTCCAGAGTCCGTCGATTCCGTGCATATTAAACCTGGGGTGTTGCTCGCCGATCATGTTGCCGTCGGAGTAATATCGGGAAAGCATTTGGCCCCAGGCGAAATAAGCGCCCAGCATCTGGAAGTAGGCGCGGTCGGAGCAAGGGAATTGCAGCCGAACGCAGTAGACGCCGAGCGTCTAGCAAGCGGAGCGGTATCCAGCGCTCATTTGCAGGCGGGGGCCGTTCTGGGGCCAAATATCTCACCGCGCCAAATCGAAAGCGGTCATCTCGTTGATCAAGCAGTAACAGCTTCCAAGCTGATGGATCAGTCCGTATCAACAATTAAGCTGGTTGATCATGCGGTTACCGTTTCCAAGCTTTCGGAGCAAAGTGTAACCGCGGCAAAGCTCGCCGATGATGCGGTGCAATCCAGACATTTGAGCCGTCTAAGCATAACATCTGAGAAAGTAGCGGACGGACAAATACACAATCGTCATTTGGCGGTAAATACCGTATCTGGCGTCCAACTGCGGGAAGAGGCGGTTGGTACGGAGCATTTGCGCAGCAGCTCCGTTACAGATGAGAAAATTGCGCCGGGAGCGATTCGGGTGCAGCATTTGACAGATGCGGCTGTTGGCAGCAGACAGCTTGCGGAACAAAGCGTCACTTCAGCAAAGCTGGCTGCCGGAGCTGTATCTGCTGCGCATCTAGCAGATAATTCGGTAGATACGAAGCAATTGCGCGATGAAGCGATTACGTTTCACAAAATCGCGCCGGAAGCACTGCGGGCGTACCATTTTGCAAATGGAGCTGTTACGGGAGAGGCCGTGTCGCCTGAAGCGATAAATTCCAATCATTTACAGCCGCATATTATTCATGAGAAGCATGTTGTAGATGATGCGATTACAACTCGAATGCTCCATGATGGCGCCGTGACGAGCGCAAAGCTTGCTTATGAAGCTGTGACAGAAAGATATATTGCACCTGGTGTTGTATCTTCTCATCATTTGGCAGATCACAGTGTCAATTCACTCAAGCTATCCCCGGAAGCGGTGACGTCGGATAAGCTCGCAGATTACAGTGTAACGGGAGCAAAGCTTGCTGAATCAAGTGTGACGGGAACTAAGCTTGCCCCAGGAACCATTCAAGGCGAGCACATCGCTCCAGCCGTTATTGAAGGCATTCACATTCAGCTAGGCTCGCTTAAGAAAGAGCATCTGCAAAGCGGGATTATTGTGGCCTCCCATTTGCAGCCTGGAGCGGTTGGAAGTGAGCAGGTTGCTGATTTGGCGATTCACTCTGCTAAATTAGCCCAGGATGCTATACAGCCGAAGCATATTGCGGGAGAAGCGATTCACAGTCGTCATTTATCCAATGGGTCGGTGTTGGGTATTCACGTACAGGAAGGCAGCATCCGCGATGTTCATTTAGCGGAAGGTGCTGTGACGGCGTCGAATCTGGCGGAAGCAAGCGTAGCAAGCGAGCATATTCAGAAGGAGGCAATTGGCAGTGCAGCGCTCCAGCCGCGTATTATCGGTACGGAGCATTTGCAAAGTCAAGCGGTAACATCTGAACAGCTGGCCCCGCTTTCTGTAGGAGAAAAGCATATTCAGCTGTATTGCATCGACGAGGGGCATTTAGCTATAAACAGCGTGTCCAGTGCTAATTTGCAGGATGGTAGTGTGACAGAGGTAAAGCTTGGAAAGGATTCCGTGTCTGGCGAGCATTTGCAACTGGAGACGATAGCCGGCAAGCATCTTCGGGCGGAAACGGTTCAGGGCTATCATATTCGTAAAAACTCGCTGTCTTTAGCGCATCTCACAGCCGATGTTATTACAGTTGACCGTGCTGAGGATGAGAGTATTTTTGGAAGTAAGCTGAAAAATGGCACAATCCGCACTGAGAAGCTGGCGGATGGCTGCATCACGACGGAAAAGCTGGGCGAGGCGAGCATAACGTCATCGAAGCTAGCCTTTGCGAGCGTAAGCAGTGAGAAGCTGGCGGAAGGAGCTGTGATCGCCGAACATCTGACGGCAGCGAGCGTAACGCGCGATAAGCTGGCGAATGGCAGTGTCACGACGGAAAAGCTCAGCGAGGCGAGCATAACAGCATCGAAGTTGGCCTTTGCGAGCGTAGGTAGTGAAGCGCTGGCGGAAGGAACCGTAATCGCCGAGCATCTGACGGCAATGAGCGTAACGAGCGATAAGCTGGCGGATGGCAGTGTCACGACAGAAAAGCTGAGCGAATCGAGCATAACGTCATCGAAGCTGGCCTTTGCGAGCGTAGGAAGTGAAGCGCTGGCGGAAGGAGCCGTGATTGCCGAGCATCTGACGGCAATGAGCGTAACGAGCGATAAGCTGGCGAATGGCAGTGTCACGACGGAAAAGCTCGGCGAGGCGAGCATAACGTCATCGAAGCTGGCCTTTGCGAGCGTAGGTAGTGAGGCGCTGGCGGAAGGAGCCGTGATAGCCGAGCATCTGACGGCAGAGAGCGTAACGAGCGATAAGCTGGCGAATGGCAGTGTCACGACGGAAAAGCTCGGCGAGGCGAGCATAACGTCATCAAAGCTGGCGTTTGCGAGTGTAAGTAGTGAAGCACTGGCGGAAGGAGCCGTGATAGCCGAGCATCTGACGGCAGAAAGCGTAACGAGCGATAAGCTGGCGGATGGCAGTGTCACGACAGAAAAGCTGAGCGAATCGAGCATAACGTCATCGAAGCTGGCATTTGCGAGCGTAGGCATTGAGGCACTGGCGGAAGGAGCCGTGATTGCTGAGCATCTGACGGCAGCGAGTGTGACGAGCGATAAGCTGGCGAATGGCGGTGTCACGACAGAAAAGCTGGGCGAATCGAGTGTAACGTCGTCGAAGCTGGCCTTTGCAAGTGTAGGCAGTGAAGCGCTGGCGGAAGGAGCCGTGATCACTGAGCATCTGACGGCAGAGAGCGTGACGAGCGATAAGCTGGCGAATAACAGTGTCACAGCGGAAAAGCTAGGCGAATCGAGTGTAACGTCATCGAAGCTGGCATTTGCGAGCGTAGATGGTGAGGCGCTGGCGGGAGGAGCCGTGAAGGCGGAGCATTTAGCGACGGATAGCGTGACGAGCGATAAGCTGACGAATAACAGTGTCACGACGGAAAAGCTTGGTGAATCGAGCATAACGTCGTCGAAGTTGGCTTTTGCGAGCGTAAGAAGTGAGGCGCTGGCGGAAGGAGCCGTGATTGCTGAACATCTGACGGCAGAGAGCGTGACGAGCGATAAGCTGGCGAATAACAGTGTCACGACGGAAAAGCTTGGTGAATTGAGCATAACGTCATCGAAGCTGGCTTTTGCGAGCGTAGGTAGTGAAGCGCTGGCGGAAGGAGCCGTGAAGTCGGAGCATCTGTCAACGAACAGCATATCTAGCGACAAAATCACGTATGGCGCTGTTGCCGCAGAGCATTTGGCGACGGATAGCGTGACGAGTGATAAGCTGGCGAATAGCAGTGTCACGACGGAAAAGCTTGGTGAATCGAGCATAACGTCATCGAAGCTGGCTTTTGCGAGCGTAAGAAGTGAGGCGCTGGCGGAAGGAGTCGTGAAGGCGGAGCATTTGTCGGCAGCGAGCGTAACGAGCGATAAGCTAGCGGATGGCTGCTTCACAACAGAAAAGCTGGGCGAATCGAGCATAACGACGTCGAAGTTGGCCTTTGCGAGCGTAGGCAGTGAAGCGCTGGCGGAAGGAGCCGTGAAAGCGGAGCATTTGTCGGCAGCGAGCGTAACGAGCGATAAGCTAGCGGATGGCTGCTTCACAACAGAAAAGCTTGGTGAATCGAGCATAACGTCATCAAAGTTGGCTTTTGCGAGCGTAAGCAGTGAAGCGCTGGCGGAAGGAGCCGTGAAGGCGGAGCATTTGTCGGCAGCGAGCGTAACGAGCGATAAGCTAGCGGATGGCTGCTTCACAACAGAAAAGCTTGGTGAATCGAGCATAACGTCATCGAAGCTGGCCTTTGCGAGCGTAGGCAGTGAAGCGCTGGCGGAAGGAGCCGTGAAGGCGGAGCATTTGTCGGCAGCGAGCGTGACGAGTGATAAGCTGGCGAATAGCAGTGTCACGGCGGAAAAGCTGGGCGAATCGAGCGTAACGTCGACGAAGCTGGCCTTTGCGAGCGTAAGTAGTGAAGCGCTGGCGGAAGGAGCCGTGAAGGCGGGGCATCTATCGGCAGCGAGCATAACGAGCGATAAGCTGGCGAATGCCAGTGTCACGGCGGAAAAGCTGGGCGAAGCGAGCGTAACGTCATCGAAGCTGGCCTTTGCGAGCGTAAGCAGTGAGGCGCTGGCGGAAGGAGCCGTGAAGGCGGAGCATTTGTCGGCAGCGAGCGTAACGAGCGATAAACTAGCGGATGGCTGCTTCACAACAGAAAAGCTGGGTGATTCGAGCATAACGTCATCGAAGCTGGCCTTTGCGAGCGTAGGCAGTGAAGCGCTGGCGGAAGGAGCCGTGAAGGCGGAGCATTTGTCGGCAGCGAGCGTGACGAGTGATAAGCTGGCGAATAGCAGTGTCACGGCGGAAAAGCTGGGCGAATCGAGCGTAACGTCGACGAAGCTGGCCTTTGCGAGCGTAAGTAGTGAAGCGCTGGCGGAAGGAGCCGTGAAGGCGGAGCATCTATCGGCAGCGAGCGTAACGAGCGACAAGCTAGCGGATGGCTGCTTCACAACAGAAAAGCTGGGTGAATCGAGCATAACGACGTCGAAGTTGGCCTTTGCGAGCGTAGGCAGTGAAGCGCTGGCGGAAGGAGCCGTGAAGGCGGAGCATTTGTCGGCAGCGAGCGTAACGAGCGACAAGCTAGCGGATGGCTGCTTCACAACAGAAAAGCTGGGTGAATCGAGCATAACGACGTCGAAGTTGGCCTTTGCGAGCGTAGGCAGTGAAGCGCTGGCGGAAGGAGCCGTGAAGGCGGAGCATTTGTCGGCAGCGAGCGTGACGAGTGATAAGCTGGCGAATAGCAGTGTCACGGCGGAAAAGCTGGGCGAATCGAGCGTAACGTCGACGAAGCTGGCCTTTGCGAGCGTAAGCAGTGAGGCGCTGGCAGAAGGAGCTGTGAAGGCGGAGCATCTGTCCACCGACAGCATAACGAGTGACAAAATTAAGAATGGTGCTGTCACCGCCGAGCATCTCGCACCTGCCAGCGTAAAGCTGTCGGCTCTTGCTTTTTCGCCAATCGTTGGACGGAGCGGCAGCATCAGCAAGCAGCAATTTGGGTTATGCCCGTACAGCTTTCCGCCTGAGAAACAGCAGTTAGAGCAGGTTATTCTTTTTGACGAACCGTTCGCAAGCAATCAATATGTGCTGACAGCAACGAGCGATCATCCGGCCTGCTATGTATGCATTCAAGCGAAGGAGCCGGGGCATGTCATCCTATCCATTAATCGCCGGTTTTTCAGCGAAGCTTTCACCGGTGCCATCAACTGGATTGCAATCGGGCAATAATGGTTGCTTCGAAATGCTATTAACGATTTGCTGATTAGAGTCAATATTTCAACATGGAAAGAGTTCCTCTTGCGCAGGTCGCGAGGGGAGCTTCTTTTTTTCAAAATATAGATAAAGGATATGATGTTCCCATCCTTTATCTATATTTCTCGGATTGAAACGTGCTGCGCCGCCAGAGGATGGCTTTCGGCCGTTTCACCTTGAATTCTAAGCATTTATAAGTTTCATCCTTATATCCGCTTAAAATTCTAAGGCAAAGCTCTTCGCACGTCTCAGAAGGACGACGAAGTCGTTTTTGCTCGGTTAGCAGCCTACTGCTTTTGATATGGGTGCGGGACAGACATCATGGGAGTTGTACATTTGCCGTTGCGCAGATGATGGAGGTACATACAATGAGGTGTAATTACTAAGCAGCACTATTTTGAAATATAGGCGTATACCGAGGTGAACAAAGCGGATGAAGAAAGCGAAGGGTGCGAAGGGGAAAAAAGCCCGGAATTTCCGTGCTGCGAAAAAGCCGCGTTATGCCCAGAGCGGCATGGCCGCAGACGATTATGCCGGAGAAGCGCAGCCGCTGCAGTCTCCAGTCGTCTCCGTTATTATTCCCGTTATGAATGAACGGGCTACCATTCGAAAAATCATTAGGGAAGCAGCAGGCGTCCATCCTCGGACTGAGGTTATCGTCATTGCAAACGGCTCGACGGATGGTTCAGCCGAAATCGCCAGGCGTGCGGGAGCGCGAGTGCTCCGCTATGAGAAGGCGCTAGGTCATGATGTTGGACGAAGCATTGGAGCGCGGGCTGCTTTAGGTCAAGTGCTGCTGTTTGTAGATGGAGATATGGTGATAAGCACCGCACAATTGCGGCATTTTGTCTATGCCGTGCTGCATCGAGGTGTAGATGCTGCTTTAAATGATTATACCGGCCCGGTAGACAAAACCGCTGTGCACAGCGTCGTGCTCGCGAAGCATGCGCTCAATATTGTGCTGGAGCGACCGGAGCTGAAAGGGGCTTCCTTCACAGCGGTCCCCCATGCGATAAGCAGACAGGGTCTATCTTTAATCGGAGCGGAGGCGCTGTGCGTTCCACCGCTTGCCCATGCGAGAGCGATTCGGCTTGGACTGAAGGTTGAGGCGGTGCATACGGTCAATGTTGGCAAAATGAACCGGCGCAGGCCACAGCGCGAACGGCGAAGCCCGCTTGAGCATCTTATTGTTGGGGATCATTTGGAAGCGATCCACTGGCTGATTACACAATCGAATGAACGTGGCGGCTTTGAGGATTACCGTCGCTGCCGCGAGTTTGCGCTTTAAGCTAAGGCTTAAGCGGCATGGAGGTTGAACCGTGAAAGCAGTCATATTGGCAGGAGGGACAGGGACGCGGCTAAGGCCGCTGACCACTTTAATGAACAAGCATATGCTTCCTGTAGGCAAGCATCCCATGATCTTTTATGGCATCGATAAGCTGCATCAGGCAGGCATTCAAGAAATGCTGATAGTGACAGGACGACAGTCGATAGGTTTGTTTGCAGAGTATTTAGGAAGCGGCCGTGAGCTAGGTGTCTCGCTGACTTACCGCATTCAGGAGGAAGCGGGCGGCATTGCGGAAGCGCTGGAGCTGGCGCGCGATTTTATTCGAAATGATGAGAAGTTTATCGTACTGCTTGGCGATAATTTGTTCGAGGATAATTTGGCTCCGTATGTAAGGAAATTTGCTCGGCAGCAGGAGGGCGCGATGGTACTGCTCAAGCAGGTGCCAGATCCCCATCGCTATGGCATAGCCGTGTTTCAGGAAGCGGGACAAATCGCTTATATAGATGAAAAACCGGCAGAGCCGCAATCGGATTTATGCGTAACGGGCATATATATGTACGATTCCAGCGTTTTTGCAGCGATTGATCGGCTGGAGCCATCAGGGCGTGGGGAACTGGAAATTACCGACCTGAACAATATGTATGCGCGGGCGGGAACGCTTGCTTCCCATACGCTTGCAGGATGGTGGACGGATGCGGGAACGTTCGAATCCTTGCATGAAGCCGCGGCGAGGCTGTTGAAGGAGACGGGAGAATGAGGAGAATAGCGGCAAAAAAACGACCCCGCAATACTAGGCAATCCCGCGTACGGCAGCAGGCATCGTATGCGCAGGGTGTCGAGCAAGGCTATCAGGATGGGCGGCAAGCGGGATTTACTAGCTATAATGAGAAGTTTCAAGGAACGAGCATCATTATTCCTAGCTATAATCAGCTCCAGTATTTGAAGATGTGCATTGAAAGCATTATGGACCATACGGATCTTGCCTATGAAATTATCGTCATTGACAACGCTTCGACCGATGGGACGGGGAGCTATTTGGCCCAGCTTGATGGTCAGGTGCGCTACCGGATTTTAAGCGAAAACTTTGGCTTCGCTGGAGCGGTCAACAGAGGCATGATGATGGCTAAAGGCACGATGATGCTTATTTTGAACAATGATACGCTCGTAACCGACAATTGGCTGGACAATATGATGGCCTGCTTGAACAGCAATCCGCAAATTGGCATGGTCGGGCCTGTCACGAATTATATCGGCGGCGAGCAGCTGATAGAGGTTCCTTATACGAATGTTGCGGATATGCCAGACTTTGCAAGGCTGAATAATGTGCCGGATTCTAGACGCTGGCAGCAGGTTGATCGGCTGACGGGTTTCTGCCTTCTGCTAAGGCGGGAGCTGTGGGAGAAAATCGGTTATTTTGATGAAGGCTTTGAAATCGGCAATTTTGAAGACGATGACTATAACATTCGGGTGAAGCTGCTAGGGTATTCGCTTGTCATTGCCCGCGATTCGTTTATTCATCATTTTGGCAGCGTCAGCATCAAAGCGCTAGGTGCGCAGCTTGAGGAAGTTAATAACCGAAACCTGCAGCATTATATGAATAAATGGGGCAATCCGCATGAGCTGGTCAGCGTCATGAAGCATCGCTTCACCGAGCAGCCTGCACTAAAGGCTGAGATCGCTGTGCTTGGGGAAGCAGCCTATTACCCAGACAGCATTGCTGTTACTTCAATAAAAGGTTCAGTGTATTGGATTGAAGGCGGCGTCAGGCGCCCTGTTGAAGGCGAATTTGCTGGAGAAGCCAGTCACATCGGGCAGATTGATATCAGACGATGGGCAATCGGACCGCCAATTTCAAGCGAGGAAGTTCATGCAAGGCGGCAGCAAATGCTGGCGATGGAAGGCAGTGAACTTCATGGCAAAATCGTTAGCGGACTTGATGGTTTTCATTATTATATGCAGCAGGGCTTGAAGCGGAAAATGATAACGGAAGCCGCTTATGAGGGCTGGGCGCTTACGGCAAGGCCGTCAGTCCAGCTCACAATGGAGCAGCTGCAAGCCATTCCGGAAGGCTTGCCGATTATTCCCGCTGTCAAGCTCCGCCAACAACTTTAGAATGGTTATCAAGCCACTGTTCGGCGCCAAGTATCACTGTGTATCGCCGTGCATATGCTGTAAATAGCTGCACCTATTCAAGTGGCGGCACAGGGCCAAGCCATAGCCCGAAGGAGGATTGTTGGCCATGCAGCATATCGTAACCGAAATTATTGAGCATTTATCCCATTCCAACAGCCAGATGGCACGTGTGCTGGAAGCAAAGCGCCATGTCACGGTACGAATGGCCGAAATTGTGAAAAGCCTCCCTGATCATGGGCCGAATTTGGGCGGCGTGGACGATCTGCTTGGGGAATCGCAAGCGCTGCTGGGCAGCGTGATTGCTTATTTAAACAGCATGGCTGAGCTGCAGGAGACGCTGGCATCTCAGCTGTCTTATACGATAAAAGAGCTGAACCCAAGCGAGGAAGAATGACGAAGCGAAAAGGGGAGCGCATGTCATGGACCGAGAGCAAGCCTATATGCGCATGTTGGGCGCTACAGCCAATATGCAGTGGAACGTGGCGCTAATTCTGGAGGCGAAGGCGGAGGAAGCGGAGAAGGCCCGCAACTGGATATGCAATCATATTCATACGGGCACTTTTCCAGGCGACCAGACGCAGCTTAAGCAGACGCTAGGTGTACATGACCAGATGGTCGAGACGATTGAAGGCATTAACAAAATGAGCCAAGGCATCGTATCCGTACTCAAAGCCGTATTGCAGAAAGATGGGGAGGAAGGCCATTCCTCCGGCTCGGATTTCCACTTTGGCGGCGGATTCGGAGGCGGGAATTGAGGGAAATGGTGCGCCGCGAGCGCGAGGTTAAATTGGAGGTGCTGGCTTCGATTGCGCGCAGCCAGCTCGCGCTTGCCCGCATTTTGAACAGCGTGGCTGATGTTGCCGAGCTCGCCCCTCAAACAGCCAAGCGAATTGGCGAAAATGTACGACTATTGACGAACATGCAGGAGCAGTTAGCTGAGAGCGTGACAGGCTGGCCTGTGCGCAGTTACCGGGTAAGGACGGGCAAGCCGCCCGAGCCTTGGCTCCGTAACGAGCTGCGAGGAAAGCAGGTGCGGTGGCACCCGCAAGTGAACAGGAGGAATTGGAATTGAGAATAAAAAAACGCGTGTCCGTCCGCAAGCGGGCGACGAAACGCTCCGCCAGCAAAGCTGTATCGCGTCGCTCAAAAAGCACGCGAACGCGCAAGGCAACAGGGAAAAAGAGAGGGAGCAGCTCATCGCTGCGCCGTCGCAGGAAGGTGATCAGAAAGCGTGTGATCGGGACGGAAACCTTTAATGAGGGCTTCAACCAGACGTATAATACCGGTTATAATGCAGGTTTTGCGAAAGGCTTCGAAGATGGACATCAGCTCGCGTATGAGCAAACGCCGTAGCGGTCATCTTCGTCATGCTTTAGTGAAAAATGCGGATATTATTTTTAAATTAGCTCGGCCTGCTTGATGGTTTATTCAGCCACCCGGCAGGCCAGGGCTATTTTTAAAATAGAGAGGACAAGCTGTGTCCGTATCACGATATGGCAAAAATCTTGGCGGAAACAGCAGGTTAAACGCCAATTTTTGCGATGCAGGGATAAGTGCCGCTTAGACTTGCTGCTTAATGTCATATACATAATGAAAGCGTGTTGTGCAGCGATTGATAACGAAGCAAGGCGGTGCAGCAAATGATGGCCAGAAAAGATAATTCCCGCAAGCAAGTCAGGCAAAGTGGGTATGAAACCGGCTTTCATACCGGCTGGCGAGATGGAGCTTGCGAAGCGGTAAGCGGACTTTTGCCCCCGCCGGAGCTGACACCCGTTCCGCTGCGAATGCTCTATATTCCGCAAGGTTTTGAGGCAATTGACGCAGGCCTCATTGAGGCGCTGCAGGCGAGTGTAACCGAGCTTCATGTTGGAAGCGCAGAACAGCTTGCCGAGCAAGCGGCAGCCATTTCCCCCGACATCGTGCTAGTGATGAATGGGCTGCATACTTTTCCAGCCAATCATCTGCAGCAGATCGCCGCGGTCAGGCAGCAGGGCATCCGCACAGCGGTGTGGTTTGTAGATGATCCTTATATGACGGAGAAGACGGCTATAGCGGCGCCGCATTATGATGTGGTGCTAACGCATGAGCTTGGGACGCTTGAGCTGTATCGCAGTGCAGGCTGCGCAAATGTGCATTATTTGCCGCTGGCAGTGCATACCGGCTTATATCGGCCGCAGCGAACGGATTCAGCTTTTGCCAGCGATGTTTGCTTCATAGGGCAAGGATTTTGGAACCGGATCGGTCTCCTTGATGCCATTAGCGAGCGGCTGCTGGCTAAGAGGCGCAAAATCTTTTTGTCCGGAGGGCTGTGGGAGCGTTTATCGGCCTATAAGCGGCTGCAGCCGTTTATCCATACCGACTGGTTAAGCGCAAAGCAGACAATCCCCTATTATAACAGCGCCAAAATCGTCATCAACATGCATCGAACAACAGAGATAGGCTCAGACAATTTTAATGCTTTTCAAAGCCCAGGGCTCTCTATCAATCCGCGAACATATGAAATTGCCGCTTGTGGCGCCTTTCAGCTAACGGATATTCGTGAGGATTTGCCGCATTATTACACCTTAGGCCAGGAAATTGAAACGTTTCAGCATGCGGAGGAGCTTGCGGCAAAAATCGATTTTTATTTGGAAAATGAGGAAGCGCGCAGCCGGATCGCAGTGAATGGGCTGCGCCGCACGCTGCGGGACCATACTTTCAGATCGCGTGCTGTGCAGCTATTGCAGCTTATTATGAAGGAGGAGGAGCCTAATGGCTAAACGATCGGTTTTGCGAAAAAGGGAGCGGCCGCCTACTGAAGTGGAGCTAGGGAGAGCCGCAGGCTACCATGCTGGCTGGGGGGATGGTTATTGGTTTGGCCAATGCGAATCGGTTATTAGCCGTATTCCACCAGTAGCAGGAGTATGGCCTGTTCATGTCATGTATGTGTCTACGGGAAAGGGATTTCCTTATTCGCCGCTTGATGAGGCGGTTGCCGCCACGTTAACGGGAATGGTAGCTCAGCTAACGGTCGTGCAAACGGGGGAGCCTGTAGCAGAAGTCGCTGCACGGGTGCGGCCGGATTACGTGATTGTGCTGGATGGGCTGCAGTTTGATGTGGCGCAGATTGATGCTATGCGGGCTTTGGATATTCGGACTGCCATATGGTTTACAGATGATCCTTATTATGCGGATATTACAACAACGCTTGCCCCGCACTATGACACCGTGTTTACGCTTGATCGAAATAGCGTGGCGCTTTATCAGCAGCTAGGCTGTGCCAATGTGCATTATTTGCCGTTCTGTGTGATGCCTGCCCAATTCAGGCCGATGAACCCGCAGCGCAGCAAACGCAAGGAAATCAGCTTCATCGGCTCAGGCTACATGAACAGAGTGCACTATTTTAATGAGGTAGCCTCTTATTTAGCTTCCAAGGATACTCTCATATCGGGAATATGGTGGGATCGTCTGGAAAAATTCGACATGCTTAAATCTAAAATCAATCTGGGAGACTGGCTGAGCCCGCAGGATACGGCGCTTGCTTATAATGCTTCAAAAATTGTCATCAACATGCATCGAGCTCACGATGATGTCTTATTCAATAGCAACAGTCTTGGCGTAGCAGCTTCCTCTCCAAATCCGCGAACGTTTGAAATTTCAGCCTGCGCCGTGCTCCAGCTAACGGATGTGCGGGAGGATTTGGCTTCCTTTTACACACCTGGTGTGGAAATTGTTACGTATGAATCGCCGCAGGAAATGGTGGAAAAGCTGGACTATTATTTGAATCATGAAAATGAACGCAAGGAAATTGCGATTCGCGGCATGCATCGCACGCTGAGCGAGCATACTTATGCCCATAGGCTGCATGCGATGCTGTCCATATTATTTGCTTAATGAGGCATGAGGCAAGCTGCTTTGGCTGCGGAGGCTTAAATGGACCAGCGCATAATAACGCCAGATTGCGTAAGTCCGCCGCCAAAGCCGTACAACAGCAGCAGTTGACCCGGCTGCACTCTGCCGTCTTTGACGGCTGCATCGAGCGCTAGCGGAATGGAAGCGGCAGAGGTGTTGCCATAATGCTCAATGCTGGACAGCGCCTGCTGCGCTTCAAATCCGATACGCTCGCATAAAGCATCAATTATACGCTGATTGGCATTGTGTGGAACGAACCAATCAATCGTCTGAGCGGTGTAGCCGCTGCCGTCCAGCAGCTCTTGAACGCCTGCTGCTACGCGGCTTAATGCCCAGCGGTACACTTCCCGGCCGTTTTGGACGAGCATGCTGTTCTGGGAAAGCTCGAAGCTGCCGATGTGCGGCGCCAGGCTGCTGCGGTATACATGATGGCCCTGCTCGCCATCGGTGCTTGCATTCGAAGCCAGTATGTCGCCAGCAGAAAGTATTGAATCAGAGTTAGTCGTGCTAATATCTACTCCTACTCCCGTATCGGTCGATTCAACGAGCATGGCACCTGCGCCATCGCCGAATAAAATGCAGGTCGTCCGGTCTGTATAATCTGTAGCACGCGAAAGGGTTTCAGTGCCAATAATTAAAATTTTGCGGCATAGCTTGGAAAGCAAAAGGCCGTTTGCCATTTGCAGGGCGGAAGTGAAGCCGGCGCATGCAGCCTGCAAATCAGCATTTCCGCAGCCTTTCATGCCGAATGCGGCCTGCACTCGTGAGGCTACACTTGGGACGAAAGTATCCGGTGTAGAGGTCGCGACAATGATGTAGTCGACATCATGAACGTTTTTTTCATATCTATGGATCAAATCATGGACGGCTTCAATGGCCAAATCGCTTGCATATTGCCTTTCTCCCGCAATACGGCGTTCGCGAATGCCTGTGCGTTGAAAAATCCATTCATCCGAAGTATCTACAAGCTTCTCCAAATCTTGATTGCTTAAAATGCGTTCAGGTACATAAGTGCCGATAGCGGTTACTGCTGCATGGGAATGAACGAGAGTGGAAATAGTCATTGAAAACAACTCCTTCACAATTTAGTACCAGATGCTAATACCTGATATTAAATTACTCCTCTCCATACAATTTGTCAAGTCCAACTCGTGCATAGTCTGAATCCCGGACGCCCATCCTAATAACGGGTCATGAGGCCTGTAAACAACAAGGGAGGAATACGGCACATGCGTAAAAAGAATTTTCTTGCTGTCTTGTCCGCAGGCGCCTTGCTTAGCGCTATGCTGACAGGCTGTGCAGCCAATCAAGGGGATTTAGGTAATAAGAACATTCGCACCAAAATGGTAAGGGAAGATGCAAATGGCAACAAAATGTTAAAGGATCGTTTTGCCAACGATCATATGAATGAAAAAAACTACGTAAACGGCAAAAACATTCGGGGCAACAATATTGTCGGGAGTCATAAAAATTATAAAATGGAAATGAGCGAAGAAATTGCGAAGCGCATTGCCAATAAGCATAATGTTAGATCAGCAAATGTTTTGCTGACCGATAACAATGCCTATGTGGCCGTATCCTTTGAGGACAATTTAAATAATGGCGATAAAAAACTGATGAGCCGCACAAACTCCAGCTACATGGGCCGAGATGGCTCCAATTACCAACGCCGCATGAATACGATGAGCACAGGCGAAAATGCGCTGACCTCTCAAATTAAAGCCGACATCGCCAAGGAAGTCAGAAGGGTGAAGCCAGGTGTGGACAATGTGTACGTATCGGCAAACCCGGATTTTGTCGGCCGAATGACCAGCTATATGACAGATGTCCGCAATGGCCATCCGATCCAAGGCTTCTTGGTTGAATTTAATGCCATGGCGGAGCGTCTGTTCCCGGCCAACGCTAACAAAATTGAAACGCGCAATTATGGTGGCGACATGAACTATCGCAGCATGACCGACCGTACAGACCGCGATAATTACACAAATGCGCACAGAAGCAGTCCGATGATTTACGACTAACGTTTAGTGAAAAATAGGGCATGAAGCATTCAGCGTGATTCACGCTAAAGCATCAAAATGATAGCAGCAGCCGGCGAAGTAGAGCCGGCTGCTTTTGTTTGTGTTTATTTAATTTGTCTTTTCTGCATCACTATTATTTGCTATAATAATTCTAAATTTTAGGAGGTGTCTTTCTTGACCCATTCCATGCGTTTACGTTAATTTAAGGTGCATATGTCATAGTCAAAATGAATGAAGGAGACTATATCCATGCAGCTTAAATGGCAAAAAACGTTCGCGATTATTTTCAGCGGACAAATCTTTTCCATATTGACGAGTTCGATGGTACAATTTTCGGTTATTTGGCATCTGACGCAAACGACCGGGTCCGCTTCGGTTTTAATGATCGCGGGCTTGGCTGGATTTTTGCCACAGGCGATTTTAGGGCCTTTTATTGGCGTATGGCTGGATCGCTGGAACCGTAAATTGACGATGATTATAGCCGATAGTGCAATTGCCTTTTTTAGTTTGATTTTAGGCTTGTATTTCTTTTTTGGCGAGCCGAGTCTAGCGTTTGTATACGTTATTTTAATGGTTCGCTCTGCTGCCTCTGCATTCCATGCGCCTGCTTTTCAAGCTGCGATCCCATTAATGGCACCTGAGGATCAGTTGACGCGTGTGGCGGGCTGGCAGCAGATGGTTTATTCCTTTTCCAGTGTAATCGGACCGGCGCTTGGCATTGCTATTTATTCAGCAACTTCGCTCGGAGCGTTGTTGTTCCTTGATGTGGCAGGGGCATTAATTGCCAATGTTATGCTATTGTTCGTGAGGATTCATCAGCCAAAGTCGGAGACAACACAAGCGCCATCCTTTTTCAAGGAGTTTAAGCTGGGCTGGGATGCATTCATTAAAGTAAAGCCAATTGTCGTAATTACGGTAGCTACAGCTATTTTCAGCATCGTATTTATGCCTTTGGCGACATTGTTTCCTTACATGACGTTGTCTCATTTCGGGCGTGGGGGATATAGTGCAAGCCTCGTTGAAGCGATTTTTGGCATTGGCATGATTGCGGGTGGTGTACTGCTTTCGGTCGTCGCTTCAAAATGGAAGGACATTACGTATATGAGCCTGAGCTTGGCCATGATTGGTCTGACCTGTGTGCTGAGCGGTGTGATCAGCAAGGAGGCTTTTGTGCTGTTCGTGATCGTATCTTTCTTTATGGGAGCGGCAGCACCTTTCTTCAATGGGCCTTATATGGCCATGATTCAAAGGGCGTTTGAGCCTTCAATGCTGGGACGCGTTATTTCGCTCGTCACCAGCGTGATGATGCTCTCCTCCCCGATTGGGCTAGCATTAGCAGGACCTATTGTCGATAAGTATGGCGTACAGGTGTGGTTTTTTTGGTCGGGGATAGTCATTATTTTGGCCAGTATTGTCATATTTGCTTTGTTCCAGCGCATGAAGGTGGAATTGCCGGAGGTTTCGGAGGGGTAGTAGCAACATAATGAACCTGTTTTTCAATTCCAATTTCCTACCAATCTCAGCAATATGGTATAATAATTGAAACAAATCAGAGCGAGGTGAAGCCAATGAAATGGGAAGAGATTACTCATTCACTTCCGGAACGTTTTGTTTTGGTGGAAGCGATTAAAGCTAGCTCTAGCAACCGAATTCGCAAACTTCAAGATATGGCGATCATTCAGGATTATGATAACCCTCAGGAAGCGTGGGACGGTTATAAACATTTTCATAAACAATATCCAATGCGTGAATTATATGTATTTCATACTAGCCGGACTGATGTGGAAGAGGTTGAAGAGTTTTTCACAGGAATAAGGCAGCGTTCATGAAGATTCAACTTATAAATGGTCTGCCCATTGTCTCCTTGGCTTTGAAGCATCAAGATCAATTTATCACCTTGTCTAATGTTTTATTCGATTCAGGATGTGCTGCAACTGTTTTTGATACGGATGTGCTTTCTCAAATTGGAATTCACATTGATTTTATGAATGGGAAAGCCAAGCGGATGTATGGGGTGGGCGGAACAAGCGAAATCTGCTACGAGCAGACCATTCCTGATTTGAAAATAGAGCATATTCCCTTGGATTCATTTTCTGTCCAGCTTGGGTCTATTCAGGAAACGTACGGTTTTGATGGCATCTTAGGAATTGATTTTATGATAAAAGCAAAGCTGAAAGCTGACTTTGGAACGATGCAGATTCATCATTAAGCTGGATCTATTACTACTAGAATTGGATAAACAGCAACAAGCAGAAGCCATAAGGACAAGCTGCTTGCTGCTGTTTTTTTAATCACAAAAAAATAAAGACAGCATAGCGCACTATGCTGCCTCGCGAAATACCATAAATGGTAACAACCTATTAGCAAATGGCTTTTGCCAAAGCAATGAAGAAGGGAGAGCCGTGAATTAAATCTGCAGCTCCCCGAGCTTGATTAGCTCGACAACCGCTTGCGAACGACCTTTAACGTTTAATTTTTGCATCACATTAGAGATATGGTTGCGGACGGTCTTCTCGCTAATGAACAGCTGTTGCGCAATATCTCGTGTTGTTTTGTCTTGGACTAGAAGCTCGAATACCTCGCGTTCACGATGTGTCAGTAAAAACTTGCTCTTATGGTCGCTACCTTTCACCTTTTCAGTCACCCCTCCTTGCTTGGGTTTTTATGGTTTAACAAGGTTAAGGGATACAGTCAAAATATAGTATGAATGACAGGTGCCAATGGTGCTGTTGGCGGAGAAAATGGGCGCAATCGGCGGATTTTATGGTATGATAGATGAAAAAATTAACCAATTGACGCCGAAGCTGTTCCACTGAACGCTTGCGGTGTTATTCAGGCATGGGAGGAACGAATGAGTAAAATCTTTTTATTTTTCTTCTTGACTTGGCTCACGGGAAATCCGTTTATTGCGATTATCGTACTGCTGCTTATTTTGTATGCGCTGGATCGCCGATTTGTCGGCTTGACGCCAAGCTTTGTACGGCCTTTGCGCAGATCGAGCCAGCTTAGGAAGCTAAGACGTCATGTTGACATGGCGCCTAACGATGTGTCCTCCAAACAGGAAATCGCGAGAATTTTAATCGAGAAGAAAAAATATAACGAAGCGCTAGGCTGGCTTTCTCCAATGGAGCATACGCTTGAGGATTCCGCTGAATATTGGGATGATCTAGGCCTTTGCTTGCTGCAGGCGAGGCAGATGGAACGCGGCGAAGAGGCCATTAAACGGGCGCTTGCGCTAAACGAACGGGTGAAATACGGCGCGCCGTATTTGCGTTTGGCTGCGCTGTATGCAGGCAAAGATGCATCTCAGGCTATTTACTATATTGAAGCGTTTCAGCGCATTCAATCGTCTTCCTGTGAGGCTTATGAACGTCTGGCGGGCATATATAAGGCGATGGGTAAGGAACAGGATGCGAAAGAGGCAATCGAGGAAGGATTGCGCATTTATCGAACGCTGCCGAAATACAAAAAACGCGGAGAGCGTAAATGGGCGCTTCGCCTATGGTTCAGAAGATGGAGCAAGTAATGGCAAAGATTACAAAGCGGCGTATGAAAAACGTTTATTGTCGTTTGCCTAAAAATCGTACATAATCTAGTTAATAGCGTAGAAGATAGAGGAGCAATACATGCAGCGGAATATATGGTTTATGGCGATTTCAGTTATTGTAGTCATTATTTTATTGAACAACACAGCTTATTATTTTTTAACGAAAGAATCATTGGAGGATGCACTGAATCGGGAAGTTGCCGCCGTAGCCAGGCAAATTGAATTTTCAGTGGAGCAATCGCGATTAGGGGCGGAGCGTTATCAGGATTTAATCGGCGATGAGCTTCGGGTCGTATCGATTGCTGCCCAATATGCCCTTGATCCCGACGTTGATAAAGTCACGAACGAGCAGCTTGTGGAGCTAAGCGAGAAGCTTGGCGTCAATCATATTACGCTGCTTAAGCGCGTGAAGGACGATATTTTACTGTATAAATCGTCCGATGAGACGCAGCTTGGCAAAAGCACGAAATCATGGGATCCTTGGTTTGTCGTGTTTAACCAGCTGTTCGATCAGCGAAATGTGAAAATTGACTGGCTAGGCAAATCGCTGCCCAACTTTTGGAGCGGTCCCTTCGAGGTGGCTTCTACCGACCCAGGTAGCATTTATAAATGGGGCTATTATTTTGACGGGACGACGAATTACATAACCGATCCTTATGTCAGCTACACGAAGCTGGCGGAATATGAGGAGCTGACGGGTGTAGATTCGTTGATTAAGAAGACGATTGAAAGCAATAAGGCGCTGCTAGAGGTCACGGTGCTTAATCCGGAGACGTTTGCGAAAGGGCCCTTCGAGACGGTTCACCCGAACGGCGACGTGCAGGAGCATATTTTGCAGCAGCCGATCTTGTATGGAAGCTACAATTATGTTGCGGACGGCGACGTAGCTAACGTATCGAAGGCCTTCAATACGAAACAAAGAGTAACCGTGGATGAAGTAGTGGGCGGCAAGCATGTTTTCAAAATGTTCATTCCCGTCTTTACCGAGGACAAAGGACTGAATATTGTAGATGAGAACGGCGTGCCTATGGACAGCTATGTGCTGACGCTGGTATCCGATTATCAGGTTATTCGCGACCAGATGTCTACGCAGCTGTTGAATATTGCCATCATCATTGTTCTTGTAACAGCACTAAGTCTGGTGACGGCAGGTGTCGTGATGAACTATTACCGCCGTTCCCGCGAAAATGCGGTGCAGGTCACCCAGCAAACGTACGTCGATGAAATCAATCAGATGTTTCAATCGATTCGGGCTCAGCGACATGATTTTCTTAATCATGTGCAGACCATTCATTCGCTTGCGGAATTAAACAAGCATCAGGAGCTCATTGCCTATACGAAGGAGCTGACGGGTGAAATTCGGCAAATGAACGACATTATTAATATTGGCAATCCCGCGATTGCCGCGCTTATTCGCTCGAAAACATCGCAGGCGGAAAGCTACCGCATTATGTTAGAGTGCACCTTTACGAGCTTTGACAAGCTGGAAATGGGCGTCAAGACGCTCGATTTGAATCGTATACTTGGCAATCTCATTGACAATGCTTTTGATGAGACGATGAGATATCCGGAGAGCATGCGAGTAGTGGAGCTGCAAGGCTTGCAGCGAAATGGCATGCTTGAGTTCACGATTACGAATACTTGCGAGGACGCCGAGAAGGTGGCGGCGATGCCGCTCTTCCAATCGGGCTATTCCACGAAGGATCAGCAGGATCACCAAGGGCTTGGCTTGTCCATTGTGAAGTCGATTGTAGACAAATATAAAGGCACCATACACATTTATGCTGATGGACCAGACCGTCTGACCTTTTTTATCACGATTCCTCATAAAATATAATCGTTTTGCGGCGCTGCAGCTCCTGCTTTCCTTATGAAAGCCGGGAGCTGCTTTATTTTATAAATAAGCCACTTATAAAGAGTATTTGGAGCGAAACGGGGGAAATGCTAACAGTGAAAAATAAGTGCTTGAAAATACATAGACATCTATGTATAATCGCATTATGATAAAACATAACGCCTTATCATTAGTTGCTAAAATTCGAGACAAAGCGAATAAGCTGATTGTCAGAGAGCTGGAAGCCAATCAGATTACAGGAATTGTGCCTTCCCATGGTGATATACTCATGTTTCTCTATCGGGAGAAGCAGCCGCTGTCTGTCAAGGCATTAGCGGAGAAAATCCATCGCACACAGCCGACGACCACCGTGCTCATCAACAAGCTGGAGCAGCTTGGCTTTGTAGATCGGACAAAGGACGAGAAAGACAGCCGCGTATCGCTGATCCTTTTGACCGAGAAGGGCCGGGGACTGGAACCGATTTTTGTAGCTATTTCCCAGCAGGTTAATGACACGATTTATGGCAGCTTAAGCGAAGAACAGAGCTTGCAGCTAGAGCAGCTGTTGGAGCAAGTACACACCCAGTTTTAAAAAATATAATGATTATTTAGGAGGATTTCCCCATGAAACATCTTATCGTATTTGCCCATCCGAATGAAGATAGCTACAACCGTGCCATTTTGAACACAGCGGTGCAAAGCTTGAAGGCAGAAGGCCATGAAGTAACGGTGCGTGACCTGTATGAGCTGAAGTTTCAGCCGGTGCTGACGCCGGAAGACACAGCAGCCATGCGTGCTGGCCAGACGCCGGAAGATATTTTGACAGAGCAGAAGTACCTTACTGAAGCTGATACGGTTACTTTTATTTATCCGATTTGGTGGACGGGTCTTCCTGCTATTTTGAAAGGTTATGTTGATCGCGTATTTGCATACGGTTACGCTTATGCTTACGGAGAAACTGGCATTGACAAGCTGCTTACCGGCAAAAAAGGCTTCATCATTAACACGCACGGCACGCCAAGTGAAATTTATGATCAGATCGGCATGACCGCTGGTATGAAAATCACTTCCGATACAGGCATTTTTGATTTTGTCGGCATTGAGTCTGTTGGACATTTGTTCTTTGGCAGCATTGGCCAAATCGGCGAAGCTGAGCTGAAGGCGAACCTGCAGCAGGTGGAGCAGACGGTTAAAACGGTATTTCAGGGTTAATAAATGGTAGTGAGTATTACCTAAAGGTCTCTGGCACGACTGCTGATTAAGCAGCTCGGCTGGAGGCTTTTTTTATAAGCAATTTCTGAAAATTCGTTCACAAAATCGAAACAATTACAAAATTGTAATTGATGATATATTTAATTTAATATGGTAAAATTTATTTGTTATTTAAGGAAAAATTATGAATATAAAAGGAGATGTTATTTTGAAAAGTTTGTTTAGAAATATTGCCCTTTCATTGTCGTTGGTAATAATGGTTAATTTACTATTGACGGCTGGAGTGTCTGCACAAAACGTAGAGGATCGAACTGTCAAACTAAATAATTCTGCTTTACATGATGAGTTCGAACGGGAAATGCTGCGTGCGCTTCAAGCCAATGCTCTGGAAAATCAAATGAATGCTGAAACTTCCTTTTATCAAAAATCTAATGCAGAGCCTATGGTTGTCGGTGTTATTCTTCATCTACTTAAACTGGTGTTTAAAGATGCAATTAAGACAACAGCATCTGTTACGGTCAAAACAACTGCTAAAAATATTACGACCAAATTAACCTACCATTCTATGGTTAGAGCTGTCGAACGCAACGTTACTAGTGCCGCACTGGATAATTTACTAAGTGAAATTTCCTCAGGTATTAAATTAGTACAGAAATATGACGATCTTGATTTTGACTCTCGTGTCATGTACGATCCTAACAACAAACTGGTTGTTATTTTAGAGAAAAATAGTAATACAGTCATTTCGACTTACACTGAAACAGGTAATGCTATCGAAACAAGAATCTCCAACGGTAGATTGAAAAAGGCAACATGGATTTTCAAGTAAGGGAGGTAACCCGTTGATGAAAGATGTACTTAGGGATGAACAAGAACAAGGGACATGGATTGAGCTTCGTTTTTTGAGTCATGATGCCGAGCCTGACGAGGGAAGCTGGCTATTTGTTGCGTTTGGGCGTCATGACAAAACGGAGCGAGAAAGTCGTTTTGGCTGGACGAATAGAGTCGTACATGCATTTATACATTTGCTAAAGCATTTTCCAGAAGAAAAATATAACAGTTATTTTCTGCATATTGAGGAGGATTTTTTTCTACGATGGGTGCATGAACGGGCTACAGACCGCTATTTGTTGATTTTTGAATATCAGGGTCAGCTTTTCCCTCTAAAAACGTCAAAGAGTGCTCTGTTAAGTTGGGCGGAAGGGCTTGAACTGAGCTTGCTGGAAGCTTCTTCAAAATAGGGATTGGAAAATATACGCTGATTGAAACAGCTATATAAATTAAAACAAGGCGATTCTCCGGCATTGAATGCGGGGTGTTGCCTTGTTTTTTTTCTGTTCGGCATAATCCTACTCTCAGTATCCTCGATTGGAATAGCTGCCTTGTCTAAATGAGATTAAATGGCTAACAAAAGCTGATGAGGGCTTGCAGCTTTTCACAGATGTTGATTGTCTCTTCTCGCTAGGGCTATAGACTTCTCGGAAAGTCGTCTTCTCATGTGTTATAATGGAAAGAATGTTACTTGAGCGGAAGGAAGCGGGTGAACAAAGCTTTGACTAGAAATGACGGTCAGCTATTGAAGCTGTTAGAGGGCAATATCAGGGAGCATATGCAGCAGGTTATTGTCGAGCGAGGCTGGGAATATTTTCGTAAAGGCAATGTTCGAAAAGTAGAGGTGCACGATCAGCATTTGCTGACAGGCGTCGTTGCAGGGTCGGAGCTGTATGCGGTAAGCATTGATGTGATGGATTATGCCTATAGCAGATGTACGTGTCCATATGGCGGTTTCTGCAAGCATATGGCAGCTGTATTTTTTGCTTTTTGCGACCATAACCAGGCGCTGCATGGTACGCCGGAGTCTGCGTATCGCCGCCTGACAGGGCTTCAGCCGGAGCCTGCGCCGCGGGCGGCTGTCGTTGTGGAGCAGCGGGGAAAAACAGCCTCCACCCCAGGCGTGGATGCGTCTCCAGCAGATTGGCAGGCGTGGATGGAGCAGGAGTATGGCGATTCATGGCGCGTATGCCGCCACTCGCTGCATTCCTTGCAGCCCGTGCTGTCTGCACTTAAAGGCACATCCAAGGACTGGGATAAAAAAAAGCAGCGGCTGCACTGGATGAATGTCATATTATTCGTGCTGGATCAGGCAGAGCAAGCAATTAAAGCGGTAGATTCATTCAGCCGCTATTATCACGAAATGTCGTTCGTCCGTATGGCTGAGCCATGGCTGGAGCATTATTATACGCTCGTTCTGGAGCTGGCCCCTGCCGAAATGCTGGAGGACGAACGTGACTGGGCTGATGCGGTTGTTGGATATGCCTATAACCGGGCTCTGCGGAAGGAGCAGCAGCTATTCGACTGGCCTTATATTTATTTGGCGCTGTGCGGGAAGATGTCGGAAAATCGGGACTGGCAGCAGCGCGAGCTGGCCTCGATGCTTGCATCGGCAGGTGAGCAGACGGAAACTGCTGATGAGCAAATAAACGATACGTTTATTCATACGGCGATTGCGATGATGTATTTTTTTGATGGGCAGGATAAGGAAGCTTTGGCCCATTTCGGAGAAACGGATTTTCGCGGTTCGCAAAAAATGGTCTATACATGCGCTGCTCAGCGGCTGGAAGAAGGAGATTGGGAGCCGTTTGAGGCTTGGATGACCTATCTTTACAAGCATATTTATGCGATTCGAAGCGGAAGGACGGTGGGACCGTTCCTGACCTTATGCCGCCGTGCAGATACGGATCAACCGGAGAATTTGAAATGGACGTCCTATATGACGTCACTGCTGCCGCATTCTTATTCGGAGCTTACGGATCACTGGTTTGCGCAGAAAAAATACGAGGAATGGGCTGAGCTGCAAATGCTGATTGGCGCCTTGCCCGATGATTTGCCGATTCAGGATGTACGTGAGGTGTCAAAGGTGAACCCGCGCGTCATGATGCCGCTCTATCATCAGGCGATCGACAGCTGGATCAGCTCGCGCAATCGCCAGGGCTACCGGATGGCGGTAAAGCAGCTTAAAAAGCTGGAGCGTATTTATAAAGCCGAGAAGGAAATGGATAGATGGCAGGTTTATATTACGGGCATCGGTCGTAAATACCAGCGGCTGCGCGCGTTCCAAGAGGAGCTGTGGAAAGGAAAAATTGTGACATGAGAGCATCTATTGGCACTGGAATTTTAACGATGGACGCCTGTTGGTTGAAGGCGGAGAGCGGCGAATACCGGATTGCTCTGCTTGCTGGCGACCAGCAGGAGTCGGCGACGCGTCTGCGTTCCGTGCTATTCGCTTGGCACAAAGCATCCTGGTACGGCACGGAAGTGGAGGACGTCCAGCATGGCGATCGCAAAGCCTTGCTGCTGTCGCCGCTGCTGGCAGTTGATTATTTGTCGCAGCCTAAGTATGCACGGCTGCTGCAGGTGGAGTGGACGCAGCGGGCACAGCGGCTGAGAGAGCTAGCTTCCCTGATCCGGGAGGCGCTTCTGCAAGGCTGGTTTATGCCAGATTGGGGCGGCTGGTCGGAGGAGCAGCGGGCATGGAAGCTGAATGTGCCGGATACAGAAGCAGGCGTCAAGGCAGGCGCACTGTGGGATCGGCTTATTCAGGAAGCGGGAGCTGCGGGAGATGTTGAGCTGCAGCAATGGCTAAGCCTCGCGGTAGAGGAGGTTTTGCAGCAGCCGGATAGCTTGGCTGCGGAAGCATGGCAGAAGGTCGGCACAGCTGCTGGCGGCGAAATCGTCATTCTGCGCAAAGCAGCCGAGGAGGAAGATTGGCTGATTGCGCTTGGGCTGCGGAAAGATTCGCTGCCGTTCAGGGTGGCTTTGCAGCTCGTTGAGCCGGGCGAGCAGCCGCAGTGGACGCTGCGGCCGGCTCTGCAAAGCCGCAGCGGAGGCGGAGAGTGGCTGCCGCTCGTGCGCAGCGCTGCAGGAGAGTGGGAGCTGGCTGCGGACGGAGAGCCTGAAAGGCAGCCGCCGTGGAAGGCGGAGCTGGATGGTTCGGTGCTCACTGAGGCGAGCCTGCCCGAAGAGTGGCTGCCCTTGCTGCCCGCGAAGCTTGCGAAAGAGGAAGCGAAGTGGGTTAGCGCTTTGCCAGATTGGCAGGAGCCTGAGACGGCTGGCCAAATTAAGCTTCGGCTGTCGGACAATGAAGCATGGAGCTTCATGGAATCGGCAAGCTTGACGCTGCTGGAGGCAGGCTGCCCCGTGCTGCTGCCGAGCTGGTGGGAAGCTGTTAGATCGCGCAAGCTGCGGCTGAAGGCGAAGGTGAAATCATCGGTTGGCTCGGATGCGCAGCCGATGTTCGGTCTCGACCAAATCGTGCAATTCGATTGGAAAATGGCGCTCGGCAATGTCGATTTGTCGGAGGCGGAGTTTATGCGCCTGGCCGAGGAAAACCGGCGGCTAATGAAGATTGGCGGCGAATGGGTGCATCTAGATCCGCAGGATGTGGCGCAGATCCGCAGCTGGGTTTCGAAAATTGGCAAGAAGAGCGGCTTGTCCTTCCGCGATGTGATGGAAATGCACCTGTTGGGCGGAGCTGTACTGGAGGATGAGGAGGAGCAGGCACACGACCTTCGGGCCGAAGTAGAGCTCAATGAGCATCTGACCAGATGGCTGGAGCAGCTTCAGCATACGTCGGAAATTCCGCTTATCGAAAAGCCGGAGGCTTTCCTTGGGGAGCTTCGTCCTTACCAGCTGCAAGGGGTCTCTTGGCTGTTGTTTTTGCGGAGGTTCGGCTTTGGCGGCTGTCTGGCAGACGATATGGGTCTGGGAAAGACGATTCAGTTCATGGCCTATCTCGTTTACGTCAAGGAACAGCGCGAGGAGCAGCTTAAGCTGGGAAATTCCCCGGCGCTCGCTCATGCGCCTTCGCTGCTTGTATGCCCGACTTCGGTTATCGGCAACTGGGAGAAGGAGCTGGAGAAATTTGCTCCGCAGCTTAAGGTTCATCTTCATTACGGCCCTAAGCGGGAGAAGGGGGAAGCATTCGAGGACGCAGTCCGTGACATGGATCTGGTTATTACCTCGTATTCGCTGGCCCAATTGGATGAAGAAGACTTAGGTGCAGTAGCCTGGGATGCATTATGCTTGGATGAGGCGCAAAATATAAAAAATATTTACACGAAGCAGTCGGCGGCCATTCGCAAGCTGCCTGCCCGCCACCGAGTGGCGCTGACAGGCACACCGATGGAAAACCGGTTGACGGAGCTGTGGTCCATCTATGATTTTATCAATCCCGGCTATTTGGGCGGGGTGAACGAGTTCCGCAAGGAAGTAGTCGCTCCCATCGAGCGGACGCGGGATGAGAAAATGATTGCAGGCTTGCAGCGCTGGGTGAAGCCGTTCATGCTTCGCCGCATTAAGAAAGACCCAGCCATTCAGCTATCGTTGCCAGAGAAATTCGAAGGGAAGACGTATATTACACTCACGGCAGAGCAAGGCGCGATGTATGAAAATATTGTCTCGGACCTGCTGGAGAAGCTCGATACGTTAGGAGCGATGCAGCGGCGCGGTCTTATTCTGGCTTCCTTGACCCGGCTTAAGCAGCTTTGCAATCATCCCGGCTTGATGGAAGGGGATAATGGCGGAGCGAAGCAGTGGGAAGAAGAACGTTCGAACAAGGTCGCCCGCCTGATGGATATGGTGGAGGAGGTCGCTGCCGAAGGGGAGCGCTGCCTGATTTTTACCCAATTCGTTGAGATGGGCCATCAGCTCAAGAAGCTGCTGGAAGAGCGGCTGGGCACGAGCGTTCCTTATTTGCACGGCGGAGTGCCGAAAATAAAGCGCGACGAGATGATCGAAGGCTTTCAAAATCCCGAGCAGCCTTGCAGCGCTTTCGTTCTATCGCTTAAGGCAGGCGGAACGGGACTTAATCTTACAGCGGCCAATCATGTGTTTCATTTTGACCGTTGGTGGAATCCGGCAGTGGAAAATCAAGCGACGGATCGTGCCTTCCGAATTGGGCAGACGCGCGAGGTGCAGGTTCATAAGTTCATTACGCTAGGCACGCTTGAGGAGAAAATCGATGAGATGATTGAACGCAAGCAGTCATTGAATGACCAAGTCGTCGGCCAGTCTGAGCAGTGGATTACCGAGCTGTCGACAGACGAGCTGAAAGAGCTGTTTGAGCTGCGGAAAAACTGGCTGAAAGGGTGAGTGCCAGATGGCAGAAGAGAAGCTGAGGGATCAGCTAACGAAAGTAATGGCCCAGCGCCGCAAACGAAGCGGCGAAGGGACAGTCGAGACCGAAGAAGGCCAGGGTCAGACAACGGCTCAGGTGCTGGGGGCGGCAGCTAGCGAAGCATGGGATACAGCTTCAAATGCAGTTGGAGGCGAAGCGCCAAACGGAGCGCTACGTGCCAAGGAGCATGAGGAGCTTAGCCCTATGCAGCCATTAGCCGATCAGCTAACGCCATTGCCTGAGGCTAGTTCAGCTGAACAACCGAGTGAAGAATGGAAAGCTTTCTATGAAGCCGTTAGTACTTATGTTTCAAAGATGCGTGACTGAGCTAAGGTTGTTTAGCGGAAAAGAAAAATGGAAGAAAGGACGGGATTTATTCCGTCCTTTCTTCCATTCAGGCTGTCGAGAAAGTCTCGACAGCCATCTTTATAAGCATTTGGTTTAACACGACACCGCGTTACTATGGTATAATAAAGATAACTTATACGAACGGAAGGTGTCGCCCTATGCTGCGTTCTAATCGAGATAAACAACAAAGTTACGAGTTCGTTTCCATAGAAGACTTAGTGCCTGCTGATCATATGCTTCGCAAGATCGACAAGTATATTGATTTTTCCTTTATTGATGAAAAGGTTCGACATCTGTATTCACAAGATAACGGGCGTCCAGCCATTGATCCGCTTGTTCTTTTCAAGATGATCTTTCTGGGCTATTTCTACGGGATTCGTTCCGAACGTCAGCTTGAACGCGAAGTGCAAACGAATCTCGCGTATCGTTGGTTTTTAGGACTGGGATTAACGGATCGTGTGCCTGACCATACAACGATTAGTTGGAACCGGCGTACCCGGTTTAAAGATACTTCTGTTTTTCAAGACATCTTTGATGAGATTGTGCTGCAAGCCGTCTCGCATCGCATGGTTGGCGGCCGTGTGCTGGTTTCGGATTCGACCCATGTCAAAGCGAACGCGAACAAAAACAAATACACGAAAGAACAAGTCAAGCAAAACACAAGAGATTATCTCGATGAGCTAAATGCAGCCGTTGAAACGGATCGTCAAACCCAAGGAAAAAAGCACTAAAACCACGGGAGGAGGTGAACGAGGACAAGGAAGTGAAGGTGAGCACAACGGATCCGGACAGCGGATATATGTTTCGGGAAGGCAAGCCAGAAGGCTTCTTTTATTTGGATCATCGCACCGTTGATGTGAAGTACAACCTCATTACCGATGTTTTCGTAACCGCAGGCAACGTCCATGATTCCGTCCCGTATCTCTCTCGATTAGACCGTCAGCGTAAACGTTTTGGTTTTGAGGTAGAAGCCGTTGCTTTAGATTCAGGCTACATGACCACGCCCATTTGCAAAGGGCTGGAAGAACGTAAAATCTTTGGTGTCATCGCGCATCGCAGATTTCATCCCACGCAAGGGTTGTACCCGAAGTGGAAATTCACGTATGAGGCCGAGCGAAACGTGTACCGCTGTCCCGAGCAGCAGGAACTGGTGTACCGCACGACGGATCGTCACGGGTACCGACATTATGCTTCGGATCCGAAGAGGTGTGCCGCTTGTCCTGTCCTGGAAAAATGTACGCGATCTCGCAACAAGCGAAAGATCGTCACGCGGCACATCTGGGAGAATAGTAAGGAGCAAGTGCGATTAAACCGCCTCAGCAAGTCAGGCAAAAGGCTATACCGAAAACGAAAAGAGACGATTGAGCGAAGCTTCGCGGATGCTAAACAGCTCCATGGGTTTCGCTATTGCCGGTTGCGGGGACTGCGCAATGCTACGGAGCAAGCGCTGATGACCGCAGCCGTGCAAAACATGAAGAAGATCGCCCTCTATCTTGAAAGGAGGGCGCAATAGAGGAATCCTCCTCCTTTAGCTTCGTTTGGATCCCCAAAACAAAGAGAAACCCAAGCGTCTTGGAACAAGACGTAGGGTTTCTCGACAATCTGAATGGAAGAAAGGACGGGATTTATTCCGTCCTTTCTTCCATTTCAGGTATGGAGCAGCCAGGATGAATACGCTTGGATAAGTGTCTCCAGCACGACACAGCCTAGCCCTGCTTAGCTTCAGTCAGACAGCTCATCAAGCGTCATGCCGAGGCTTGGCGCCATATGGGTGAGAAACCATTCAACCTCGGGCATATTTAATGCAGCCAGCGCTTGCTCAGTTTGACCCCGTGCCACGAGAAATTCGCGATTGCCTGCCGATAGTTCATTGAGGCATTTCAAGTAAGCGTCGAGCAAATCAGCGGCCTTCACCATCGCTTGAAGCGTCTGCTCCTCAGAAGAAATGCTGCCGTGGTGCTTGCCCAGCAGCGGGGCATAGGTTTTCTGCATCGGCTCAGGAACCATGGCAAGCAGCCGCTCAGCGGCGAGCGCTTCAAGCTCGCGAAAGCTGGCGAGCATTTTAGGATTATGATGCTTGACCGGCGTAGGAATGTCGCCAGTAAACACCTCCGTCGCATCGTGGAACAAAGCGAGCGTCACCGCGCGATCAGCATTATATTGCTTTTCAAAAAGCGAATTGCCGATTTCGCAAAGCATATGCACGAGCAGGGCGACATGGAAGGAGTGCTCGGCGACGTTTTCCTTTGTCGTATTGCGCATGAGACTCCAGCGCTCAATATAGTTGAGGCGGTACATGTAAGCAAAAAAATGACTATCCATAAGATGCGGACTCCTTTGTGCGATAAAATGGAAATGAAAGCAAAAGACGCTTGCTGTTCTATGCTATTATAAAGGCTGAATGCAAGTGCAGCTAGGCTGCCCCTAGCATCTTGATTTTATTTTTATTGAAAACACCGCTTGTATAGACTTCTAGAACCTAACAAAAGAGGGATGGCTTACGAAAGCATTTGGACTAGCTTTTAACCGTTATTTTGAGCAATGGATGTTTGTTATTATTCCCTTTTCGTTAATTGCTGGCTTTATATTCGCCGATAGGCTTAGCAGCATGGTGGCTGCCGTGCCTTATTTGTTCGCTTATGTGACGCTGACAATGGCGCTTGGCTGCGGGGTGAAGGAGCTTGGAGCGGTTATGAAGAGGCCGGGCGTGCTTGCCTGGACGTTTCTGCTCGCGCATGTGTTCTGTCCAATTATCGCCTATGGC
Source organism: Paenibacillus sp. FSL H8-0537 (assembly GCF_038051995.1). NCBI lineage: Bacteria > Bacillati > Bacillota > Bacilli > Caryophanales > Paenibacillaceae > Paenibacillus > Paenibacillus sp. FSL H8-0537. Next base: position 4,900,792 of record NZ_CP150290.1, on the reverse strand, counting down.
CTTGGCACGCTGCTGTTTGGCGCATCGTCGCCCTATGTGGTGGGGCTTGTGCTGTTTACCATTATTCCGCTGGGCGTGTCTACGGTTCTGTGGGTAGGCATGTCAGGCGGCAGCGTGCCGCTCATGCTTGCGATGGTCGTTATCGATTCGGCATTATGCCCGTTCGTCGTGCCTGCGGGGCTCCATTTATTTTTTCAAACGGCAGTAGAGATCGAGAGCGCACCGCTCATGCTGGATTTGCTGCTCATCATCGTGCTGCCAACGCTGCTCGGCGTGCTGCTTCATCAATTGAGCCGAGGGCGGCTGCAGGAGCAGGTTAAACCGGTAGCAGCGCCGCTTTCAAAGCTGTGCTTTGTGGCGGTAGTTGCGCTGAATGCGGCGGCAATTGCTCCCTATACCGAGCAGCTTAAGGGCGATCTGTTCAAGCTGCTGCCGCTCGTTGTGCTGCTCGTCTCGCTATGCTACGCTGTCGGCTTTATCGGAACGATGCGTGCAGTAAGCAAAGAAGTGCAAATTACGGTATCGTTTGCGACAGGCATGCGCAACATTTCCTTAGGCATGGTGCTGGCGCTCGGCTATTTCAGCCCTCTGGCCGCCGTACCCGTTGTTCTGTCTATTATGGTGCAGCAGCCACTGGCGACGCTCCATCATTTTATTTTGCAAAAGATGCAAAAAAGGAGAGAACACTTAAGGATATAGGAGCACTTGAAAGATTGCATCATGACGCAATTTTTAACCGTTAGTTGTCAGAATTCTCCCTCTTCTAAAGTGGGGGGATGAATGGCAACGGTCTGATTTACATTGACCCTTACAACTTGAAATACTATAATTGTAGTATTCAGTCGTATACAATAAAAGGTTGTAATATCAATGAAATTAGACTCAAATAAGCATTCAGTGTTTTTACTCCATTATCACCTGATTCTAGTCATTCGCGTCCTTATCCCTGGCGACGAGTCGGTGCTAATTGGTCTCCAATCTTGGAAGGTATTTGGTTATTAAAGGTATGAAAAGGCTTTGTAAATCGAATTTACAATAATAATATATTTGCTTTAGAATAGCCATTGCCTTTGCGGAAAAGCGGAGCATAATCCCTATAGGGCTTGCAGTGGGCGAGTTTATCTGTAAAGATAAGCTGTCCGCTGCATCCTTATAGGGTTTTTTTTATGAAAAATGCAGGTGCCATTTTTCTATACCTGTATGATAAGATGTTCAGGATGGACAAGGTTTTTTTAGAAAACAGGTGGACGGTGCGAGCGGAGTGAAAGGTTGGTCTGGAGAAACGAAGTGTTCGTTTAAAGCTTTCCGTAGGAAAGCAGCTTCGTAAGCATCTACTTTTGGTGTTGTTTTTCTTCCGATAGAGTATCTATTGTTCAGGAAAATCAACACCAATGGCGATCGGAAGACCAACCTTTCGCGCAGCGAAGCACCAGTCCCCTGATTTTATAATAAACGAGTGCAATGAACACGAGGAGTGGTTGGTGTGAACAGCTTTCGAAATCGGCTGACGATTATTATGATTTTAATGATTGCTTTATCCGTTACGGCGGCCGGACTTATTATGGCAAATACGTTCAAGCAAAATCATATTAGTGCTTTGGAAGACAATATGGTACGGGAAATGCACATCATTTTGGCGAAAATGGAATGGAAGCAGGGCACGCTGAGCGAGGTGGAGCCTTATTTTACCGAGGAAGCAAAAAGTCTGAAAGGCTTCACCGGCGCACGGGTCACCTTTATTTCCGGTGATGGTATCGTAGTGGGCGACTCGGATCATGAAGTGTCCACGATGGACAATCACAACAGCCGCTCGGAGGTAGCCGAAGCGCGCGAGGACGGCGTCGGCCGCACGATCAGGGAAAGCGATACGCTGCACCAGAATCTGCTGTATGTGGCGATATTGAGCGATAGCAGCAACCCGAACTCCAATGTTATCCGATTGGCGATGAGCCTCAGTGATGTAGAGCAGAGCATCCGCAACGTATGGACGGTGATTGGCGGCGGACTGCTGCTGCTGTTTTTGGCTGCTGCCTTTGTCAGCTACCGTATTGCGCTCAGTCTGACGCGGCCGCTTGAGCAAATTACAAGCGTTGCGAAGCGGATTAAAAATATGGATTATCAGGCGCGCGTGGTGGTAGCCAAGCAGGATGAGATTGGCGAGCTTGGCAATGCGATTAACGCCATGGCAGACAGCCTGCAGGTGCAAATGACGCAGATCCGCCAAAATGAAAGCCAGCTGGAAAGCGTGCTGGACAACATGATCAACGGCGTCGTCATGATTGATCGTACCGGCCGCTTCGTGCTGATGAACAGGCACGCAGAGGAATTGCTTGGCTTCTCGGCACGCGAGCTCGTTGGGCGCCATTACGCCGAAGGCAAACAGCAATTTGAGCTGGCTCAAATGATTCAGGAGGGGCTGGAAACTCGCGAGCATATCCGCGAGGAGGTTACGTTCTATTTTCCCGAGGAGCGGCTGCTGGAGCTGAATCTGGTGCCGATCGAGCAAGAGGGAGAAGAATATGAGGGAATGCTGCTCGTGCTGCAGGATGTGACAGCTATTCGCCGCTTGGAGCGGATGCGCAGCGAATTCGTTGCGAATGTATCGCATGAGCTGAAAACGCCGATTACGGCGATTAAAGGCTTTGCGGAGACGCTGATCGCAGGAGCTGTAGATGATGCGGAAACTTCGCGCTCGTTTTTGCAAATTATTTTTGATGAGAGCGATCGGCTGAATCGGTTGATCGGGGATATACTGGAGCTGTCGAAAATCGAGTCGCGGCGGGTTCCGCTTTATTTTTCACCAGTCAATATGGATATATTTATGGATAAAACGCTCAAGCTGCTGGAGGCGGAGGCATCGCGCAAGGTAATTGAGCTGAAGATGGACCTGGAAGCAGGCCTATATATGGAAGCGGATGAGGATCGGCTGCGGCAAATTGTGATGAATTTGCTTTCGAACGGCATCAACTATACGCCAGAGGGCGGGCGGGTGACCGTGAAAATGGAAGGCATAAACGAGGACCATATCCGCATACGTATCAGCGACACGGGAATCGGCATTCCGAAGAAGGATTTGCCGCGCATCTTTGAGCGCTTCTACCGGGTGGACAAGGCGCGTTCGCGCAGTTCAGGCGGCACGGGACTTGGCTTGTCGATCGTGAAGCATTTGATTGAGCTGCACAAAGGAACGATATCGGTAACGAGCGAAGTGGGCCGTGGAACGACATTTATTATTGAGCTGCCCGTGCTTCAGCAGTAGCGGTTTCACGTTTAGCGCAAAAGGTTTACCACTTCTATATAATTTCATGTTAGAATAGGGATGAATAAATGTAATAATGCTGGAGGTTACCATGTCGCATAAAGTGCTTGTCATTGAAGACGAACCGACACTCGCTAGACTTCTGTCATACAATTTGACGCAGGAAGGCTACGAAATTACGGTCGCCGATCATGGTGGAGAAGGTTTGCAAACTGCGCTGCAGCGCAGTTTTGATCTCATTATTTTGGATATTATGCTGCCGGGAATGAACGGCTTCGACATTTTAAATCGCCTGCGTCAAAATGGCCTGCGGACACCGGTCATTATTTTGACAGCCCGCAATGCCGAGGAAGAAGTCGTGCAAGGTCTGAAGCATGGTGCGGATGACTATATTACTAAGCCGTTCGGCGTTGCCGAGCTGCTGGCGCGCGTATCTGCGGTGCTGCGCCGGACTCAGCTTCAGGACGATAACATGATGCCTGAAACGACAGAGAAGATCATTACAGCGGGCGAGCTGTCGATCTATCCGGATAAATATGAGGTCGTGCTGAATGGGGAATCGATCCCGCTGCGTCCGAAGGAATTTGAAGTGCTGTTGTATCTTGTGCAGCGGCCAGGCATGGTTATTACGCGCGACGATCTCATGAATGTCGTGTGGGGCTTCGATTACATTGGCGGTCAGCGTACCGTAGATGTGCATGTCAGCTCGCTTCGCAAAAAGCTGGAGCTGGGACAGCAGTCGGTGCAAATCGAATCGATTCGCGGCGTCGGCTATAAGCTCGTTATGCACAAAAAGCTTGTCACACCTAAAAGTTAAGGTGGACAAGCTTTTTTTATGGGTTGTTAGGGGTGCGTGTACGCGCGCGGCGGCTCGGTGAGGAAGGGCTGTGCTGCGCTGCGTGAAAGGTTTGGCCTACGATCGCCATTGCTGCCCAATTTCTCTGAACTATGCTCCGCATCGTAGAAATTGGACAGCAAAAGCGAACGCTTCGCTTCTCCAGCTCAAACCTTTCACTCCTCTCCACACCAGCCCCTCCTCTCCTCGCTCCTCCTAAAAAACAATAAAAAAAGCAAAGTCTGAAGAGCAGGAAGAACAAAAGTACAAAAGTACAAAAGACAAAGAACAAAGATTAAGAGCTTAACAACCAAAGACGAAAATGGGAACCTAAATCAGAGGAGCTATTAGCTTTAGCTGCGGTCCCATTCCAGCATTTTGCGCTGGAACTGCTTGGGGGAGCAGTCGTTGTATTTTTTGAAGGTTTTATAAAAATGGGCCATATTCGGCATGCCAATCCGCTCGCCTACGTCGGCAATGCTTAAGTCCTTCGTGAGCAAAATCCGCTCCGCCCATTTAATTTTGCGATAATTAACGTATTCGGTAAAGGAAAGGCCAATCGTTTTTTTGAAAAACTTAACGAAATAATAGTAGCTCATATTTACAATTCGGCACATGTCCTCCACCTGAATGCGTTCGCCTAGATTGTTCTCGACATAATCAAGGACGGGCTTGAGCCGGATATGGTCAAAATCATCCTGCCTGGCCAGGATGCGCTGGCTGTCGCCGCGCAGCATGAGCAGCAGCAGCTGCTTGATCTGGATACTGACGGCAATTTCATAGCCGGTTTCTTTGTGGGTTGCTTCATGCAGCAGCTCAGTAATAGCTTGGCTTGCCTGCTGCCGAATTGCTTGATTTTCACGAAAAATATAGTTGGCGCGGCTCAGCGGATTTTCCGTCTCGGAAAAATAGCGGATATAAGGAATGGTGCTGTTATCGAAAAAATCCTCGAGATTGAATTGCAGCACAATATAGTCCAGCTTGCCAACATTACGGTCGCGATGCAGCTGGCTTGAGCCGAGGACAACGATGTCTCCGCTTTCAAGATCAAGGCTGTCATCCTCAATATCGATCTTGAGACTGCCTTTTATAATATAGATGAGCTCCAGCTGTTTGTGATAATGCCATTTGATCAATTCGCTGGTCGAGCGCTGTGTTCGAAAAATTCGGATAGAAAGCAACGGGTTCTCGTAGGGAACCTGCTCGTTAAAGGCTTCCAAGGCTGCTCCTCCTTCAGGGAACGAAATCGATTGTTGGTACCGGGAGGCAATATGATTTATTGTAGAGTGGATAGGGCTTAAAGGCAAGAGCAGGAAAGCAGGAACATCATGAAATCTGGAAAATGGAGGTTTATAACATGAAACCAAAAGTATTTATTTCGAGCAAAATACCCCCAGAGGTGAAAAACTACCTCGATGAGCATTGCGATACCCGGATGTGGGAGGGCGAGCAGGGGATTACCGGCGCGCAGCTGGCGGAAGAAATTAGCGAAGTGGAAGGGCTGCTTGCTGCGGGCAATGCGATCAGCGAGCGTCTGCTGTCGGCGGCACCGAAGCTGAAAGTAGTCAGCAACATTTCCGTTGGCTACAATAATAATGATCTGGATGCGATGAAAAAACGCGGCATTATCGGTACGCACACGCCTTACGTGCTCGATGATACGGTGGCAGATTTGACGATGGCGCTTATGCTCGCTGCTGCCCGCCGGGTGGCGGAGCTTGACAAGCTCGTTCGCGCAGGAGAGTGGAAGCGCGGCATCGGCACATCCTTGTTCGGCATTGATGTGCATCACGCCAAGCTTGGCATCATTGGTATGGGCCGCATTGGCGAAACCATTGCCAGACGCGCAAAATACGGGTTTGATATGGAAGTCAGCTATTATAATCGTTCGCGCAAGCCAGACGTTGAGCAGCAGCTTGGCGTTCAGTACAGCCCGCTTGATCAACTGCTCCAAGAGTCTGATTTCATCGTGCTGATGACGCCGCTAACGCCGGAGACCAAGCATATGATTGGCAAGGCGCAGTTTGCTATGATGAAGCGCAGCGCCATCTTTATTAACTGCTCGCGAGGGGAGACGGTTGATGAGGCGGCGCTCGTAGAGGCACTGCGAAGCGGTACGATACGGGGCGCAGGGCTGGATGTTTTTGAAAAAGAGCCAGTTACGCCGGATAATCCGCTGCTCCAGCTTGACAATGCGGTGCTGCTGCCGCATATTGGCTCGGCTACTCATCAGACGAGATTCAATATGGCGATGCTTGCCGCCCGCAATCTGGTGGACGGCCTATATGGACGCGAGCCACAATATGTAATTCCGGAGCTGAAGGAGTCATTTTAGTGAAGGATTTATATGCCGAAATGTAAAAGGAATTCATCCACATCATGAAGAAATAGTTATAACAAAGCATATTTTATGGGAAACGAGGGATATCGATATGAAGGATGTTAGTCAAACCATGCTTCGTGAAGGCTTACCGATGCGAAGTTGCGAGACTCGCTCCATGCAAAGTCTATATGACAGTGACGCGGTTGTTTGCATGGAGCCTATTATTACCGTATAACAAGACGTTAACGAAAAAAGGCTGCTAAAACATCGTAAGTCATGTAGGCTTTGCAACTTTCCATCGCTAATTATGAGGAAGGGGCGAAGCCAATGAAAAACTATGTTTCAGCAAGTGACGTTTTACCAGAAAATTTACTATGTGAAATTCAAAAATATATACAAGGCAAGACGCTGTATATCCCCGCACCCAAAGGAAGTAGAAAAAAGTGGGGACATGTTTCAGGACATCGTGAATTTCTTATGAACCGAAACGCAGAGATTCGGAAGCTTTTCCAACAGCGCATAACGGTGGATGAGCTCGCGAGCTCCTTTTGTCTATCCCATGAGAGCATTAAGAAAATTGTTTATAATACGAAAGCCTAACAAAAGGCTCGTGTTGGATAAAACCAACACGAGCCTTTTGTTAGGTAAGAAATGATTGGACGAATACTCTGCCTATAAAGGTTTCGATAGCCACTCTATACTGAGGCTAGGAAAGAATCATGGTATTAGTCATACCAGTGATTTCACTAATATCAATCATTGAGAGTATCGAAACCGGAGGGGTTGCAAAATGGATCGCGTTAATCATGAAATCAATCAATTAAAGGTTACCGTTCGACTATGCGGTATAGAGGAGAAGTTTATTATCAATAACATTTACCCTCTATATTTGCATGATTTATCCGAAGTGTGGAGACACAAAATTAATCGTTATGGAGTGTTTGAAAATGATGATACCCGTACCTTGACTGAACAAAATCGCGTTTTTGATATTTGGTGGGAGCACCCAAACGTATTATTCCCGTATCTTATCACAGTGGATGATCTGCCTGCGGGTCTTGCCTTTGTGGCGACTCCGCCTTTCATACCATGTCCTCCCTCTATTCATTATTACATGAATGAATTTTTCCTATTACGTAATTATCGAGGCAAGGGCATCGGAGAAGAAGCATTTCGGCAGATTATTAAAATAATGCCAGGAAATTGGGAGCTGCAAACGAATTGCACCGACCGAAACGAACGCGCCAAACATTTCTGGCGCAACACCCTTAACACTTGTACCAATGGGAATTACTCCGAAGAGCTTGGACATCATCCTGAAGATGGCGATAAGCTAATCTTTCGCTTCAGTACGAGTTCTAACCAAGTTATCTGATTATGCGAAGATTCAACAGCATTTTGGTGGCAAGCCTGAGTAGGCGGTTTCGATTATTAGGCTATCAGAGAACGTAAATGAATTGACAGCAGCGGTAGTCTAAGACTTACTTTCAAGTCTTAGACTACCGCTGCTTATATTACCGATTTAATTCAAATTTAACGATTGCTGCTCAAACTCCGTTCTAATCCGTGCTAGCAAAGCCGGGTCATTGAACACATCCGCAGCCGTTCCGGCAAGCATTTTCGCGCCGAAAATCATGCGCTCCAGCGCCTGCTCTGTAATGGCTGCATCACGGAACCCTTCCGTATGCAGCAGCAGACGCTCCTCGACGATTTTCACATAAGGATGAATGGCTGGGCAGTGTGTGGACACATTGCCGAGATCGACCGAGCCATGGTCCTTGCCGATTTGAATTTCTTCCGGCTGAATGCCGGAGGCAAGCAGGTTGGCGGAAAATTGCTCCGACAGCGCCTCATTCGTGCGCAGCTCATCATAAGACAGCTCATAATGGTTCGTGCGCAGCTCGCAGCCTGTTTGCAGGGCTGCACCTTCGGCGCAGCGAAGCACCTTCGCTGTCAGCTCGTTCGTATACGTGCGCGAAGCCGAGCGAATATAAAATTTCGCCGAGGCATAGTCAGGGATAATGTTGGGCGCCTTGCCGCCATTATCAATAATGCCATGAATGCGCGTATCACTGCGGGTTTGCTGGCGCAAGGCATTGACGCTGTTGAACAGCTGGATAACCGCATCGAGCGCATTAATGCCCTCATATGGGCTTGCTGCTGCATGTGCTGCCGCTCCAGTAAATTCGAACTGCACAGCGTCCATCGCCAGCGATTCGCCGGATTTTTCAAACGTATGATAAGGATGCGCCATCAGGGCGAAATCGCAATCATCGAACAAGCCGGCTTCTGCCATCGGCACCTTGGCGCCCTTCGTTTCTTCCGCAGGCGTACCGTAGACGCGAATGCTTCCCGCCTCTAAAACCGATTTCAAGCCAACCGCGGCTCCAATGCTCATCATGCAGATAAGATGATGGCCGCAGGCATGGCCGATTTCCGGCAAAGCGTCGTATTCACAAAGAAAAGCGGCGACAGGGCCAGGCTTGCCTGTATCATAGGTAGCGATGAAAGCAGTAGCCAGCCCTAGCGTGCCCCGTTCAACGCTAAATCCTTGACGCACCAGCTCCGCACACAGCGCCGCTGAGGCTTTAAATTCCTCATGCCCAAGCTCCGGATTTGCAAAAATCGAACGGGAAATTGCCTTGAATTCCTCGCTATGACGATCGATTTCCTCAAAAATCGTAGGTTTATTCAATATTCTCTTCATTCCTTTCTAAACAACCACTTGTTACGACATATTAAATAAAGCAGATGCTGGCATTATAACATGACGTGCAGTCCACTAGAAAGCTAGCTGCATTAGTGGGCATGCAAGGCGAACAAGCCAATTAGGCGCAGTACCGAGTGTCTAATAAGCGTCTAGTCTCAGCGAGCGTTATGCGAATAGTTGGGTTAACGCATGCCGTGCATTTTTTTAAACTGTTCGGGACCGACGCCTTCCAGCCGTTTGAAGACGGAGCTGAAATAGCTTGCGCTGTCGAAGCCGGACAGCTTGGCAATTTCCTGCATTTTCAGCGTGCTCTCGCGGAACATCAGCTGCTTGCTGCGGCTGATACGCTCGCGGTTGACGTATTCCATCGGCCGCATGCGCATCGCTTTTTTGAATAGTAGGCATAAGTATTGCGGCGTCACATGAATCGCACCTGCTAAATCCTCAATCGTAATGAGGCTGCCAGCATGTGCTTCAATGTACTGAATGACGGGATGGAGCCGCGATAAGCTTTGATGCGCCGAATGAGAGCTGACACGAACGACCTTCATCAGATCGAGCAGCATCGCATAGAGCAGCTTCGAGCATTCCAGCCCGAGGAAAGGGCGGTCCGACTGCGACATGGCGTAGATGCTGCGCATATGTGAAATCAATACCTCTCCATCTGCTGTTGAATAGACGCCAGATTCAGTAATGCCTGCCTGCTCGAACAGCGTTTCGCATAGGCTGCCGCCAAAGCTTACAAAATGTACATCCCACGGCTCGCGGGTGGCATAATACCGATGCGGTACACCGGGGAACAGACAAAAGCCTTGGCCATTTTTTACCGAATAGCTTTTTTCCCCGATAATAAGCTCGCCTTCACCAGAAGCAACCTGCAGCCATTGATAGTGAGGAAAGCCGTTCATGCGATCGATTGTCTCCTGATTGCCCCAATGTCCGATAATGTCGACGAAAAGCGGCAGCGCAAGCTCGGTATCTGTTACAAGCGGGAATGCAATTGTATCCATTTGCCGCACATCCTGTTTCATATTTTTATAGAGATAAGAATATTGTTAGATTTAGTTTCGATAAATCGAATTATATAATATGAATATAGTTAAAGAATGGGCGTTCGTCAAACGAGAGCCGCTATTACAGGAGGTTAAACAGATGAGCAGCAAATTTCCACCAATCAGCTCGAAAATTCCCCAAATGCTTCATGGCGCGGATTATAATCCGGACCAGTGGCTTAAATATCCTCATATTTTAGAGGAAGATATTCGTTTAATGAAATTATCGCACAGCAATGTCATGTCGGTGGGTATTTTCGGCTGGGTTGCCCTTGAGCCAGAGGAAGGCGTCTTTACCTTTGAATGGATGGATCAATTACTCGACCGCTTTGCGGCTAATGGCATTTATGCACTGCTTGCAACGCCTAGCGGAGCAAGACCGGCATGGATGTCCACCAAATACCCGGAAGTGCTCCGTGTAGATGAAAATGGCATTCGCAATCTGCATGGTGCACGTCATAATCATTGCTTCTCCTCTCCGGTGTACCGCGAGAAAGTGAAAATTATGAATACGAAGCTTGCGGAGCGTTATTCGAGCCATCCAGCTGTTATTGGCTGGCATATTTCCAATGAGTTCGGCGGCGAATGTCACTGCGACCTGTGCGCCGCGGCGTTCCGCGGCTGGCTGCAGCAGCGTTATGGCACACTTGATGCATTGAATGATGCTTGGTGGACGACGTTCTGGAGTCACACCTATACCGATTGGAGCCAAGTCGATACACCAACGCGCCGCGGAGAAAGAGCTGTTCACGGCATGAATGTGGACTGGATGCGTTTTGTTACTGATCAGACGGTGGACTTCTGCCGTAAGGAAATGGAGCCGCTTCGTGCCATTAATCCGGAGCTGCCGATTACAACTAATTTTATGCTCGACTTCGAAGGGCTGAATTATTGGAAGTTTGCGGATATGCTCGATATGATTTCGTGGGATGCTTACCCAACTTGGCACAGCTTGGAAAGCGATAGCGAGCTGGCGGCTTGGATCGGCTTCAACCATGACATTTTCCGCTCACTCAAAGGCGGCAAGCCATTTATGCTGATGGAAAGCACGCCAAGCATGACGAACTGGCAGCCGGTCAGCAAGCTGAAGAAGCCGGGCATGCATTTGCTGTCTTCCATGCAGGCCGTAGCCCATGGCTCGGATACCGTGCAATATTTCCAATGGCGCAAAAGCCGCGGCTCCAGCGAAAAGCTGCATGGCTCGGTCGTTGACCATGTCGGACATGAGCATACCCGCGTATTTAAAGATGTGACCGACGTAGGCCATGCGCTTACGAAGCTTGAAGATGTGGTCGGCACAACGGTTAAGCCGGAAGTCGCGATCATTTACGATTGGGAAAACCGCTGGGCGGTCAAAGATTCGCAAGGCCCGCGCAACTGCGGCATTCATTACGAGGAAACAGCGCGCAAGCATTACCGTCCATTCTGGGAGCTCGGCATCCCGGTAGACATTATTGATTCTGAATGCGCATTGGATTCATATAAAATCGTGATCGCGCCTATGCTGTACATGGTGCGTCCAGGTGTTGGCGAGGCTATTGAGAAGTTTGTTGAAAATGGCGGCACGTTTATTGCGACTTACTGGACTGGCATCGTTAACGAAAGCGATCTTTGCTTCTTGACGGGCTTCCCAGGGCCGCTTCGCAAAACGCTCGGCATTTGGTCAGAGGAGATTGATTCCCTTCATGACGGCGAGACGAATCGCGTAGTCATGTCGGAAGGCAATGCTCTTGGCTTGTCCGGAGAGTACGAAGCGCATGAGCTTTGCGACCTTATCCATCTTGAAGGCGCAGAGGCGCTGGCCGTATACGGAGAAGATTTCTATGCTGGCCGTCCGGCATTGACGGTAAACCGCTTGGGCAAGGGGAAAGCGTATTATGTAGCTTCCCGCAATAAAGAACCATTTTTCACAGATTTCTTCAAGACGCTAGTGGAGCAGGAAGGCATTCGCAAAGTGCTGGATACCGAGCTGCCTGAAGGCGTGACCGCGCAGCTGCGCGGCGATGGGGAGTCAGACTATGTATTCGTATCCAACTTCACACCGCAAGAGCAACAAGTGGCGCTCGATGACCACTCTTATGAGGATGTATTGAATGGTGGTCAAGTGGGGGCTGCACTGGCGCTTGCTGCGTATGATGTTCGGATTTTAAAACGTAAATCTCGTTAATTATTCCAACGTTTGTGCAGGAACCGCGAATGAAATTCGCGGTTCTTTGCATTGAAAAATGCTTTAAATTATACATTAGATACAAAGAATTAATGATATGGTTCTATATACCTATAAATAAATGTGGATTTATTGTCGATTAACGATTCATGTTGTTTTGGAGGGGAGCGGGTAGCATGAGAAAGAAACATCTACATTTATCTTTGACGGTTAAATTGGTATCCAGTGTCATCGTGTGCTTGCTTGCCATCTTCAGTGTCATGATTACACTGAACTTGAATCAGCTGCGGACGCTTGCCGTTACGAAAGGCGAGCAGGAGGGGCAAATTGCTGGAACGGATTTTATGATGATGATTCAAAAGGAAATGACAGCAGTGGAGTCGAAGCTTGAGACTTTGAAGTTTACTCTTCAGGATACACGCAGCGAACAGCAGCTGTCGCGGGAAAACGTCGTGGAGCTGTTGGGAACAATGGTCGAAAATGATCCGCGAGTGCTCGCCTATTATACACTCTGGGAGCCAAATGCTTTTGACCAGAAAGATGAAGTCAACATTAATTTTAAGTCATACGATGATATAACGGGCCGCTTTATCCCTTATGTTTTCCGGAATGGAAGTAGTACAGCAGTTAGTCCACTAACGGATTATACGGTACAAGGGGCTGGCGACTATTATTTACTGCCTAAGGAGTCTAAAAAAACCACCTATGTTGACCCTTATTTTTATGAAATAGCTGGTCAGCAGGTGCTTATTACATCAATCGTTATTCCTATAATGGATCAAAGCGGCGCCTTTCTAGGCATCGTTGGGGCTGACATATCGATTGAAAGCTTTCAAAATGCAGCAGCCGAATATGCTCCGATGGGCGGGCATGTATCGCTTATAAGTGAAAAAGGAAAGTATTTGGCTAATCCCAACGATCCAGCCACTTTAAATCAGCCTTTTGGCGATAATGCCGAAAAACAGGCTTTGCTGGATGATGTGATGAAAGGAACGCGCCTATTGGGCTATACCCCGAATGCAGACGGAGACGAAGTGTTGCGGCTATTCGAGCCAATCGCACTGCCAGGGAGCACCCAGTTCTGGTACAGCCAAAGCGTCATTCCGAAAACAGCGATTTTTGCAGAATTTACGAAGAGCCAAACGAGCCTGCTTATCGTTGCGATAAGTTCAATGCTTTTATTAGGTCTTATTATTTCCCTCCTGATTCGCTTTATGGTCATTCGCAAGCTTCAATTGTTTAATCAGGGCCTTGAAAAAATGGCCGAGGGCGACCTCACCCAGTCGATTGCTATTAAACAGCAGGATGAGCTGGGCAAAATGGCTGCCTCCTTCAATAGCATGACTGAGAAGCTGAGGAGCATGTTCCAACTCGTGACGAATCTCGGAGTAGCCGTCAGTGAAACGTCGGAGCAGCTGACGGCTAGCGCTGACCAGACGAGCAAAGCGTCCGAGACGATTGCCGAATCCATTCAGACGGTGGCGATGGATGCCGAGTCGCAAAATCAGCATGCAGGCGGCACCGCCGAGGCGATGTATGCGATGTCCAGCCTTGTTCAGCGGATAGCTGAATCGAGCGATCAGGTAGCAGCCTCTGCAAATGGCGTCGCGCTCCAGACGTCCGATGGTTATCAACTGATGCAGCAAGCTGTCCGGCAAATGGGACAAATCCAGCATTCGGTTTCCGAGACGGAAGCAGCGATTGTACGTCTTAATGAACGCTCGGCCCAAATCGGACAAATGACAGGCTTGATTACAGCGATCAGCGTACAAACAAATCTGCTGGCGCTGAATGCTGGCATTGAGGCTGCGCGTGTAGGCGAGCATGGCCGGGGCTTTGCAATAGTAGCGCAAGAGGTGCGCAAGCTGGCGGAGCAAACGAAGCAGGCTGCGGATCAAGTATCACAGCTTGTGGATGGCATCCGCAGCGATACGGAGCATGTGGCGCAAACGATGCAAAGAGGGTCCAAGGAAGTGGCCAGCGGCGCGCAAACCGTAGAAGGAAGCGGCGAGCTCTTCAATGCGATTATGAATGAAATGAGCGCGGTGAGCGGTCAAATTCAAGAGGTTTCAGCAGCGGCTGGACAAATGAATGCAAGCTCGCAGCAAATGACCGCAAGTGTTGAGCAAATGGCGGTTATAGCTGGCGATACCGCATCGAATTCCCATAATGTCGCGGCGGCCTCCGAGGAGCAGCTCGCGTCGATGCAGGAAATATCGGCGGCGGCTGAATCGCTGGACCATATGGTTCAGGAGCTGCTGGGTAAACTGTCGCAGTTTAAAATTTAATTTTTTTCTAAAAACCGTTATTCCCCTGCTGATTCAGCAGCGTGAATAGCGGTTTTTTGTCCCTTTTCCTTAAAGTGGAATTTCTGATTGGCGGGCTTGGTCTAATTTGACATTGCGTTAACATAGCAAAGTATTTCCGTTGATGCTAAAGACCTATAGTAAAGGAAGAAGGACTCACGGAAGGATGATGACAAATGACGACTGCTGAGCTAGCGCATCCGATGGATATAAAGCTGGATATGGACGAATTAGAAGCCTGTCTTCCAGAGCAGCAGGCAGAAAATATCTTAACTGCAGAGGCTGCCGGTATGTGGCAGCAGGCAGACGCTCCATTGCAGCAGGCCGCCCAGCTTGCTGATTTTATTCGTCAGGCGCCGTTTATACGGGAGGAGCGGACCTGCAAAGAGACGATAGCTGTCTTCAAGCAGCATCCCGAATCAGAATGTGTCGTCATTTGCGACGCCGCAGGCAGAGTGAAGGGACTCATGATGCGGAATCGTTTTTTTCTAAAGCTGGGCCATCGTTTTAGTGCGGACTTATATTATGAAAAGCCTATTACCGTCATGATGGATGCAGCCCCGCTCATTATAGATATGGATAGTGCACCGGAGCATCTCATTGAGCGGGCGCTTAATCGCCAGGAAAAAGTGCTCTATGATTGCGTGCTTGTAACAGAGGATGATACGTTCACAGGCATCTTGACGGTTGCCGATTTGCTGAAGCTTTCCAAAAGGCTGCAGGAGGAAGCGGAGCAGGCCCAGCGCAGGACGATTCAATCTGCCGAAGAGCGTGTAAAGGAGATCGAATCAGCGATTCAAAGCGTGCGTGGCTCCACGGAGGAAGGCGAGGAGCTTTCGGTCCTGATGGTGGATTTGACGCTAAAGGGGAAGAACGAGCTGGATAAAGTAACGCAAGCATTCGTCTCTATCGCTGCCAATTCACAGCTTCAGGAGAAGCGGATGCGTGCTTTGCAGGCGGAGGCTGGCTCTATTAGCAAGGTGTCAGGGCTTATAAAGGAACTTGCAGAGCAAAGCAATTTGCTTGCGATTAATGCTTCGATTGAAGCGGCGCGGGCCGGCGAGCATGGGCGGGGCTTTGCGGTCGTGGCTGGCGAAGTGATGAAGCTGGCGAACCAGACGAAAACATCGGCTTCTACGATTACATCGCTTATCCAAACGATTATCCAGGAAATCGAACAAACGGCGCAGCTCGCGCAAAGCGGCAGATTGGAGACGGCATCAAGCGAAGCACATGTGCATGAGGTAGGAGGCGCGTTCAATAGCCTATTTCATGCGGCGGCCGACAATCGCAGCAATGCCGGGCAAATTGGAACATTATCTGAGCAGGCGTATTTGCAAGTGCAGCATGTTGCAGACGAGATGAGCAGCCTGCAAAAAAGCAGGTTCTCCTAAATCGTCTACTTTTAACACCACGTTAACATAAATGCAATATAAGATTTACAAACAGTCTGTAACATATAGAAGCGTGGTGGAAAAGGCGTAACGGAATGAAAAGCTTGAGCTGGAGAAGCGTTCGCTTTCGCTTTTACCCTTGAATTTCTCCATTTAGTAGCTTATTCAAAGTAATTCAAGGGTAACGGCGATCGTAAGCCAAGCTTTTCATGCAGTGAAGCATCCTTTCACCACACTTCTAGAACGGAACAGATTAGTTTTGTAATGAATCACATACAACCCATGAATAAGGGCTAAACGGGCAATAGAAAGCAATAAGGAGGAGAACGTTTGGAAGCGCTAATTAACATAGACAAGCTGAACCTGTACTACGGGGCGTTCCACGCACTGAAGAACGTATCGCTAACAATTCCGGCTAAGGCGATTACCGCCTTTATCGGGCCTTCCGGCTGTGGCAAATCGACCTTGCTGCGGACGCTTAACCGGATGAATGACATGATTCAAGGGACGAAGATTGAAGGCAGCATCATGATTGACGGACAAAATATTTATTCTAACGAAGTAGAGGTAGAGGCGCTGCGCCGTAAAATCGGCATGGTATTCCAGCAGCCGAATCCTTTTCCAAAGTCCATTTATGATAATGTGGCTTATGGTCCGCGCCTGCACGGCATTACAAACAAAAAAGAGCTTGATGAAATTGTAGAAACGAGCTTGAAATCCGCGGTGCTGTGGGGCGAAGTGAAGGATTCCTTGAAGCGCTCGGCACTCGGCTTATCGGGCGGTCAGCAGCAAAGGCTGTGTATCGCAAGAGCGATTGCGGTAAATCCGGATATTTTGCTGATGGACGAAGCGACTTCGGCGCTTGATCCGATTTCTACCTTGAAAATCGAGGAGCTGACCCAGGAGCTGAAGGATAAATATACGATTGTCATGGTTACGCACAATATGCATCAGGCGGCTAGGGTATCGGGTCAAACGGTATTTTTCCTGAACGGCGAGGTTGTTGAATATGCGGATACGGAAAAGCTGTTCTCCAATCCGACCGACCAGCGTACCGAGGATTATATTTCTGGACGCTTCGGCTAATGCCGAACACGCGGGCTCATGCGTTTTCCATGTAAAGATTGATCATTTGGGAGGAAAGTTAAAATGATGACAACACGCAAGGAGTTCGACCTCGGTCTCGAGCAGCTTCATGATTTTGTAATAGAGATGGGGAATTTTGTTGAGCATGCATTGGTCGAAGCCATCGAAGCATTAAAAGCCGTTGATGTGGAGCGCGCACAGCAGGTCATCGTCGCTGATCTTTCGCTCAATCAGCTGGAGGAGAAAGTAACGGAGCTTGGAGCAAAGCTCATAGCGACGCAGCAGCCGGTAGCGAAGGATTTGCGCCGTATATTATCTGCCTTCCGCATTGCCAGCGATCTGGAGCGGATGGGTGATCTTTCGGTTGATATTGCCAAGGTCGTATTGCGTATGGATGGGCAGGAACTAATTAAGCCGCTCATCGATCTTCCCCGCATGGCTGAAATTGTACAAATGATGACAACGGAATCTATCCAATCCTTCATCCAAGAAAATGTCGATCTCGCTTACAAAATGGCAAAGGATGACGATCAGGTCGATGCGCTGTACGGGCAAATTACCCGGGAGCTTTACTCCCTAATGATGGAAAACCCCCGCAACATTACGCAGTCCTCGCTGCTTAGCTTTGTTGGACGATACCTCGAGCGCTTCGGCGACCACGCCACTAACATCGGTGAGAGCGTCGTCTACATTGTGACAGGCACAAGACCAGATTTGAACGTTTAGCCTAGTAATCTAGTGAAAAAGCTTCCATTTCCACGCTGCTGTGGAAATGGGGCTTTTTTTGTTTTATAAGCTGATTATTTCAAGCACCTGCTGCATAAAAGCTTGATCCCAGTGCTGGCTTCGCCAGCTTGCCATCATGGCCCACCGCGCTGCTTCATCATCCAGCACAGCAAGCTTTAACCCAAGCTCCTCTAGTTTAGCCGTTTGCGGCAATAAGCATTCGGGCAAGATAGCAAGATCTCCGCAGGCCGCAGCGGTATTTATAAGCAGTTCTACCGATCCGAAGGAGGCATGCGAAGTTAAAGAATACTGGCATTTGCGGCTCCACTCATGAATGCGCTGAACGACGGAGCTGTCAGCAAGCTCGGCAAACTCATATTTTTCGAGCTGCGAATAGAGTGATAGTTCTCCTGACCATTCATATAAAGGATGCTGCTGAGGAATAATAAGCCGGAGCGGCGAGGCACCCATCGTCTGATAGCGGAATTCGCCACCCTCTGCCTGCTGCTTTCCTGCTCCATACAAAATAAAGTCGATCGTTCCAAGATGCAGCCTCTGATAAAGCTCCTCCTCATCATGAACGGCGATGGAGATAACGGCGGCATGGCTGCCTGAGAGTGTCCGCAGCCTCCCCATTGCGGCACTGCTCGTCAGGTAAGCAGTGGTGCTGGTCGTACAGCCGATCACAAAACGATTTTTCTCTGCCGCATGAATGGCACCAAGCCTCGACTCCGCCTCGCTATATAATTGGTCAATTTGCGAAGCATAATGAAGCAGCAGCTTTCCATTTTTCGTGAGCAGCACCTTCCCCGTTCGCATTTCGAACAGCTTGACGCCCCATTCCTCCTCCATTTTCTTCATATGAAAGCTGACGGTGGGCTGCTTGATTTGCAGGGCATTGGCCACCGCGGTGATCTGTTTATAGCGATCGATGAGGACCATTAACTTCATTTTTAACAAACTCATGAGCTGCCTCCTGAAATCTTTCATTTTATCTATATCATATCCACATTCATAGAAAAAATCTATGAGATTTAATTGATAATTTTACAAACAGAAAACATTAGGTTAATGCCCCCGATCTACAATAGGTCTTGTGAAGCAAACAAGGTATTGAGAGGGGAAAATAAGAAATGAAGAAGTCTTTGATGTTGATTATGGCAATGGTACTGACATTTACACTGGCTGCATGCGGCCAAGCAAACAATGGAGGTACAACAGCAGGCAGCGCAACAAGCTCAAGCAGCCCATCGACAGAGCCATCCGCTGAACCATCTGCAGAAGCATCTGGTCTAACAGGCTCGCTTCTAGCAACAGGTTCCTCTGCACTTCAACCATTGGTTGACCAAGCGTCGAAAATGTTTATGGAAAAAAACAGCGGCGTTACGATTCAAGTACAAGGCGGCGGCAGCGGTACGGGCCTGACGCAAGTATCCGAAGGACAAGCAAATATCGGCAACTCCGACGTTTATGCGGAAGAGAAGCTGGATGCAGATAAAGCAAAAGAATTGGTTGACCACCAAGTGGCAGTAGTCGCTATGGCAGCAGTTGTAAATAAAGCAGTAAAAGTAGACAACCTTACGAAGCAACAGCTGGTTGATATTTTCACAGGCAAAGTAACGAACTGGAAAGACCTTGGCGGCGACGATGCAGCAATCGTAATCGTAAACCGTCCTGCAAGCTCCGGTACTCGCGCTACTTTTGAAAAATATGCACTTGGCCAGAAGTCCGAAGATCTTCAAGGCTCGATCCAAGAGGATTCGTCCGGTACTGTTAAGAAAATTATCGGTGAAACTCCAGGCGCTATCGGTTACCTTGCACTTTCATACCTGGACGATTCCATCAAATCCGTAAGCTATGACGGTGTTGCAGCTAACGTTGAGAACGTAGCAAACGGCACGTATCCAGTATGGGCTTATGAGCACATGTATACAAAAGGCGAGCCTGATGCAGCAGCAAAAGCTTTCCTGGAATACATGATGAGCGATGAAATCCAAAACGAAAAAGGCTTGGTTGTAGAACTGGGTTACATCCCAACTAGCCAAATGCAAGTTGTTCGCGATCTCGACGGCAACATCACTAAGAAGTAGTAGCTAATCATTCATAGGCCAGCACAAGAGGCGGATTCGCAATCTGCCTCTTTCTGGCTGTATAGAGGAGATCATTATGGCGCAAACGATACCGAAAAAAACAGCGGGCAATAACCATTTTGTAGAAGAATGGGTCGGTAAAGTATATACAACCTTATGTGTCCTGTTTTTGGTTGCGACGATTATTGCCATGGTGTATTTTGTCGCTTCCCGTGGACTGAGCACCTTTTTTAAAGATCATGTAAACGTATTTGAGCTTTTAGGCGGTTTAAAATGGAGCCCGGAAGGATCTCCCCCATCCTTCGGTGCATTCCCGTTCATCTTCGGCTCCTTCAGCACGTCGCTGCTTGCGGCATTGCTTGCGGCACCGCTCAGCATTTGCGCTTCCATCTTTATGATTGAAATTACGCCGAAATTTGGACGCAAGTTTTTGCAGCCGGTTATTGAGCTGCTGGCGGGCATTCCATCCGTCGTATACGGCTTTATCGGTCTTAGCGTCATCGTGCCTTTATTCCGTGATATTTTTCCTGGACAAGGTTTGGGTGTAGCTGCGGGTGCACTTGTATTGTCCATTATGATTTTGCCAACGATGACGACGGTTGCGACAGATGCGCTCGCTTCCTTGCCTGCTGGACTGAAGGAAGGCTCTTACGCACTAGGTGCCACACGCTGGCAAACGATTTATCGCGTCGTCATTCCGACTACGCTTCCTGCGCTCATGACGGGTGTCGTGCTCGGTATTGCACGGGCATTCGGCGAGGCGCTCGCTGTACAGATGGTTATCGGCAACGCGCCCTTTGTGCCGCGCTCCCTGTTTGAGTCGGCTTCGACGCTGACAAGCGCTATTACGCTCAGCATGGGCAACACGGCTGCTGGCTCCACACATAACAATGCTTTGTGGTCGCTTGCGATGATTTTGATGCTCATGACATTCGTTTTCGTATTTATCGTACGCTGGCTGGAAGGCAGGTCTAAACTATGAAACCAAAAACAGTAGATAAAATTGCCACAGCCGTCATTATTTGCGTAGCTGCATTCATCGTGCTGCTGCTAATCGGCTTGCTCGGCTTCATTCTTGTGCGCGGGCTAGGCCATATCAGCTTCAGCTTCCTGACCTCGGCTCCTGAATCGTTCAGAGCAGGCGGAGGCATTGGGCCGCAGCTGTTCAACTCCTTGTTCCTGCTCGTGCTTACGATGATTATCACCGTTCCGATTGGGATTGGCGCAGGCATCTATATGAGTGAATATGCGAAGCCGAGCAAGCTGACTGATTTTATCCGGCTTGTCGTTGAGGTATTATCTTCGTTCCCTTCCATTATTGTTGGTTTATTCGGCTTACTTATGCTTGTCAATTATCTCGGTCTTGGCTTCTCCTTGCTTGCGGGCGCGCTTGCGCTCACCGTGTTCAATCTGCCGCTGATGGTGCGGATTACGGAGCAGGGTCTCAAAAGCGTGCCAAGAGAGCAGAAGGAAGCGAGCCTGGCGCTGGGCTTGACGAAGTGGAAGACGATAACGTCCACCATGCTGCCCATCGCATTGCCGATTATTGTGTCGGGCACGATTTTAGCTGCGGGCCGCGTATTTGGTGAGGCGGCGGCATTGCTCTTTACGGCAGGAATGAGCTCGCCTAAACTTGATTTTTCGGATTGGAACCCGTTCAGCCCAGTATCGCCGCTTAACCCTTTGCGCCCGGCTGAAACGCTTGCGGTTCATATTTGGAAAATCAATTCCGAGGGACTTGCTCCCGATGCTGCGGAAATTGCTGCTGGAGCTTCGGCTGTACTGGTTATCATGGTGCTGCTGTTTAATTTGCTCGCACGCTGGCTCGGCCGCTTCATGTACCGCAAGTTTACCGCTACGAAATAGGAGGATGGCAGCATATGGCTGAAAATGGCATATCCGTACGCGATTTAAGCGTTTATTATGGCAGCAATAAGGCTGTTAAAAATGTATCGATCGATTTTGAAAATAAACAGGTTACGGCGCTCATCGGACCGTCGGGCTGCGGGAAATCGACTTTTTTGCGGACGCTGAACCGGATGAATGATTTGATTCCGAACGCTAAAATGACCGGAGAAATCTGGATTGGCGATGAGGATATCAACAATCCGAAAACCGATGTAGTGCTGCTGCGCAGACGCATCGGTATGGTGTGGCAGAGGCCGAACCCTTTTCATAAGTCGATTTATGAAAATATTGCTTTTGGCCCGCGCTACCACGGCATCAAAAATAAAAGTGAGCTCGATGAGCTGGTCGAGGAATCGCTGCGCAAAGCGGCGCTTTGGGAAGAGACGAAGGACCGCTTGCATACGTCGGCGCTTAGGCTGTCTGGCGGACAGCAGCAGCGGCTATGTATTGCCCGCTCCATTGCGGTCAAGCCGGACATTATTTTGATGGATGAACCAGCCTCGGCGCTTGATCCTATTTCGACCGCGAAGGTAGAGGAACTGATTACGGAGCTGAAGCAGGACTATTGCATCGTTATTGTCACGCACAATATGCATCAGGCGGCGCGGATTTCGGCCAAAACGGCGTTTTTCCTGTCCGGTGAGCTGGTGGAATTCGAAAATACAGAGAAAATGTTTACAAATCCCAGCAAAAAAGAAACGAGCGACTATATTTCAGGTCGTTTCGGGTGATCCCCCTGCATGCTTGCTTCCTGTATAGCTTCAATCGGGCCTTGTATGCCCCAGCAACAACTTCTGCCTGCTAAGAAAGCTGGTATGGAGTTGTTTTTTTGTACTGAAAAAGGCATGTATGACAGACAGGCACGCTAGTTAGCTGACTGCATCTAGGGCAAAAGTCTTGTGCTTTACAGATAGTTTACATGAAAATGTTACTCTGCTCACATTTGGCTGGTAAGGTAGAAGCAGAACAACCAAGACTAAAGGGAGACTTGGCATGGATGATATGGCAATTGGTCTGATCCATATAGAACTGCTCCAAGTGATGAGGGAAAGCTGGCGGCTTGGGGGAGTTGGCGTCATATATATAAGGGTAACAGAGGAACGAGCCTTGCCCGTAAAGTGGTTGCGGATATGGGAGCGGAAGCTAAGGTCGTTCAGGCTGATCTGGAAGCACGGCTTTGAACAGGAGTATTATTTTATGCTCGGCAGCAATGGCTCGAAGCTTGCGCCTGAACAGGCGTTGAATGACAGTGCAGCGGAGCTGTATAAACTCATAAGCCGGGAGCAACATGTTTTAGTAGGCCATGTGATCGCTTATCCGCCGGCAGGGCAGAGTACTGCTGCGGCTGAACAAGCCGCATGGAAAGCTATCAGGGAAGCCTGGCGGCGAGCGGAACCGGTGTACAGCAGCATAGGGGGTTCAAGCCGTCAGGCTGATGAAGTGGCGATAAGCCCGAGCCTGGAGGTGCAGCGGGAAACAACAGCTGTGCTGGCATTTGCAGATGGGCAAAATCAGCAGGAGATAGCGGTTGCGCTTGAACCGGAAGCGCAAGCAGGTACGGACGAATCGGCAATCGCTTATTATGCAGCCCCTGGCATGAGCATTGGTGAGCAGGCAGCGCCGTTTCCCGTCTTCTCAGCGCAGGCACGCGTGGCGGAAATTGCCGATTTTTTCAATAGGAACGGCAAGGAGCAATGCGTTATTTTACAGGAGCAGGGGCGCCCCGTGGGCTTGCTGATGAAGCAGAAGCTGCATGAGCTGCTGGCGGGGAAATACGGGCTGCCGCTTTATTCTACTCGTCCTGTTGAAAAAATTATGAATGCATCGCCATTAATTGTGGACGCGGACATGCCGATAGAGCTGGTGTCTCAGCTGGCGATGGCGCGGGATATTTCCCATTTGTATGATGTCGTTATCATTACAGCGGGAGGCCAACTGCTTGGCGCAACGACGGTTCGCGATATTTTGGAGCGCATTACGACGCTGCGCATGGAGGCGGCAAGATCAGCCAACCCGCTGACAGGTCTGCCCGGCAATGAGGGCATTCAGCTGGAGCTGGCTCGCAGGAGCAGTGGTGACAAGCCGTTCGCCGTCATTTATGCGGACCTGGATTATTTCAAATGGTTTAATGATTGCTTTGGATTTAGCCAAGGCGACGCGCTTATTCGTTTTTTGGCTGATACGCTAGTCGGGATTAAGGAAGAATACGGGATGGCGGGCGATTTTATCGGGCATATCGGTGGTGATGATTTCATTATGGTAACGGAGGCCTCTTATGCTGAGAAAGTCTGCACCAGGCTGATTGAACGTTTCGACGGCGGGGTAAAACGGTATTACGGTGGAGTCGAAGTCAGCATGGTGGAGGATCGTCACGGCAACACAGTGGAGCAGGAAGGGGTTACCTTGTCCCTATCTTTAATGCTTGCTGCCGGCGGGACGACGCCTAGCCACATATCCACTCTAACAGCGAAGCTCAAGAAGCGTGCCAAGATGCAAAAAGGCAGTGTGTATGTCATGCAAGATATGGCTTTTTGCACACAAGAACGTAATGCTACAGAGGGGATCGAAGTGAGAAGTTAGAGTTGAAGGAGCATATTGTGCATACGCTTGTCCAGCTGGCTGACAAAATGGCCATTGGCATTATCGCCGAAGGCATTGAGCACCAAGCGGAGCTGGACAAGGTAAAGGCAATGGGCGTGCATTATGCCCAAGGCTATTTGCTAGGGCGGCCGGGCGAAATTGCCAGCCTAGTCCAGCAGCGGTGGCGGGATGAGAAAAGCTGTTTCTGAGCGATCCATATGGAGCTTGGAGAGAGCTTTTTTTTCACGAACAGGCAATGTCTTATGGGCATGGCAACCTCGCTTATGCAAGCTGCGGATGCGGGTTTTTAGGAATATTGCGAGCGGGGCGCGAGAAGGAAGCAAAGGCATTTGCAGTTATGGTATGATAACCATTAGAACCGATAAATGAGGTGTCAATAATGGATAAATGGATGTTATTAGATGGCAATAGTATTGCGTACCGGGCATTTTTTGCAATGCCTCCGCTTACGAATTCGGCTGGTTTACATACGAATGCGATATATGGCTTTACGACGATGCTGCTTAAGCTGCTGGAAGATGAAAAACCGACGCATGTGCTCGTTGCATTTGATGCAGGCAAGGCAACCTTTCGTCATGAGGGTTATGCGGAATATAAAGGCGGACGGGAAAAAACGCCCCCAGAGCTGTCGGAACAGTTCCCGGTGCTCAAGGAGCTGCTGCAGGCTTTTCAAATTGCGCAGTTTGAGCTGAACGGATTTGAAGCTGACGATATTATTGGCACGCTCACCCGGCTTGCGGACGAGCAGAAGGTCGAGACGCTTGTCGTCACGGGCGACAAGGATATGCTCCAGCTCGTATCGGAGCATGTGACCGTAGCGCTAACGCGTAAAGGAGTGAGCGAGCAGGAGCGATATTCGCCTGATGCTATTAAGGAGAAATATGGACTGACGCCTAATCAAATCATTGATTTGAAAGGGCTGATGGGCGATGCGTCCGACAATATTCCGGGCATTCCGGGCGTTGGCGAGAAAACAGCGCTGAAGATGCTGCATGAATTCGGCACGGTTGAAGAAGTGCTGGCGAACACAGCCAGCCTGAAAGGCAAGATGAAGGAAAAGGTCGAGCAGCATAAAGAGGATGCGGTGATGAGCAAGAAGCTCGCGACGATTCACCGCGAGGTGCCGCTTGCCCCTGAGCAGGAGCCGGAGGCGATTCGCTACAGCGGCTTTAACGGGCCGGCGCTTGCGGATATGCTGCGCCGGCTGGAGTTTCGATCCGTTCAGGAACGGCTCGGACTGAGTGGCGAAGGAAGTGGTTCAGCAGGCGAAGCGGCCGAGCTGAACCTGACCGCGATTGAGTCTGCTGAGGATGCGCCGAAGCTCGATGAGCTGATGAAGGCGCTTGAAGCGGATGAGAGCGGCTTCGGTCTGTATGTGGAGGCGATTGGTGAAAATCCGCATCAGGCCGAGCTGGTCGGATTGGCGCTGGCAAACGCCGAAGCGGCATATGCGCTGCCTTTCGCGGCGCTGAAGGAAGCGTTCACAGAGCCGCTGCGAAGCTGGCTCGCTGATCCAGGCAAGAAGAAGATCGGCTTTGATACGCATAAAGTCGAGCTGGCTTTGAAGTGGGCGGGCCTATCTTTGAGCGGTGTGAGCTTTGATGTCCAGCTAGCCGCTTATGTCATTGATCCGACGGAATCAAGTCTATTGCTCTCCGGCATTGTCCATCGTTACGACCAGCCTGCTGTTCCTAATGATGAGTCGGTGTACGGCAAAGGAGCGAAGCTTAAAGTTCCAGCTGCGGCCGTGCTGTATCAGCATCTGGCAACGAAAGCCGATGCGGTGCGCAGAGTGGCGCCTTTGCAGCGTGACGAGCTGAAGGAAACAGACATGCTCAGCTTGTATGAAGAGCTGGAGCTGCCGCTCTCCGTTATTTTGGCGCGAATGGAGCACCAGGGCATTAGCGTCGAGAAGGCGGAGCTGGAGACATTGGGCAGCGAGTTGGAGCGCCAGCTTGCTACGCTGGTAACGGAAATTTACAAGCAGGCGGGTATGGAATTTAATTTGAATTCGCCGAAGCAATTGGGCGAGGTGCTGTTCGAGAAGCTGGGCCTGCCCGCAAGGAAAAAGACCAAGACGGGCTACTCGACAGATGCTGAGGTGCTCGAGGAGCTGGCGCCATACAGTGAAATTGTGCCGCTGATTTTGCATTATCGGACGCTTGCGAAGCTGCAATCCACCTATGTGGAAGGGCTGCTCAAGGAAATTCGCGAGCAGACAGGCAAAATTCATACGTATTTCCGCCAGACCATTGCGGCAACGGGCCGTCTGAGCAGTCAATTTCCGAATTTGCAGAACATTCCGATCCGCCTGGAAGAGGGCCGCAAAATTCGCAAAGCATTCGTCCCGTCCGAACCGGGCTGGACCATTCTCGCAGCGGACTATTCGCAAATTGAGCTGCGCGTGCTCGCCCATATTTCCGGCGATGAGAATATGAAGGAAGCGTTCATTCAGGACATGGACATTCATACGAAAACGGCAATGGATGTATTTGGCGTAACCGAGGATCAGGTGGATTCAAACATGCGCCGTTCGGCAAAGGCGGTCAATTTCGGCATTGTGTACGGCATCAGCGACTTTGGCCTTTCCAACAACCTGAACATTACGCGAAATGAAGCCGGACGGTTTATTGAGCAATATCTCGGCGTCTTTAAAGGCGTGAAGTCGTTCATGGATCGAATTAAAGTCGAAGCGGCGAAGCAAGGCTACGTGACGACCTTGCTGGATCGCAGACGGTATTTGCCGGATATTAACCATTCGAACTTCAATAAACGTTCATTCGCTGAGCGAACAGCAATGAATTCCCCGATTCAAGGCACAGCGGCGGATATTATTAAGCTGGCGATGGTGCATATGAATCAGAAGCTGCAAGAGCTGAAGCTCAAAAGCCGCATGCTGCTCCAAGTACACGATGAATTGGTATTTGAGGTGCCGGAGGATGAGCTGGAACAGATGAAAAAGCTCCTTCCCGAGGTGATGGAAGCCGCAATCAAGCTCGATGTTCCGCTTAAGGCGGACGTTAGTTTTGGAGCGAACTGGTATGAAGCGAAATAACCCGCTGGGAGCGGAAATCAGGTATAATAGACGTTGAGGTGAAAGGATATGCCGGAACTTCCAGAGGTAGAAACGGTTAGACGAACATTAATTGAGCTTGTTGCAGGAAAAAAGATTAAATCGGTTACGGTGCGGCTTCCCCGCATCATTCAGCGTCCGGCTGTGCCGGAGCAATTCGAGGATGCGCTTGTCGGCATGACGATCGAGACGGTCGAGCGGCGCGGAAAGTTTCTGCGCATCGTGATGGACGGGCTTGTGCTCGTGTCGCATTTGCGCATGGAAGGCCGCTATGGATTATTCCAAAGCGATGAACCAATCGAGCTTCATACGCATGTCCTGTTCCATTTTGAGGATGGAACGGATTTAAGATATAAAGATGTCAGGCAGTTTGGCACGATGCATTTGTTCACGCCGGGAACGGAGTTCGAGCTGCCGCCGCTGAATAAGCTGGGCCTTGAGCCGCTGGAGCCTGCGTTTACACGCGATGTGCTGCAAACCAAGCTGGCACGGCGCTCTACGAAAATCAAGCCGCTGCTGCTCAATCAGGAATATGTGGTCGGACTCGGAAATATTTATGTAGATGAAGCGCTGTTTCAAGCGGGCATTCATCCCGAGCGCACCGCCAGCTCGCTTGCTTCCGGAGAGTGGGATAAGCTGCATGCAGCTATTTGCTCTACGCTTGGCAAAGCAGTGGAAGCGGGCGGCTCATCCATTAAATCTTACGTGAACGGGCAAGGCGAGATGGGCATGTTTCAGCATCAATTGCTCGTTTATGGCCGGAAGGACGAGCCCTGCCATACTTGCGGAGAAGCCATTGAGAAGTTTGTCGTTGGCGGCAGAGGCACGCATATTTGCCCTAGCTGCCAGAAGGCGCCGGAGCAAGCGGGCGGGCAAAGCGCAGGCTAATCGCGAAAACGAAAGCCAGGCCATCGATGATGAAGCCATTCACCCTAGGCATACAGCTGCATATGCTGTTTATTGTGATGAACAATAGGCAGATGTCCTGTAGGGTGAAATCGGGGCACCTGCATGTGCAGGGAGTGACGAGGGTTGGCTTTGCATCTGGTTTCGTTGATCGTGCTCGCTTTTGCTGTGAGCGTGGACGGCTTCGGCGTTGGCATTACGTATGGTTTGCGCCGTATTCGCATTCCGTTGCTGTCTGTGCTAATTATCGCCTGCTGCTCGGGCTTGATCATTTTATTGTCGATGCAGCTAGGCAGTGTTATCGCAAAATATTTGTCGCCAGGCACGGCGAGCTTGATTGGCGCTATCGTGCTGATGGGTATTGGCTGCTGGGCGCTGCTCCAGCTGCGGCGTAATCGCCATGAAAGCAAGAAGGTGGATGCGGAGAATGCATCCGCAGCTTCTCGTAATAGCACCCTGTTGCCAGAGGAGCGCTCAGGTCTGACTGGTGTAGAGACGACCGCTGCGACCGCTGAGAAGGCAGCAGAAGCAGCCTCCACAGCTTCGGGGCTCTCCGCAGCAGCGGCGGAGGCCAGCCATCCAGTGCTTGTTGTGATTGTTGAGCTGAGGCGCATTGGGCTTGTCATTCAGATTTTACGGACACCGCAGGCGGCGGACGTCGATAAGTCGGGCACAATATCCGCCTCTGAGGCGATCATGCTCGGCGTAGCGCTGTCGCTTGATGCCTTCGGTGCGGGAATTGGGGCCGCGATGATTGGTTTGCCCGCCTTGCTGACAGCAATTGTTATCGCTGCGGCTAGCGCATTATTTTTGCTAGGGGGCATCAGCTTCGGGTTCCGCTTCTCGCATTGGAAGGGCATGCAGGCGCTTGCGGTACTGCCAGGCATTCTGCTTATTATGATTGGAATATCAAAGCTGCTGTAAAGATGAGGTGGAAGGGCATGAGGATCGGATTAACCGGCGGCATTGCTACTGGAAAAAGCACCGTTGCCCACCTATTAGTGGAGCTCGGAGCGCTGCTGGTGGATGCCGATCAGGTAGCAAGAGAAGTCGTTTTGCCAGGGGAGCCCGCTCTAGCGGCGGTCGCCTCTGCGTTCGGACAAGCTGTGTTACATAAGGACGGTACACTTGATCGGGCAGCGCTCGGCCAAATCGTATTTAATAACAAAGCGAAGCTAGGGCAGCTTGAAGCGATTTTGCATCCGGCGATTAGGGCTACGATGCAGCAGCGAATGGCTGATTATGAACGTCAGCATCAGGATACGCTGGTCGTTGCGGATATTCCGCTGCTGTATGAGACGGAGCAAGAGCATTTGTATGAAGGTGTACTCGTTGTGTACGTGCCGGAGCACATCCAACTGGAGCGCCTGATGGCACGAAACAACGTAGATGAACAGGAAGCAAGGCGGCGCATAGGGCTGCAAATGGACATGGAAGAGAAGAAGCGCAGAGCGACTTGGGTCATCGACAACAGCGGAACGCCCGCGCAGACGAGGCAGCAGGTTCAAGAGTTTTGGAAGAGCAAGGTTCTTACATGCTGAGGGCCAAGAGAAGAAAGGTCGCTCGGAGAAGGCTGTTTTTGCTATTATTTATTATCATTGTTGTCATTATTGTCGCTCAACCGGCATGGCTGCTCAAAAAGCTCTATCCCATTGATTATAAGGCTGACATTCGGGCAAGTGCCATTAGCTATCAGGTAGATCCGCATTTGGTGGCGGCTATTATAAGGGCGGAGACGAATTTCCAGACGGGAAAGGTTTCGAAGAAGGGTGCGCTCGGACTGATGCAAATTATGCCGGCCACCGCCGAATGGATCGTCGAGAAGGCAGGCTTCGAGCAGGTTACTGAGGAGACGCTGCGCAATCGTGCTGACGTGAGCATCGAGCTGGGGGTATGGTATCTAGCTTCGCTGCACAAACAATTTGATGAAAATAATATCGTTGTCATTGCTGCTTATAATGCAGGTCCAGGTAAAGTCCGGCAGTGGCTCGATTCGGGGGAATGGGACGGCACGTTCGAAGATGCTGGTAAAATTCCATATAAAGAAACACGCGATTATGTACAAAAGGTCGTGAAGTACTATAATAAGTACAAAGACTTGTACCCGGAACTTGAGCCGTAAACAGGAAGAAGCTTTGGCTGCCCGTCACTTCAGGACTTAAGCAGCCAAAGCTGTCTGTTATTACAAGAGCTATTTATTAATGGGAGCCCCCTGCAAGGGATTGCTCAGCGATTTGTACCAGGCGGCGGGTAATGTACCCTCCGATGGAACCAGCGTCCTTTGTAGCCATGTTACCGTAGTAACCGTCTTGTGGAATCGCGATTCCAAGCTCTTGAGCAACCTCGAATTTCATTTGGTCGAGTGCTGCTGTCGCTTGTGGTACAACCAGTTGGTTGCTGCTGCGGTTTGCGCTCATGTGTGTTCACCTCCTCGCGGTTGGTAAAAGTATTATGTGCGAAAATCCGAACTTCATTACAGGAATTGTTTGGTAATTTTTAGAAATAGCTTAGAAGGGAGGAAAAGAGAATGAAATGTCCATATTGCGACTACTCCGGAACGAAGGTGCTGGACTCGCGTCCCGCTAACGAGAACAAGTCCATCCGTCGCCGCCGGGAATGTGAGAAATGCAAAAGCCGCTTCACGACGTTTGAGATGATTGAGGAAACGCCGCTAGTCGTCATCAAAAAAGATGGCAGCCGCGAAGAGTTCAGCCGTGATAAAATTTTGCGTGGTTTAATCCGAGCTTGCGAGAAGCGCCCAGTTCCCGCTGAAAGGCTGGAGGTAGTCGTTTCTGAGGTGGAGAAGGAGCTGCGCACTACTGCACATGCTGAAGTGGAGAGCCGTGTCATTGGCGAGCTGGTGATGGGTCAGCTTTATCCGGTCGATGAAGTAGCTTATGTTCGTTTTGCTTCTGTATATCGGCAGTTCAAGGACATTGATATGTTCATGAAGGAGCTCAGCAGCCTGCTGTCAAAGGACAGCTCACCGAATGGAATGAAGGATTAAATCTGAGGCGGCATAGCTTCCAAATCAGTGGCATGAATAAATTAGATGAAACAGCGCCGATCAAGGCGTTGTTTTTTTGCGTTAGACACGATAGAAATTCACCAACTAATTGAGCAACTGCTGGAGAAGCAAGGCGGTATCCAGCTTGTTGTTGAGAAGGAGCAGCAGAAGGAGCAGCAGTTGATTGGCTTCGCTACGTTATATTTTACGATTAGTACAATGAAAGCAGCTCGGATTACACTGATGAATGATTTTTTTCTGCTGGAGCCGTACCGGGATACGGAAGTGGAAGCCGAGCTATTTTTGAAATGCAGATCGTACACACAGGAGCAAGGCTTTGCTCATATGTTCTGGATAACATCCCCGCAAAATAAGCGGGCTCAACATTTTTTTGATAAAATGGATGCGGTTCAAGGCAGCTGGGTGAACTATACAATTGTCTAGAAAGCCTGATATACCACAATAGTATCCTTCAAGTAACTACACCACTTTCAAGTGCGTACTTCCTCAAATGGCGGAAAGGGGCTAGACTAATACCTGTAGCAAGAGTAACCTTTTCCAACATTTGATGAAGGAGTGTGCGTATACATGGAATTGCAATTGGCGCTTGATTTGGTGAACATTGAGGAAGCAAAGGTTTTGGTTAAAGAGGTTGAGTCATTTATCGATATCGTTGAAATCGGAACACCTATCGTTATTAACGAGGGACTGCATGCGGTTAAAGCGATTAAAGAAGCTTTCCCTCACCTGAAAGTACTTGCCGATCTTAAAATTATGGACGCTGGCGGCTACGAAGTGATGAAAGCTTCCGAAGCGGGTGCTGATATCATTACCGTTCTTGGTGTTTCCGACGACTCCACGATTAGAGGAGCGGTTGAAGAAGCACGCAAGCAGGGCAACAAAATTATGGTCGATATGATCAATGTGAAAGACATTGAAACGCGTGCAGCGGAAATTGATGCGCTTGGGGTAGACTATATTTGTGTCCATTCCGGCTATGATCACCAGGCTGAAGGCAAAAACTCCTTCGAAGAGCTGGCAGCGATCAAGCGTGTTGTAAAACAAGCCAAAACAGCAATCGCAGGCGGCATCAAAATCGATACGCTGCAAGAGGTTATTTCGGCTAAGCCTGATCTTGTTATCGTAGGCGGCGGTATTACGGGTGCTGAAAATAAATCCGCAACTGCATCGCAAATGCAGCAGTGGATCAAACAGGCCTAAAGCTGATGCGTATTAGTCAGCTTGCAGGAGAAATCGTACAGGAGCTGGAGCGGCTGACGCAGCTCATTCCGGATGATGCCGCAGGCGAGCTGGCAGATGCGATTATGCGCGCTCCGCGTATTTTCGTCTCAGGTGCTGGGCGCTCGGGCCTGATGGGCAAAGCTTTTGCCATGCGGCTTGTCCACATGGGCTTTGATGCTTATGTCGCTGGCGAGACGGTGACGCGTGCACTGGGCAAAGACGACGTACTTGTGCTGGGCTCGGGCTCTGGCGGGACGAGCAGCCTCATTGCGATGGCACAAAAGGCGGAGACGCTCGGCGGCAAGCTGGCCGTCATTACGACGAATCCAGAGTCGGCGCTTGGACGTGCGGCGCATATCGTTGTACCGCTGCAGGCTGCGGCGAAGGAAGAGCAGGATGGGGCCAAGCAGACCGTGCAGCCGATGGCTTCTCTTTTTGAGCAAGGTCTCCTTATTTTCTATGATGCGGTTATCTTAAGCTTGATGGAGAAGAAGGGCCTCAGCGGCAACACCATGTACAGCAATCACGCGAATCTGGAGTAGCAGGCAGCGCACAGCATAGCTGGAAGCTGCTTCATCATGTATACTGGGAAGGAGGGGGAATGGTTATGGCTCAGGAATTAAAGGAACGTATTAACTTACGTGAAATCAACTGCGAGAAGGAGCTTACGCTGGCCGTCATTGGGGGCAAGTGGAAGTTGATTATATTGTGGCATCTTGGTCTTGAAGGAACGAAACGTTTCAGTGAGCTGAAGAAAATGATTCCCCATATCACCCAGAAAATGCTGACGAATCAGCTCCGCGAGCTAGAGGAAGATTTGCTGGTTGAGCGCAAAGTGTATGCAGAGGTTCCACCGCGAGTGGAATATACCTTAACGGCTTACGGCGAAAGCCTGATGCCGGTGCTGCGCATGATGTATGATTGGGGCAAAAACTACGGCGAGGAAGTCGTGTGGAAATAGCAGCTTTAGAGTCAAAATAGGCTGGGGTTAGAAGCAGACGATGCTTCTGGCACCGGCCTTTTTATGTTTGAAAATTTTCAACCGGAGAAAAATATTTGAGTTTCGCTCCGGCTTATCTTATAATAGTTGATATATCAATTGATGCATCAACTATTTACGAGGGAGAGGATTGGAATCGATAAGCAGTGTTCTGACAAAGACCAGCTATTATATGGACTGCATATATTGGCTAAGGAGATGGGACAAGTTTTTTCTTCATCTGTGAAGACTAGCTGCACGAAGCTGGAAATCTTGTGTCATATCCATAGACGCACGGAGATGAATCAGCTGGAGCTGCAGACTTTGCTCCATGTTGATGCTGCAGCTGTAACCAGACATCTCAGAGATTTGAAGGAACATCAACTAATCTTTAGCCGCAAATATGAGAACGACAAACGAAATACGCTTGTTGCTTTGACCCCCCTAGGAGAGTCCGAATTAATAGAGCTGACGCGGAGAAAAGAAATATTTCTGGATAAAATGACGAGGGATTTTTCAGATAAGGAAGTAATGGAAATGACTTCGTTTATAGAACGCATATCGAGCAATCTCAAATAACATAAATAAACGTTTTGCTAAATCAGAAGGAGGCTTGTATACACATGGCTATTCAGGATGTAGCATTATCCATATTAGATTATACACTTGTTATTGAAGGAGGAACGGCTGCCCGTTCCTTCCGCGAAGCTGTTGATCTTGCTGTGCATGCGGAGCAATGGGGTTATCGACGCTACTGGGTTACCGAGCATCACAATATGCAGGGGATTGCCAGCTCGGCTACTTCACTTATTATCGGCCATATAGCCTCGCATACGAACAAAATTCGAGTAGGTTCAGGCGGCATCATGCTGCCTAATCATGCACCGCTTGCGGTTGCGGAGCAGTTCGGAACTTTGGAATCGCTCTTTCCGGGGCGAATTGATCTGGGGCTTGGTCGAGCTTCGGGATCGGACCAGCCTGCGGTTAGGGCACTCCGAAGAGGACTGCACAGTGATGGAAGCCAATTTCCAGAGCTATTGCATGAACTTCGTTCTTATTTTAATCCAGCGCTGAACGGAGCAGTGCCAGGTGTGAAAGCATATCCGGGAGTGGATTTGGATATCCCGATCTGGCTGCTGGGATCAAGTGGATTCAGCGCAGAGCTGGCGGGCAAGCTGGGGCTGCCATTTGTGTTCGCCAGCCATTTTGCCCCAGACTATTTACTGCCGGCTCTTGAGCTGTATCATCGCAGCTTCCTTCCGTCGAAGGAACTTGACAGTCCGTATGTAATAGTCAGTGTGAATGTGGTTGTTGCCGATACCGATGAGGAAGCAAAAAGGCTCTTCACGTCACAAGAGCAGCAGATGCTTAATTTGATACGCGGACGTGACAGCAAATTAATGCCGCCTGTAGACGATATGAACGAGCTTTGGACAGAGCAGGAGAAGGTGACGGTTCGTGATAAAATGATGCGGTATTCCGCAATCGGCAGCCCTGATACGGTCAAGACAAAGCTCGATTCAATTGTCAAGCAGACGAGGGCTAATGAGCTGATGACGACCTCCCAGTTGTATGATCATCAGTCGCGCCTCCGGTCGTTTGAACTGCTTGCCCAAGTTATGCAGCCAGATGCGAAATAACTCGGGTCAGTCCTTATAATGACTAGGAAAAATCACGCTTTATAATTATAACTGTGCTTATAAACTCACAGTATCGAAGAGGCCAGCTTGATATTATGCAGATTGTTAGGGCTGCTTCATCCGATCTCTAAGCTGAAATACCCCGCTCTCTTCTCGAGATGCGGGGTATTCATTAATTTGCGGATAACGTTTTCCCGCATCGATAACCTTCCATTCATTACGCTGGAATGGGATACGTCAATGCACTCACCCGATTTTCTTGGGTAAGCATTTATAAATGTGAGTTCCTCTATTTATTAATGCTTAATAACGGCTTCCGAAGGTACTGCCAGCAGGGGCAATTGCATTCAATCGGGATAGCTCTTCAGGTGTTAAGCGGATGGATAAAGCGGCTGCATTTTGTTGCAAATACTTCACTCTCTTTGTACCCGGAATCGGAACGATATCGTTTCCTTGGGCAGTTACCCATGCCAGCGCGATTTGGGCTGGTGTCACTTCTTTTTGCTGGGCGAGCAGTTGTATTCCATGGACGATATTGCTGTTCTGTTCGAAGGCCTCTTCCGAAAAGCGGGGATTATACATGCGCCAGTCATCCTGTGCCAGTTGGCTTCGACTTGAGAGAGTGCCGGTCAAAAAACCTCTTCCAAGCGGACTATAGGGTACAAAACCGATCCCAAGCTCTCTGCAAGCATGCAATAGACCAAGCTCAGGCTCTCTGGACCATAAGGAATATTCGGTTTGAACGGCTGAAATGGGAAAGACAGCGTGAGCATCGGCCAATTGTTGGGGGGTTACTTCTGAAAGGCCCAAATAGCGGACTTTTCCTTCTTTTACGAGCTCAGCCATGGCTCCAACCGTCTCTGTAATTGGAACATCAGGATCGGCCCTATGCAAGTAATACAGATCGATATAGTCTGTGCCTAAACGCTGCAAGCTGGCTTCACAGGCTTCTTTTACATATTGCGGCTTTCCATTGTATCCTAAGTTCTGTGTTTTATTGCGTAGCAATCCGAATTTTGTTGCGATCTGGACGGAATGACGGTGTGCTCTTAATCCTTTACCAACCAGCTTTTCATTTACCCCGATGCCGTCCTCGTCATAACCGTAAATATCCGCTGTATCAAAAAACGTAATGCCCAACCCCAGAGCGTGATTCAACGTGTTTAAAGACTCAGAATCATCCGTTTCTCCATAAAATTCGGACATTCCCATACATCCTAATCCCAAACGGGATACTTGCAATCCTTGGTTACCCAAGGGCAAAGTTTCCATCGTGTTCAAGCCTCCTTTTAATTTTGCATTTCATGAAAATAACAATATCACGAACAATGCTAAAAAGTAAACTAAAAAGTCGTTAAAAGTTTAATAAGTACAAAAAGTTCAACTTTTTGAACAATTGAGTTATAATTTTAGGCATGAAGAAATAGGAGGCTTTACCCCATGGATACGAAATCCCAGGCATTGGAGAAGAGAAATAAAACCATCCAAAAGCTTATTATAAAGATTATACCTGTGATTCAAAAAAATGGATTTTCTACGCTGAAGATGGATGATGCAGCTAAATATATGGACATCAGCAAGGCGACCATGTATAAGTATTTTGCTTCCAAGGATGAGATCATTGAAGCGGTTGTAGGTCGTTACGTGGAATATATTTCGGAAATGGTGCAGGCTTGGCCACTCACCGATAACAACTCCTATGTCAAATCCTTTGATAAAGTGTTTCAGCAGTCTTTGCTGATGGCGGTGTACTTGTCCGATATTTTCTTGCAGGAGTTAGGCAGCATCTATCCCGACTTGTACGAGACGCTTTCAAGTGAGGTTGAGATGCGCAATGAGCAGGTGAGGGAGTTTTTTGACAGGGGGATGAAAAATGATGTGTTTCAGCACTTGAATCCGGTGATCCTCCTCATTCAAATGGACACGATGCTCAGGAAAATGATTGATCCCAAGCTGCTGATGCTCCATCATTTGTCGCTGAAGCAGGCATTGTCCGATTATTACGAAGTCATGAGGCACCAAATCCTGAAATCGGAATTCATTAACTTAGAAAATAGTTCGGAGATGGATTTATTTTTGAATCAGATGGTTCAAAAATTATCGAGGCAATAGGGAAGAGCCTAGGGGGATTTGCCTCGTTTACCTCGCCAATCCATCAGGGGATGTCCGAATCTTTGATTAAAGGGCTGAAGAAGCGTATTCGGTGAGGATTTTTAGAGGTAGATTCAGACGCCGTGCTCCTCCGCATTCGCTCCGTGTGCGCGGACTGTACCCCTGACCGCATCGTTGCCAGCGATGCGGTCTACCACATAGGAATATTACACACCCCAAAGTCGAAAGATATTATACAATATTTTTGGCTCAAAGCTAAAACCAGTGCTTGATTTACGAGCTAAATGGGATGTCAAAGAATTGGTGCCCCTAAAGTTACCCCAAGAGCGTGTAAGGAAACGGTTTATCCGGCTGTAGCTATCGAGATATGCATATCCTGCGAGATAAGTGGCAATAGCCCGACACTGATGAATTCTGTTGTTTATTTTGAATACACTATTCGTTGATAGGCATTACGATTCGGGCGCTTTTGGCAATACTTCTTATCTCTGTAAGCACAGATTCATCCAGTGTTACTTCGGCAGCGGCCAAAGCATTCAAAATATGCTCGGGCTTACGTACCCCAATAAGAGCACTCGTTAAGGCAGGATTCTCCAGAACATAAGCAATAGCTAATTGGGAAACTGTGATGCCGAGTTGTTCGGCTACGTCTTGGATTTGTTCGACAATAGCGATATTTTGCATGAAACTTTCCCCGGTATGGGAAGGGGATTTCGATCGCCAATCCTGCTCATCGAAGCGAGAGTCGAAAGTATAATTGCCCGAGAGAAGGCCCGATGCAAGCGGACTATAAGCCAGTACACCGATTCCTTTAGCTATGCAATACGGCAGAAGATCGGACTCCACCTGATGAGCAAGTATGGAGTAAGGCGGTTGCAGGGAATCAATATGTCTGACCGCCAAAGCCTCATCAAGAAGTGCGATGGGGAAGTTGCTGACTCCTACATAACGTATTTTGCCATCCTGAACCAACTTCTCCATGGCTCGCAGTGTTTCTTCAAGAGGTGCTTTAACGTCAGTATCGGGCCAGTGCATTTGGTACAAATCGATATAATCGGTGCCGAGACGGCGCAAGGAATCTTCCGCTTCGCGAATGATCGAACCGTATGTTCCGTTGCGGGTTATATTGTTTTTACCGTCCCAGACTAATCCAAACTTAGTAGCGATGATGGCTTTGTCGCGACTGTCTTTAAGCGCCTTACCAAGCACTTCTTCTGAATGACCCATTCCGTAAACAGCAGCCGTATCAAAAAAGTTAATGCCAGCATCAAGCGCAGCACGAATACTATTTTGCGACAATTGATCGTTTTGTTCGCCCCATGAGAATACCCAGTCTCCGCCGCCAATAGCCCAAGTTCCAAAACCGATCACAGAGATTTCCGGTCCGTTTTTCCCTAATTTCCGATATTTCATGTTTATCATCTCTCCTATATGATTGAATTGTACTTAGCCACCTGTGCTAAGATTATGCCACAGATACAATTGGGTAACGATGAGTTTAGTTATCATAGGTGCAGTAACACCAGGTTATAGGGACATCCTTACCTTATAAGGGGCCATTCCTGTTTAATTTCCAAAAAAACGTTAGTGTTTGGAACAGACTTTGCGAAAGAAACCCACGTGGCTAGAGCCATCGACTTTCAAGAGAATTTATTAATAAATAGTGGGAGTGGATTAAATGAGTGCGAACAGTCGGCGTTCGGAATTGGGAGACTTTTTAAGGACGCGCAGAGAACGTCTGGATCCTTCGGAACACGGGTTTACGATAGGGACAAGACGAAGGACGTCAGGGTTAAGAAGAGAAGAGTTGGCGCAAGTTGCCGGAGTTAGCGTTTCTTGGTATACGTGGCTGGAGCAGGGGCGTGATATAAATGTCTCGACGCAAGTGCTGGAGAGCATCGCTAGAGCGCTGCGATTGGATTGGATGGAAAGAAGGCATCTGTTTGATTTGGCGTTGGACACGGTTACGATTCAGCATTTAACTCAACAGTCATTGGAGTATGATAACCTGCTTCAAAGCGTATTGGATTCTTGGGATACCTGTCCGGCGTATGCTGTTGATTACAAATGGAATATTGTTGGGTGGAACTCTTTGGCGAACCGGGTGTTTGGTGATTATTCAAAACGTTCTGAGAGGGATATCAACTTAATATGGTATGTTTTTACCAATCCATCACAGCGTATGCTGCTTATAAACTGGGAAAGAGAAGCAAAAAACGGTCAAGCCTTGTTTCGAGCGACCAGCGACCAATACGCAGATGACCCGTGGTTTAGCCAGTTTATACACGACTTAAGCGAAGCCAGCTTGGAGTTTCGGGAATGGTGGGCTTTGCACGATATCCAGATCACTCATGGCAACAAAGAGCTGAACCATCCTGTTGTAGGAAGTTTGTTCCTGAGACAAACAACGTTATTGATCGCTG
Organism: Paenibacillus sp. FSL H8-0537; assembly: GCF_038051995.1. Lineage (NCBI taxonomy): Bacteria > Bacillati > Bacillota > Bacilli > Caryophanales > Paenibacillaceae > Paenibacillus > Paenibacillus sp. FSL H8-0537. The sequence continues at coordinate 4,860,953 of NZ_CP150290.1, read as the reverse complement.
AGTTCCCTGAGCTGAAAATTTTGCTATACACCCCACTTCCACTGGGAAATACGTTGGAGAAGCTCAATCATCTTGCTTCATCTACGTACGAAACTGAAACAAAGGAATTGTAAATGGGAGTACCTCGTTGAAGTATGGATTGTTCATAAAACTTCAGCATACATCAGAGAAATGCTTCAGGTGCCATGCACTTCATTCCGTTGCTGCTTGCAATGAAAGTTAATTTAATCAAGCCCTTGTTTTGTTACTTCATGCAACAGAACAAGGGCTTTAGTGCGTAAAGTGCTTTATTAGTGCTAGGAATGCTCAACGCGAAACTGACGAAGGAAAACAATACCCCGTTGGATGATTGGATTATCAACAGTAAATCAGACAGCTTTTTTAAGGGCTGCATGTCGATACTGAACAGGTGTCATGTATTCCAGTGTTCCGTGAATCCGATGCTTATTGAACCAGTTGACGTAAAAGGACAGCCTTTCATGCTTAGAGATCGGGCGATTTCAGGGGTACGACCACATAGCCATCCAGCTAAGAAATTAATACACCCCCAAAACGAAAAAAAGCTATTTTTCTTAAATAAAGGATAGCTTTTTTCGTTTTAGGGTAGTCGAAGATTTTAGCTTGATGGGCATGTGGCGGTACTCCTATCTGAATGGATGGGGGTAGTCCCCATCACATTAGAAGTTTGGCTAACGTTCCTTGAGACTCCGACATGCAAAAAGGAATACCATTCTATTTGTATGAAGCTCGGTAAAGACGGCGAATCTTCGGTCCAGAAGCTGCGGAGGGAATTTACGGATTGTAACGGTGAAGAGGGGATGTCTTGGAAGTAGGTTCTTCTACTTTTAAGTCATCCCCTCTTTTTTTATTCCTGGTTTTTCTTGCGGTGGTAGTGCTGATTTACTTTGACGCGATTCCCGCACTTGTCCATGCTGCACCAGCGGCGCTGCTGATTGCGGCTGCTATCGTAGAAGAACAGGATGCAGGCATGATTCTCACACTTCTTGAGATTAGCCAGTTTGAATGTCGTGAAGAAGAGGCAGGCCTCTTCCAGGAACAAGGCGGGCAGCTGCGTGATCTCGTAGTTTCTGACAGTGGTGAATGGACGTTCCTGATCGCCTGCCTCGATTTGATAATAACTGCGGTAACGCGCCAACTCTTGATTGAGAAAAGTGACGATCGAGGCCGGAATGGATTGTTCCTGAATGATTTGGGTAAATGCCTGTTCAATCCGGCTGCGAATGATCAGGATCTTTTGAATGATGGTGTCCTGCTCGTCAGGGGTAAGCTCCTCTCGATCACTTATCACCCATTTCCGTCTGTCGGCCTGCTCCAGCCAGCTCATCAGATGACCCCAAGACTCGATGAGCTCTGTCTGGATTCCTTTGACATTCTTGCGGGTGTTCACAAAATCAGTTGTAAAGTGATTGCCTACAAAAACAAATGCGGGCTTATCTATGGTTGATCCAACTCCTTCTCTGTGCTCCTGTTTTAATTCTAACCGCTAAAATAGCTATTTACAAGTTATATAATATTGTGTATTGTAATGCCTGTAAGATATTTTTGGTGGTTAGGGGATATGGAAAATGAGATTGGGACACATTGGTTTGAATGTATCGGAAATAGAAAGATCGGTTCGATTCTATACGGAGGTATTGGGCTTTACACTGCGGAATCTATCGGAGGAACCCGGAAGAAAATTCGCACTGCTTGGCGATGATCAGAAGAATCTGGTCACCTTATGGCAGCAAAGTGAAGGAAGCTTCTCCCCACGGCTGCCGGGTCTGCATCATCTGGCCTTTGAAGTGGATTCGGTTGATACCATTAAAGGATATGAGGAAAAATTGAGAGCGAACGGAGTTCCCTTCATCTATGATGGGATGGTTGCTCATACGGAGGGCGGAGACTCCGGCGGGATCTTCTTCGAAGATCCGGACGGGATCCGGTTGGAGATTTATGCGCTGCTGGGTGTGGGCTGCCACGCGCACACGGCGACGGAAGGGAAAGCTTGTGGTTTCTTCTGATGCACTATCATCCGGGCGAAATTCAGGTTCAGGAACGGGCGGGTGTAAGGGACATCGCAGCACGCAAAAATAACATTTACAGTGAGATTCCGCTAGCGGCGAAGACGTTCCTCGAAAGCCAGCCTTTTCTGATACTTGGCGCAGCAGATGACGATGGGGCAGTTTGGGCTTCCGTATGGTTCGGAACCCCCGGATTCATCAAGGTAGAAGACTCTCAGCATGCCATTATTAACGGTGTTCCTAATTCTCAGGACCCCATCTCACTCTGCCTGTACCCCTCCAATCCGATCGCAGCCATTGCAGTCGACTTCGCCACCCGGCGCCGCATGCGCTTGAATGGCCGAATTGGGGAGATCCAACCGAACGGGTTTCAAGTTAGGGCAGAGCAAGTCTACTCCAACTGTCCGAAGTACATCCAAGCGCGTGAATGGACCCTAAGAGAAGGACCGAGCGTTGAACTGGTAGCTCAGGCACTGGAGACGCTCTCTGAAGAAGTGGTGACCCTGGTGAATAAAGCGGATACCTTCTTCATTGCAACTCAACATCTTCAGTATGGTACGGATGTATCCCACCGCGGGGGTATGCCGGGATTCGTAAGAGCCGAGGATGACCGGACGTTGGTGTTTCCGGATTACAGCGGCAATGCGATGTTTAATACGCTTGGGAATGCAGTCTGTTACCCGCAGGCAGGGCTGTTATTCATGGATTTTGACTCGGGCAGCCTTATTCAATTGACGGGAACGGTCGAGATTCTATGGGATGTGACTCCATTCGCCCACTGGTTCCAGGATGCCCAGCGGATCATCCGATTTCATCTGGAACGGGGAATTATTACGAGTCATGCGATGTCTCTAAGCTGGAGAACCGTACAGTACTCCCCTGCTAATCCGAGCGTAGTTGTGGAATCCTAGTTGATCGGCATGAACTTTCACACCCCAATTCTGCAGCGTCGCCTTACCTTCCACGCTTAACACATAATCTTTTCCTTGTTCCTCTAAATAGTTCATATCAAGTAACCGATGCCTCAATTTTGTACTTATGTCAGTCAGTTATTCGGCGGTCTCCTTCTGTTATTGCTGAGTGCCGTTATGGAAACGCCGCAGCTTACGTTCAATCTAACTTCTGTGTCGGTTGTATTGTACTTGGCCATTATGGGTTCCATTGTGCAATTTGCAGCATGGTATTACTTGCTAAGTCATGGCGATCCTGGGAAAACAAGCGCCTATCTGTTCTTAGCCCCGTTCTTTGGTGTACTCTCGGGGTTCATCACATCCATAACGAGACTATACATACGTATGTTTATTTAGGGGGATTTTGCATTGGCATCGGAATATTTCTTGTGAACTGGACTGCATTCGGCAAAAAGCATTCGCATGAATAGGAAGGATAAAGCGAGTTGAATAACCAGAGAGCAGACTTCGTGGCAGCTGCTCCTGTTCGAAGAAAATTAAGTTGTAGATTGAATATAAAGTGAGACAATCCTGGTTAAAACCGGCATGCAGCCTATTCTTAGTCCCGCCGCTCACGTTATAGTATAATTTTTCCATTCCGAAGAGGGGAAGTATTTGAATGACTGAACAAACAATAGCAAGCAGATTAGAAGTGTTAGGAATCGTTTTACCAAGTGCAAGCGAACCAGCAGCTAAGTATGCAAACTTCGTAAAAGTAAACGGGTTATTGTTCGTATCAGGTAAAGGGCCCACTGGAAACCCGAAAGGTAAGTTAGGTCAGGACTATACTACAGAAGAAGGTTATCAGTTTGCACGACAAACTGGGATTGAAATTTTAGCTGTACTGAAATCAGCTTTAAACTCGCTGGAGCATGTGAAAAGGGTGGTTAAAATTCAGGGTTTTGTTAATGCCGACGCTAAGTTTGAAGAACATCATAAAGTGTTAAATGGTTGTACTGATCTTATGCTGGACGTGTTCGGAGATAAGGGCATTCATGCACGTTCAGTGTTTGGAGCTGTTTCCGTTAGAGACAATCTTCCAATCATAATTGACTCAATATTTGAAGTTGATGAATAGAAAGGTGTTTTAAGACGGGAGTTCAATAAACCGCCTGTTCAGTTAAGGCGGTTTTCTTATGGTAAAATATCAATATTAGAATTTAACAAAGCCATGAAAATAGAAGAATTCCTCACTTGATTCCAAACTAAGGTTCTTAGCTTGATGGGCATGGGGTACGACCAAAATCCTTGTGTTTAAAGGCTTTTTTCTTTATGGAGCCTAGGGGGATTTGCCTTGTCTACCTCGCCAATCCATCCTGGGATGTCCGAGTCTTTGATTAAAGGGCTGAAGAAGCGTATTCGGTGAGGACTTTTAGAGGTAGATTCAGACGCCGTGCTCCTCCGCATTCGCTTCGTGCGCGCGGACTGAACCCCGGGGTTCGCCCCCTGGCTCTCCATATAAAAGAAACGCCACCACATGAAAAATGTGATGGCGCTTCTTTTATATGGAGCCTAGGGGGATTTGCCTCGCTTACCTCGCCAATCCATCATGGGATGTCCGAATCTTTGATTAAAGGGCTGACGAAGCGTATTCGGCGAGGACTTTTAGAGGTAGATTCAGACGCCGTGCTCCTCCGCATTCGCTTCGTGCGCGCGGACTGAACCCCGGGGTTCGCCCCCTGGCTCTCCATATAAAAGAAATGCCACCACATGAAAAATGTGATGGCGTTTCTTTTATATGGAGCCTAGGGGGATCGAACCCCTGACCTCATCGCTGCCAGCGATGCGCTCTCCCAGCTGAGCTAAGGCCCCGAGTGACACTTTTATTATTATACATAGAACAGTCACTCCGCGCAAGATGGTTGGGAATAAATTATAACAGAAAAGCCCGGTGCTACTAAAGCAAATCTCAATCTCCTCTTAATTCTTGGTTTTCAGCAATACGAAAAACCTGCATCAAATTTTATTTCGAAAGAAAGTAAGGCATTGTCACAAAAAACACTCTCTTATCGTTATACAGACAAATAACCAAATGAACTTAAGGGAGTGGTTGTAATGGAAACATTGACCTGTATCGTAATTGGAGCGGGATATGCTGGTATTCATGCGATGAAGGAATTACGCAAAAATTTAATTAACGGTAAAAGAAGCCAGTCTATCCGATTTGTATTAATTGACAAAAATAGCTATCACTTGCGCAAGGTCATCCTTTTTAAGCCAGCGGTAACAGATGAAAATATTTGCATACCTCTTGCCGAAATGTTCCCAGAAGGTGTGGAGCATATTGAGGCAACCGTCACAGAGGTTAAAAAGGCAGAAAAAAAACTGCTGCTGCGCAATGGGAATGGGGAAGAGCAGACGATATATTACGATGTGCTGGTAGTAGCTATTGGCAGCATCATTCGGCAGCATGACGAGGAAAAAGGCGGATTGCCGCTTGCTACTTTGGAACATGCGAAGAACATTCGGACAGCATGGCGAGCTAATTTACAGCAGGCTGCTATCGAAGCCAATCCGGCCGAGCGAGAGCGCCTTATGACGATTGCTGTAGCGGGAGCTGGCATAAGCGGCATTGAAACAGCGGCCGAATTAGCCCATTATGTTAGGGCAGATGCAAAGCAGCTGGGATTGGAGCCGAATCAAGTACACATTCGCTTGTTTAATGCGCATGAAAGATTATTTTTGGATGGGCCAGGCAAAGTGGCCTCGAAATTAGAGCAGCTGCTAACGGATAACGGAGTAACAGTCGTTCATAGAAGCCGAGTGCTGTTGGAAGCAGCCGGGCGCCTACATTTGTCCAGTGGTGAAGAGCTGCCCGCTGGCTTGCTCATTTGGACATTAGGACTTATGCCAAACCCGGCTTTAAGACAGCTGGGCTTACCGATAACAGAGGGCGGGTTTGTCAAAATAGATGCAAGCTATCGGGTTAAGGCTGCCAGTGGTATATACAGTATTGGGGATTGCGCAAAAGTGATCGATCCGGAGACGGGACGTTCAGACGGCCTGACCTGCAAGGAGGCCATTCCGCAAGCGGCTAGACTTGGCAAGGTGATAGCAGCTGATCTTGAAGGGAAGACGGCTCCAAGGCATACAGGCTATATAGATAGCTTCAGCATCGGACTAGGACCAGAAAGGGGATTAACATGGGTGCACAAATGGGGAATGGATATAATGATTACTGGGAAAATGGCGTACCGAATTAAACAATTTACATGGAATATAGCCAGCTCCATTAAGTAATTCCGTTAAGTTATAAAGAGACTATTATCTTTTTTGGGACATATGTCCTTTCCAATATACAGCGTTCTGCCGTTTAATTAAGGAAATGAAAAGGACGGGGAGAGCGAGCATGAAAGGGATTTTGTTTGCGATATTAGGAGGGGCATGTATTACGCTGCAGGGAATAGCAAATACCAGAATTAGCGGAAGCATAGGAACGTGGCAAGCCGCAACACTTACCCAATTTACAGGCTTTTTCGTGGCCTTTATTATTTTAATGTGCGTAGGTGCTGGAAAATGGCGTGAATTTCGACAGGTAAAGCCTTTATATTTGGCAGGAGGCTCTTTTGCAGCTATTATTATTTTCAGTAATGTAACGGCCATTCAACAGATTGGCGTAACGCTGATGGTATCGATGCTGCTGATCGCCCAGCTCGGCATGACCTTTATAATTGAGACGAATGGCTTTTTTGGCTTGAAGAAGCAAAAAATAAATGGGGCGCAATTGATCGGCATTGGCATGATGATAAGCGGTGTGTTTTTATTAAAAGGCTGATGCCGAAAGCGAGCTACGCTATGAAAGAAGTGGGGAAATGATTGAAATCAAAGACCGCGAGCTGCTCGGTCATTATTTGCAGCTGCACCAGCTGGAGTCTGTATTTAATGAGCCGCTGCGTTCTTATTTAACCTTGTACAACTTTGAACAAGAGGAGCTCATATGCGGTCAAGGGGAAACGCCTCAGCATATGTATGTGCTGGTGAAGGGGAAAATTAAAGTATACACGAACTCGCCGGAGGGAAAGACGCTCATTATTTCTTTTAAGACGCCGCTTGAGGTCATTGGCGATGTGGAATATATTCGCGGCACGGAGTTTCTCAATACAGTAGAGGCCGTATCTCCCGTAATTATGATAGGGATTCAGCATCGCTGGCTAGATAAGCATGGGAAGGATTATGCGCCGCTGCTGCGATTTTTATTGGAGAAAATTACGCGGAAGTTTTATTTTAAATCTAATTCCATGAGCTTGAATGTCATGCAGCCTGTGGATGTACGCCTGGCAAGCTATTTGCTGTCGGTTTCCTACGACGAATCCGATGAGCAGTTTAAAGGGGAGCTCAGCACGGACAATTTGAAGGATGTCGCGAATTTGATTGGCACAAGCTATCGGCACCTAAACCGGGTCATACGGCAGTTTTGTGAGGAAGGCCTCGTCGAGCGTACGAAGCAATGGATTGTTATTAAAAATAAGGATGCCTTAAGCAAACGGGCCAATCATCATAATTATACATTAACGGATAAGAAGGGAGAGCAGGGCCAATGATGACAGGCATATTGTTTTCGCTTATGGCGGGCGCGCTCGTCAGCATACAAGCGATTTTTAACAGCAAGGTAAATGAACGGGCTGGAACGTGGGCAACCACGACGCTCGTATTGGGACTCGGATTTCTGGCCTCTTTGACCATTGGATTTATTTCGGAAGGGAGGCAGCTGTTTGCATGGCAGGATATGCAGACTTGGTTTTGGTTCAGCGGTTTAATCGGGGTTGGGGTTGTCATGAGCCTGATGCAGGCAATGAAGCGGCTTAGTCCGACAATAACGATTGCCATTGTTATGACTTCTGAGGTTTTATTTGCTCTATTATGGGATTCGCTTGGCTGGATGGGGCTTGCCCAGGTACCGTTTACAATCAACAAGCTGCTTGGCGTGCTGGTCATTATCGGTGGTATTTTTGTATTGAAATTTGGCGGCAGGCGTGAGCGGCAGGAAGTGTCTGAGGCGGCTTAGTCTCCAACGGTATTTTTGAGAGAGCAGTTCTCTGCAAAGAGGAATGCTCTTTTTTCGTTTGAAAATCTGTGCGTATAAAACAATAATAATATATTAATTAGAATTAAATTTTTATTGTAAAACGATAAATATTGTGTTAAAGTCGAATTAAATTTAATCTTAAGTGAGGGGCTTTTTATGGAACGAGGAACAACACTCTTTTTAAAGGCAGCGGTTATTGTGATGGGCATCCCAGTTCTTGCTTTGTGTATATTTATGGTGCCGGAAATTGCGAATTTTATAGCAGAGTTATATCCAGATCATGCTTATTTGAAATATCTCGTTTTCATCGATTTATATGCAGCAGCGATCCCTTTTTACTTTGCCCTGTATCAGGCTTTAAAACTTTTAAGTTATATTGACCACAATAAAGCTTTCTCGGAATTATCTGTACGTGTTTTAAAAAACATAAAAATTTGTGCAATCATGATCAGCAGCTTGTATGTGGTAGGCATGCCGCTATTCTATCTGATAGCGGAGAAAGACGATGCTCCAGGAATCATCGTAATCGGATTGGTCATGATTTTTGCCTCTTTGGTGATCGCCGTGTTTGCTGCTGTTCTCCAGAAGCTTTTGAAAGAGGCTATTGATATAAAATCAGAGAATGATTTGACAGTCTGAGGTGAATAACATGGGGATAATCATTAATATTGATGTGATGTTGGCTAAGAGGAAAATGAGTGTAACAGAGCTATCGGAGAGGGTTGGAATAACGATGGCTAACCTTTCTATATTGAAAAATGGAAAGGCAAAAGCGATAAGATTATCCACTTTAGAGGGGATTTGTAAGGCTTTAGAATGTCAGCCTGGCGATATTTTAGAATATAAAAGCGACTGAAGCTAAAAGTTTAGAGGGATAATGAATTGAATTGCAGTTAGGGAAACGATAATTGAATCATAAGGGAACAAGAAAGCAGCCGGTCGAAATGATCGGCTGCTTTGCGTTGAAACAACAGTTTGTGTCCAGCATTACCCAAGGGCACGAAAAAAAGATTGAACACAAAATAACACTATGATATACTCGATAGCGTTATTGACAAATTCAATCAAGGTATGTATTCATTTTTATCCCTACTGTAATTTTACATCTGGAAATTCGATTTGTCAATGCTCTTTTTATTCCCAAAAAACGGAAAAAGGAGTGTGTTCACCAAAGATGGATACGAAGGATTGGCAGCAGGAACAGGTGCGGATAGAACAGGTCAGAAACAAGCTGCAGGCGAGAATCGATGAACTGGAGCCAGAGGTTGCTGGTCTGCACGATCAGGCTGTGGACATCCGGAAGCGATTTTGGGAGGAGGTTACGATCAATACAAGCACGTATGAAGATTTCGAAGAGACCTTCTACACGATTAACCAGCAGTCAGCGCTATTGGCCGAACGGGAGCGCGGATACAAGCTGTTGACGAAGCAATGGAAAAGCATGAACCGTCTGCTTCCGTCTCCTTATTTTGGACGCATCGACTTTCAAGAGGACGGTCTGAGCCTCAGCGAACAAATCTATATCGGCGTAACTTCCTTCGTCGACAATGACGGATTAACCTTCCTAGTCTATGACTGGCGTACGCCAATCGCAAGCTTGTACTACGACCACTCCCCTGGAAGGGCATCTTATGTCACGCCAATCGGACGAGTCGAAGGGACGATGGAGCTTAAACGGCAGTTTCAGATTCAAAATGGGCAAATTCAGAGCATGTTTGACACAAGCGAAACGATTGGAGACGAATTGCTGCAGCAAGTGCTCGGTAAAGCTGCGGACCCGCAAATGAAGAGTATCGTGGCAACCATTCAGAAGGAGCAAAACACCATTATCCGCAATGACAAAAGCCGGATGCTTATCGTACAGGGGTCGGCCGGCAGCGGTAAGACTTCCGCGGCATTGCAGCGAGTGGCGTACTTGCTGTACAAACACCGCCAGACGATCAGGGCTGATCAAATCGTGCTTTTCTCACCGAATCCGATGTTTAACAGTTATATCTCCACCGTCCTTCCGGAGCTAGGTGAAGAGAATATGCAGCAGACGACTTTTCAAGAATATCTCGACTATTGGCTTGGTTCCTCGTTGCGGCCGGAGGATGCCTTTGATCAGATCGAATTTGTACTGACCTCACAAGGAGCGCCGGGGTATAAGGCTCGTCTTCAGGGGATCGAATATAAAACTTCCGAGGCTTTCCTGAAAGCCCTGCAGAACTATGGAATGTGGTTGGGAAGGGAAGGCATGCGATTCAACGGTATTTGGATTCGGGACCGCGAGTTGATCACCGCGGAGCGAATGAGTGCAAAATTTTACGGTTATGACCGTTCTCTGCCGCTAATCAATCGTGTCGCACTCTTGCAGGAATGGCTGCTCGATGAGCTGGCCTTGCTGGAACGCATGGAACGGCAAGCGCCTTGGGTACAGGAAGAGCTTAGTTATCTAGACACCGAGCATTACGCGGAAGTTTTCGAAATGCTGCATAAGGAGAAGGAAGTATTCGACCTTACGGAGCAAATTGCGCAGGTTCGCGAGAAAATGAACAACAAGCGCCGGGAAGATGAAGGAGACTTTAACTTTGGGCTGAGGGAGGAAGAGCTGCTTCGCCGAAGAATCGTGAAAGAAAGCTTTAAGCCGCTAAGGAAAAGTGTGAAAAAATTCTCGTTTGTAGATGTCAAAGGCATATACGCCCAATTGTTTGTTGATGAAGCGGCTTATCGGGAGCAAACCAATGGGACGGATATCCCCACGCTATGGCCTGAAATATGCAGCCAAACCAAGGAAAGGCTGCTTCGAAGCGAGTTGTTTCATGAGGATGCGACTCCGTACTTGTATGTAAAAGAGCTGATCGAAGGTGTTCGGACGAACACGGATATCCGCTATGTCTTCGTTGATGAAGGACAGGATTATTCGATGTTTCAATATGAATATTTAAAAAAGCTGTTTCCCCGTGCCCGGATGACGGTGCTAGGCGATTACGGGCAAGCGATCTTCATGCAGGCTACAAGCTTGGCTGCATCCGATTCGCCGCTGGTCCGCCTTTTCGGCGAAGCCGAAACAAGCCTTGTCTGCCTTGTACGCAGTTATCGTTCAACGAGGGAGATTGTTGAATTTACGAAATCGATGCTTCCGGGCGGAGAAGAGATTGCTCCTTTTGAAAGGGGAGGTCAAAAGCCTCTCCTGACGACACTCGGCAGCGGGGAGAAGCGTGCTGCGCAAATTGTGGCGGACATTGCGGCGCTCAAGGCGGAAGGCTTCGATTCCATTGCCGTCATTACGAAGACCACAGCCGAAAGCCGGTTGGCCCATGAAGCGTTGCGGATTCAAGGATGCGAGGCTCTGCAGCTCATTACGAAGGAGACGCTAGGCTTTGAAAAAGCGGTGATGGTCATTCCTGTGTATCTCGCCAAGGGTGTCGAGTTCGATGCAGTTTTGGTCTACGATGCTTCGCCTGAAGCTTACGGCCGGGACAACGAACGCAAGCTTCTTTATACGGCTTGTACGCGGGCCATGCACCGGCTTCATCTTTACACGACGGGCGATTGGTCGCCGTTCGTTCAGGCATTGCCTGCGAATTTGTACGAGAAAGCTTGAAACGCTTATCACATTTTTTACTCCATATAATGAATGGTTAGGAGAGATAGAGTATGAGTTCTTTCGTTCTGGGTTTTCAGGAAATGGAAAAGACGCAGCTGTTGGCCGTTGGCGGAAAAGGGTTGAATTTAGGGGAATTATCAAAAATGGAAGGCATACAAGTACCCGAAGGATTTTGTGTTACAACAGTGGGGTATCAAAAAGCCATCGAACAAAACGAAACGTATCATGCTTTGCTCAATCGACTAGCCATGCTAAAGGTAGAAGATCGAGATCAAATTGGTGAAATCAGCAGGGAAATTCGGCAAATCATTATGGAAATCGAAATTCCTTCCGATGTTGTGCAAGCAGTTACTCACTATCTCTCTCAGTTTGGTGATGGGCATGCTTATGCAGTGCGTTCTAGCGCGACTGCAGAAGATTTGCCACATGCCTCCTTTGCTGGTCAGCATGACACCTATTTAAATATCATCGGCAAAGAAGCCATTTTGCAGCATATCAGCAAATGCTGGGCTTCCTTATTTACAGATCGTGCGGTAATCTACCGCATGCAAAACGAATTTGACCACAGCCAAGTGTATTTATCTGTTATCGTTCAAAGGATGGTTTTCCCACTGGCTTCAGGCATTTTATTCACCGCAGATCCGATTACTTCCAATCGAAAGCTTCTATCCATTGATGCCGGTTTTGGACTTGGAGAAGCATTGGTCTCTGGCTTGGTATCCGCCGATTGTTATCAAGTACAGGAAGAGGAAATCGTCGATAAGAGGATAGCGACCAAAAAAATAGCTATCTATGGACTTAAAGAAGGCGGAACAGAGACACAGCAGATTGATCCTGATCAGCAAACGACTCAAACCCTTACTGAACAACAAATTCTACAACTCGCACGCATAGGAAGAAAGATCGAACAACATTTCGGCTGTCCTCAGGACATCGAATGGTGCTTGGATCAGGATACCTTCTATATTGTCCAGAGCCGGCCAATTACTACTTTATACCCGATACCTGAAGCGAATGATCAAGAAAAACACGTCTATGTATCGGTCGGTCATCAACAAATGATGACCGATCCGATCAGACCATTGGGCTTGTCTTTTTATCTGTTAACGACTCCTGCACCCATGCGTACAGCTGGTGGAAGATTGTTTGTTGATATTGCACCTAGGATGGCTACATCTGTCGGCCGGGAAGCTTTATTAAATGCCTTGGGATCCGATCCGCTAATAAAAGGCGCACTCATGACCCTAATAGAGCGCGATTTTGTAAAATTGTTGCCAAATGATCAAACAGCACCGATTCTGGGCAGAAGTCATACCGATATGCTGGCACAATTCGAGAATGACCCTACAATCGTTTCTGATTTGATTAAGAGTAATCAGACATCGGTAGAAGAGTTAAAACAAAATATCCAAACAAAATCGGGATCGAATTTAATGGATTTTATTTTGGAAGATTTTCAGCAATTAAAGAAGATTTTATTTGATCCAAAAAGCTCGAGTGTGTTTATGGCTGCTATGGAAGCTTCATCATGGATCAATGAAAAAATGAACGAGTGGTTAGGTGAAATAAACGCAGCAGACACGCTTTCGCAATCGGTGCCCGGCAATATTACTTCGGAAATGGGTCTGGAGCTAATGAATGTCGCAGATGTCATTCGTCCTTACCCAGAAGTAATTGATTATTTACAGCATGTAAAAGAGGATAACTTTTTGGATGAACTCGTTAAGTTAAATGGAGGACGGGAAACGCGAGATGCTATCTATGCTTATCTCCATAAATACGGAATGAGATGTGCCGGGGAAATCGATATGACTACAACGCGTTGGAGTGAAAAACCAATTGCACTTGTCCCGATGATTTTGGGTAACATCAAAAACTTTGAGCCTGATGCTGGCAAGCGGAAATTTGAGCAAGGGCGGCAGGAGGCTTTAGAAAAAGAACAAGAGTTATTAGACCGATTGAAGCCATTGCCGGATGGTGAACGAAAAGCTACAGAGACAAAAAGAATGATCAGTCTCATCCGAAATTTTATCGGCTATCGTGAATATCCAAAATACGGCATGATCAATCGCTACTTCGTATATAAGCAAGCTTTACTGAAAGAAGCCGAACAGCTCGTACAAGCGAGCGTTATTCAAGAAAAAGAAGATGTATACTATCTCACTTTTGAAGAGCTTCGCAATGTCGTACGCACCAATAAATTGGATTACCCGATCATCAGCAAACGAAAAGACGAGTACCGCTTATATGAAAAACTAACTCCTCCACGTGTGATTACGTCTGATGGTGAAATCATTTCAGGCAAGTACGAACGAGGAAATCTTCCAGCCGAAGCTATTGCAGGCCTGCCAGTTTCTTCCGGAGTGATTGAAGGGAGAGCGCGTGTCATCTTACGAATGGAAGATGCTGTTCTAGAAGAGGGAGATATATTAGTCACCGCCTTTACCGATCCTGGGTGGACACCATTGTTTGTATCCATTAAAGGACTAGTCACCGAGGTTGGTGGACTGATGACTCATGGCGCAGTTATCGCACGTGAATATGGCTTGCCAGCAGTTGTAGGCGTGGAGAATGCTACCAAACTGATAAAGGACGGGCAGCGAATTCGCGTGCATGGAACAGAAGGGTATATCGTAATATTGTAATGGCTGAGATTAAAGCAACTGTGATAATAAGCTAATTGAATGGCAAAAAGGCTGCAGCTAGTTCGTTGCTGCAGCCCCCATGTTCGTATCCATTAAATATCAAGGTTACGGGTGCCGAGCCATTTCACCATCTCAGGATCGCGATGTGAAAAGAACAGGCTCTGTTTCGTATCCAACCTACTTATCGCTTCCATATCCTCTTGTGTTAATTCGAAATCAAAGCAGTTGAAGTTTTCGATCAATCTTTCTTTGCGAACAGACTTTGGAATCACAACAACGTCTCTTAGTGTCAACCAACGTAAAACCACCTGAGCAACGGATTTATTATATTTTTCAGCTATAGATACCAATACCTCATTTTGGAACAGATTATTTTTTCCTTCAGCAAATGGGGCCCAGGATTGAATCTGTACATGGTTCTCTTTCATGAATGCTGCACTTTCGATTTGCTGGTTGAACGGGTGCGTTTCAACCTGGTTGACGGCAGGAGCTACTTCATTATGAATAATGAGATCGATCAGACGGTCCGGGTGGAAATTGCTTACGCCAATCGCCCTACTTTTACCTTCACGATTTAATTCCTCCATCGCACGCCATGAGCCATGCACATCGCCAAATGGCTGATGAATTAAATACAAGTCCAAATAATCCAATTGCAATCTTTCCAGTGACTTTTCGAAAGCTCGTTTTGTACGTTCATAACCAGCATCCTGAACCCAAAGCTTTGTAGTAATAAACAATTCCTCTCTTGCTACGCCACTCCGTTTAATCGCTCTGCCAACGGCTTCTTCATTTAAATAAGAGGCGGCTGTATCAATCAGTCGATAGCCTGCCGTAATAGCATCATAAACGCTTTGTTCACACTCCGTTTGATCTGCAATTTGAAATACACCAAAGCCCAATATAGGCATCTCAACACCATTGTTCAAAATGACCTTTTGCATTTAAAACCCTCCAGTTTTTTATAATTAGACATCTATTTCATACAGCTGTATCTTTCCCGAAAAAATAAGTGGAGATTTAACCATAGTACTCTGCGGCATAACTTTATTATGCATTTCTGAACATATAGCTGATATCTAAATAATCTTAAATGGTTGCCTATTCCTCTCACTGCCAATCGTTATTTGCAAACTAATAACGTATAATAAAACAAATTAAAACTTAACATCCATGAACCTTCCAGTGATCGGACAGGTTGTTAAGGCATCACCTGATGCTCCATATTTGAGCATAAAACTTGATTTTAGCCAGAATGAAATTCTAGAGGTTTTGAAAGACGCCAAGATTCATGCGAATTTAAAGGTTGATGCTTCACGAGCTATGTTTGTCGCTCAGATCGAATCTTCTATATTGGATGCTGTGCTGCGATTGGTTCAATTGCTAGATTCCCCTCAAGATATTCCGTTTCTTGCCCCTATTCATAAGAAAGAGATCATTTATAGACTCCTTCAAGGGCAATATGGAACTGCACTGGCACAAATTGCATTGGAAGGAAGCAACACCTACCGCATCAAGGGGGCAATCGACCAAATCATCCGACATTATGATCAACCTTTAACAATTGAGAAACTGGCTGATGTCGCTTGCATGAGCATTTCTTCGTTCCACAGACTCTTTAAAGAAATCACAGCCATGAGCCCTCGTTCAATCTTCGCAACCGATAAGCGTTCATTGCGGCTTCTCCTAGCTCCTCGAGAATGGTGTAATTCGCCCAAGCCCCCGCCACTGCTCCAATCCCCGGCACCATTTGCAGCATTTTCCGAAAGTCGATGGAGTCGCGGTATTCCTTCTGGAACGTCTCCCAGTCCATGTTTTTGGAGTACTCGGTTTCCGAGAAGAACAATTCTTTTTCAGTATCCCAGCGTTTAATCGAGTGTAACAGCTTGGCACGTTGCTCGGCTCCGGAGAATGCCATTTGGAATACTTTAAGAATGAAAACTCGCTCGGAAAACTGCTTCGTATCATACCCATAGACATGTGCCAGTTCAAACAAAAATTTCATCTTGATTGCAATTAACGCAGGGAAGTCCACAATGCTAAGCGCAATACCACCCGCTCCGGTGCCTGCTCCTTCGGCGGTCGCAATTTTTTGATATAAGGAAAACAATTGTTTCGCTTCTTGATCAGCGAGCTCTAGAGAAAGGCCTTGCAGCACCGATCTCTTAGGCGTATATTCCGCGCCGAACAGCGCTGTACGCACGATCGATTTTATAGTGGCCGTAATGACGTTGTGCACCTTGGGTGGAATTAAGTCGTTAATTCGCTTTCCAATCGTCTTTGATGTTTTCTCCAGCCATCCGGGCGGTTTGAAAAACTGGCGCTCCCAAGCGGCGATTTCTTTGTGCACGTTATGCTCGTAATTCATTGTCATTCGCTCCTACAACAGACTTGGCTATATTGTACAGGAGGTTGCCGTGATTTGGAACAGACTGCAGCAGGTGGCGGAGCCCGACGAAAGTCGTGGATGCGCTTAAATCTTAGCTCGTCTACCACTGTGGAAGCATTAAACTTTTAAATTAACGGCAGAGATGAACATCTACATGCAATTCCATTGAAAAATGGCTTATTTGCCTTGTTCAACTCATGTAAACCACGCTCCTATTTATGTAAACTTAAAGCAGCAAAACGATGGATGGCTTTGCTGGCAAGTTCACATTTTATTTAGGGAGTGGTTTTACATTGAACAAGCATCATCATGCTTCTGCTCGCAGTGCAGAAGCCATTGCTCCAGCATCTGATCGTCTGCCTTGGGCCGCATTATTAGCGCTCGCTATGGCAGGGTTTATATGTATTTTGACGGAGACGATTCCCGCGGGCCTGCTGCCGCAAATTGGGGAGGGGCTGCACATTTCAGAGGCGCTAGCGGGTCAACTAGTCACTGTTTACGCGCTGGGCACCTTATTGACTGCTATTCCTTTGACTGCGGCTACGAGCAGCTGGCGCAGGCGTCCTCTGCTGCTGCTATGTATGGTCGGTTTTCTGTTGTTCAACAGCGTAACGGCGTTTTCCTCCAGTTATGGGCTGACGATAATTGCCCGTTTTATGGCGGGAGTAAGCTCCGGCATATTATGGGGCATGTCAGCTGGCTATGCTCGCCGGATGGTGCCTGATGCACTGAAGGGCCGCGCAATGGCTATAGCGATGCTTGGGGCACCGATCGCGCTTGCACTTGGTGTTCCTGCGGGTACTTTCCTTGGTGTGTTTGCGGGCTGGCGGTTTGTTTTTGGAATGATGTCGCTGCTTGCCGTGCTGCTCATCTTATGGATCATGTGGAAGATGCCGGACTTTGCAGGACAAGCTTCGGCCAAGAGACGCTCCCTCTACAACGTATTTATTATCCCAGGAGTAAGGCCCGTCTTAGCCGTTGTCCTGGCCTGGGTGCTTGCACACAACATTCTTTATACGTATATAGCACCTTTTTTGGCTGTGATCGGGCTTGTGGAACGCGTAGATGTCGTTTTGCTGGTTTTTGGAGTGACATCGGTTGCGGGCATCTTATTCATTGGCCTGTTAATTGACCGCATGCAGCGGGCTTTGGTCATCATAAGCCTCGCGGGTTTCGCCGTCGCATCCGTCCTGCTGGGCATAGGCAGCAGCCAGCCTATGCTCGTCTATTCAGCCATTGCTTTGTGGGGGTTGACCTTTGGCGGGGCGGCGACGCTGCTGCAGACAGCGGTGGCCGAAGCCGCTGGCGATCATGCAGATGTGGCGCAATCGATGCTGGTGACGGCCTGGAATTTGGCGATTGGCGGGGGCGGATTAATCGGTGCGATTTTGCTTGAAACGCTTGGTGTGATTTCCTTTCCATGGGTACTGTTCCTGTTGGTAATCGTAGCTCTGCTTCTCGCGTGGCTTGCCAAGGGGCATGGTTTTCGTGCAAACAGAAGCTGAGCTGTATGAGCATCAGCCTAAATCGGTTAGGTAAGGTGCTTCCTCAAGAGCGGGGAAAAGCTGCCTATGGTCAATGGGTGACGACATCACAATCAAAATCGTATATGTACCATATTTATCACATTGATTGCCGAACTCTTCAAGGGAGCGGGTGGAGTCGGTCAGCACTTTCAATAAGTAATTGTGCTGGCCGCTGATGCGGTGGCACTCCATAACATCGGAAGAGGAATGGACAAAATCAAGAAAGGCATGGCAATCTCGCGTCTGAAACAGCATATAGGCGATGGATTGCTTGCCGATCTTTTCCGGAGAAATGATCGTACGATATTCCTCGATAATGCCTTTTTCCTCCAGCCGTCTGACTCTTTCCGTTACAGCAGGTTGAGACAGGCCCACACTTTTGCCAAGCTCCGTCATGGAAATTCTCGCTTGATTTTGCAAATGGAATAAAATTTGTTTGTCCACATGATCCATGAAAAATGCCTCCTCTAAATTTAAAGCTTCAACTAATGTAAGCAATGAATTTATAAGTATTATAATTTTTTTCCTAATAATTATAGGTGATTAAGCCATTAATACGACTATCATAAACCTATAAGCTTACTTTAAGCAAGTGACAGCTCCTCTTTAATAAACCGCATCAATTGATGCTTCGATGTGGACGCATAGGCCTCATTGCGCAGCTGCAGCAGGCCAATGGGAATGGAAGCATCCTTGAGCTGTACATCAAGGGCAACAAGATTCGGCGCCAGCTGTGTCGAAGCAAGAACAACGCCTATAGCGGCTGTCTGCTGGATAAATGCCGGAATGGCAGAAATTTGGCTGATCGTATGCAGGAGGGGAGCATTGTCATAGCGTGAAAACTGCTTGGATAATCGCAAATAATACAGGCATGTAGCTCCTCCAATAAGGAGAGGATAAGCAAGCAGCTCGGCAAAATCTATGCCTTTCCTGCTCGCAAGGGGATGGTCGTTGGTTGCCACAAAAGCGATACTCTCTTCAAATAAGGGCTCAAAGCGAAAGGCAGCCGAATCAGCAGGTTCCCCGCAAATGGCAAAGTCGAGGCTGCCTTGCAGCACTGCGCGAGACAAAGTATCGGTGTTGCCTATAACAAAATGGCAGGAAACACGGGGCTTAAGCTCCTGAAACCGCCGGAGTGAGGCAGGCAGTACCTGCTTTGCAAGTGATTCTAACGCTCCTATGCTGACCGTCCCAATCTCCTCCTGCTGCAAAGCCTTCGCCTGCTCCGCTACATAATGCCAATGTCCAATTAGCTTATCTACCTCGGCGGCGAACAGCTGCCCTGCGGCCGTAAGCTCGGCATCCCAGCCCCGATTGAACAGCTGAATGCCAAGCTCCTTCTCCAGCCGCTGCACCTGACTCGTGACAGTAGACTGGGCATAATGCAGCTTGAGGGCGGCTTTGGAAAAGTTGCCTTCTTGAACAATCGTTTGAAACGTCGTTAACTCCTTCAAATCCATGCTGAACAGCTCCTTGTATAAATAGCTAACCATCTTATTCGATAAAATTGAATAAGAATATGATTTTATTCAATTATACAAATAATTGAGGAAGGCGTACAATAAGGGCATCCAATTGAAGGAGGAAGCCAGCATGCCATTCGTCAGAGTCAGTTATTTGGAAAATAAATATGATGAGCCGCAATTGTCGGCTATTAGCCAAGTTATTATGCACGCACTGATGGAGCATTTCCATGTGCCGGAGGACGATTTTTTTCAAGTATTCCATGGGCATCGGGCGGGCGAGTTTTATTATAGTCCCCATTATTTAAACATAAGGCGAACCGATGAACTGCTCTATATCCAAATTACTTTGAAATCGGGAAGAAGCACGTTGCAGAAGCAGCATTTTTATAAAAGGGTAGCGCAGCGTTTGGCAAGCGAGCTAGCCATTCGAGAGGAAGATGTATTCATTATGCTCGTCGGGACGGAGCTTGCGGATTGGACATTCGGCAGTGGAATCGCGCAAATGATTGCGCCTCAAGATACGATTGCTTCAAACGTTCGGCAGACGTTCGGGGATATTGCGCCCGCATTTGTCCAATATTCGGAGGAAGTGCTCTTCGGAGAGGTTTGGAAAAGAGAGCAGCTGTCGCTTCGGGATCGCAGCCTGCTCACGATATCCGCATTAGTGGCGGGCGGATCGACGGAGCAGCTGCCCTTCCATATTCGTCTAGGGCTGCAGCATGGCTTGACGGAGGAGCAGATCGTAGAGGCATTAACCCATCTTGCCTTTTACGCGGGGTGGCCGCGTGCCGCAGCTGCAATACAAGTAGCGAAGCAGCTGTTTCAAGAAATGAGCTGACCCCCCCAAATGGGGGATTTTCTTATCGCTTGCTTCATATTATGATAAACAAGCATACAGCACTTTTTTTTTCAGTGACACAATAAGACGCAATTTGCCTCTCAAGGCATCAGCCGAGCTGCCAAGCTCCAATGGTGCCAGCCTATACTACAGATGGCGGCAACGCTTCCGCTGGGAGGCGCTGTCCATCTGTGGGAAACCTCAATACTTGTTATTTCATATGTTAACCATTCAAATACGGTGGATACTGGTCAAACAGTATGGGCCGTATTTTTATTGCCCGATTTTCTGCTATACTAGGGGGTGGTCTGACATAATGAGTATAGATACATAGGCATTTTCGGAGGTGTCCATCAGTAATGGCAAGCATTAAACTTCATGTTCCTCCCATTCGCAGCTCTTTGGTCTTTCGGCCGAAGCTGATGAGCAAGCTTGACGAGGGGATGAAAACGAAGCTGACCGTCGTTTCAGCCCAAGCTGGCTATGGGAAAACGACAGCCTTAAGCGGTTGGGCAAAAGGATGCAGCTCGCCAGTGGCATGGGTTTCATTGGATGTGCATGATAATGACTGGATTACATTTTGGAGCTATGTGGCAGCTTCCATTCAGACCTCTATGGCTGGCTTTGCTCCTTTGCTTCGATCCTTAATCGACAAAGGGCCAGCGGTGTCTGCAGAGCCTGCGATGGGCATGCTGCTGGATGAGCTGGCTGCACTGGAAGGCGAGCTAGTCATCATTCTTGATGATTTCCACTCTATTGAACTGCCTGCCATTCAGCATTCTTTCATTTATTTGCTGGAGCATCTTCCTGCTCACATTCATATATATATCGCTAGCCGAAATGAGCTGTCCATTCCTACAGCAAGGCTGCGGGCGAAAGGCGAATATCATCAAATCAAGATGCATGATTTGCGGTTCGAGCTGGAGGAAGGGTTTGTTTTTTTTCGGGATATGACGGAGCTGCATTTAACGAAAGAACAGGTGGCACTGCTGTGTCTTCAGACAGAGGGCTGGATCAGCGGATTGCAGCTGGCTGCCATTTCCTTGAAGCAGAGCCGCAACATAACGGAATCGATTGAGCAGTTTAAGGGGCATCACCATATTTCCGACTATTTGCTGGAGGAAGTATTTAGTCAACTGCCCATTCAGCTGCGTGATTTTTTGCTTGAAACGTCTATTTTACAACGATTAAATGCTTCGATATGCGAGGCGGTAACCGGCTTTGCCAACAGCCAGGAGCAATTGGAAAAAATCGAACGTTTGAATTTATTTATAATTCCGCTGGACGACCAGCGCGACTGGTATCGGTATCATCATTTGCTTTCGGATTTTTTGCAGCAGCAGCTGTTGAGGAACGCTCCGGTTAAAAAACGGCAAGCCCATATTCGTGCCGCCCAGTGGCTGGAGAGCCGGGGGCTTGAGCAGGAGGCGGTTGAGCATTTTCTGCAAGGGCAGCAGTATAACGATGCCGTACGTTTAATAGAAAAAAATCTGATAGCCTTTATGCAAACCAAAAGCGTTGTATTAAATAGATGGCTATCCGTCATGCCGGAGAGCGCCTTTGCAGACAAGCCGATGGTCGAAATGTTTTACATTTCAGTCCTGCTTGGGGTAGGTGAATGGAAAGCTGCTTTTCGCAAAATAGAGCAAGCCCTAATTCGATTTGCAGCGCTGAAAGAGCAATTAAACGAAGCGGATTGGAAGCGGGCGATGGGCAATATTTATTTCTTTTGCTCGATCGTTTCCTATTTACATAAAGATTTAAATTTGACGTCGGATTATTTGGAGCGAGTGGAGCAGTACATGCCCGAGGGCAGCTTTTTTCAAACGATGGGACGCAATCGCTACCAAGGCTATGATGCTTTTGACGACCATTTGGCGTTTATTAACGACCTTCATGCGGCGGATGCTTTTTTGCGGAGATGGATTACAGCCTGGGAGCATAAAAAACAATATCCGTTCATCGGCTTCCTCAATGTGTCTTACAGCAAATTGCTTTATGAATGGAATCGGCTGGAAGAAGCTTCGTTTTATGCGAATCAGGCACTTGAACGCGACGATATTAAGCCTTTTGCCCGAATTATGATTCATTTAGCGGTTGGCGCTTCGCAAATCGAACAGGCCAAGGGAAATAACGAGCGGGCGACGGAGCTGCTTGTGCGGCTGAAGTCGCATATCGATTCTCCCGATGCGGTATTGTTCTATTTGCGAATTGAGGCCGAGCAAGCTCGTCTCGCTCTGCGGCAAGGCTTTATCCAAGAAGCGCAAAATTGGCTTGATCATTGCGGCATGCTGCATACAGACGAGGTGTCGCTAAACCGCGTGCCTGAGCATCTCATATTGGCCAGAGTGCTTGCTGCCTGCGGCAGACCGGAGGATGCGCTGCATTTGCTGAAGCGGCTTAGCCATCTATTAAGCAAGGAGGATCGGCTGCGCGACCGCATAAAAAGCATCATTTTGCAAAGCTTGATCGTTGAGCAAATAGGCAAAATGGATGCCGCGCTTGCCCATCTGGAGGATGCGCTGCGGCTCGCTGAGCCGCAAGGCTATATTCGCAGCTTCATTGATGAAGGCGAAAGGATGACTGCGCTGCTCGCCGCTTATAAACAGACCAGGCATACAGCTAAGGAGACTATAGAGCAGCGGGAACCCGTTGTAACGATGGAATATGTACAGATGCTGCTCCTTGCTTTGTATGTAGAACCAGAAGAGCTGCAGCAGTCGAAAGTAAGTTTGACGGAGCAGGAAATACGGGTGCTGCGGCTCATTGCTGACGGCTTAGCCAATAAGGAAATTGCCGCGAGGCTCGGCAATGCGAACGAAACGATAAAGTGGCACATTAAGAGCATATACAGAAAGCTCGGTGTGAGCAATCGCGTTCAAGCGCTTCAGGTAGCAAGGGAATCTAATATTTTGCTGCCCTAGATCGGCCGATTCCGCATGAATACGAATGCAGCTTTGTAAGTCTTGCCATGGGGCAAGGCTTTTTTTGTATGAATATAGGAAAGGATAAAATTTTTCTATCCCTTCTCTATATTTCTCGGAATGAAACGTGCTGCGCCGCCAAAGGAAGGCGACAGCCGTTTCACCTTGAAATATAGGAAAGGATATGATGTTTCTATCCCTTCTCTATATTTCTCGGAATGAAACGCGCTGCGCCGCCAAAGGAAGGCGACAGCCGTTTCACCTTGGTAAACAAAGATTAATTACAATTTTTTCTGTGTAAAAAGTCCTATTTCTATAACAATTTATTTATAAATCTGCGATTTAATCAGATTCTAGTGCTCTATCAAAAATATTAGCAAATGTCTTATAATAGAATGTGAAGTAAATTATAGGAAATGAGTAGGGAGGAATCTTTTTTGCTTGAAATTTCAGCATCCTATGTCGATTCGCTTGCTCCGAATGCTGCCGCTATTAAGAACGGGCAAGGACTCGTTAAGAAAAAAAGCTTTGTGCAGTTACACCGTTCCGAAGTAGGGGAGCTATTATTTGGGCAATGCTCAGGCAGCGGCAAGTCCAACTATGAGTGCTCGGTTGACTTTATCGTCCCAGAGAAGCCGACCTTTCGCTGTACATGCCCCAGCCGCCAATTTCCTTGCAAGCATGGCTTAGGCTTGTTGTATGCATACACAGACGGGTTGTCCTTTGAAGTGGCACCGATTCCTGAAGATATTATAAGCAAACGCGAAAAAGCAGAAAAACGCGTTGAAAATAAAGCGCAAAAGGAAAATAGCGATGAGCCGCCTAAACCGAAGAAGGTGAACAAGACGGCGCTGAAGAAAAAAATAGCTGCCCAGCTGGAGGGGCTTGATGTGCTGGAAAAGCTGATTCTTTCACTTATTCGCAGCGGTCTTGGCACCATCGACAGCAAAATGCTTAAAGCGATCCAGGAACACGTCAAGCAATTGGGCAACTATTATTTGTCCGGCGCCCAGATTGAGCTGCGGCGGTTTGCGCTGCTGCTTGCAGGTGATCATGACCGTGACCGTGAAGCGAGTTATACCTATGCGGCGGAACAACTGACTACGCTGCATGCTTTTATTAAGAAAGGCCGAGCTTATTTGCTCTCCAAGCTGGAGGACCCAGAGCTCGCGCTAGATCATACGTCAACGATTGAGGAGTGGCTGGGCCATGCCTGGCAGTTGACCGAACTGAAGGAATTTGGCCTTGTTACGGAAAAAGCAGAGCTGCTGCAGCTGGCCTTCTACAGCTATGACGATGACGCCCGCCAAGAGTTCGTAGATGTTGGCTATTGGCTTGAAGCGGCCAGCGGCGAAATTCACCGCACCGTGCAATATCGTCCTCACAAAGCAGCAAAGCATATGCGCGAGGATGACAGCTTTTTTGAAGTCGCCCAGGTGCCTTACCTATACAAGTATCCAGGAGATATGAATGTACGGGTACGTTTTGAGGAAATGCTGCCGAGAGCAGTAGCAGCAGCTGATTTAGCGAACGTTTCTTCGAAGGCGATCACTTCTTATCCGGAAGCTGTCAAGAGCGTAAAGAACCAGCTGAAAAACCCGCTCAGTGACAAGTCGCCCGTTATGCTGCTGCACGCCGCCAAAGTCGGAACAACAGAAAGCGGGCAGTTTGCGCTAATAGATGAAGCCGGAGGACAGCTTGTGCTCGAGGATATTTCAGCGCTGCCGCAAGGCACCGTATCCCTGCTGCCTTACCTGAATGACGCTCAGCTTATTGACTGCTGTGTTCTGGTCATGTTTGAGCACCGGATGGACCAAGGGCGGCTTGTTGCTCAGCCGCTGACTATTATAAAGGGTGAAGCCATAACTCGGCTTTTATACTAGGGCATGTCTGAGAACGCTGAGGACAGCAAATTTTGCCGAATTTTCGTTCCATGCAAGGCGTGCTTGTGAAGGCGTACCGGGGGTGCGTCAAGCAAACGGAACGAAGCAGGGGGCGAAAAGGCGGTGAAAGGTGCCACTGAACGGGTTTTCAGACACGCACTAGCTTCTATCATAATTTTAGGGGGACAGCCCATGAGTACAGCATTATTGCAAGAGCTTCATCAGGAGGTAAGGAGGCTTTATATTGCCGGGAGCGATCTGGCTCCGGGAGATTTTCGCCTGAAGCGCCTTCAGCCGCAATTCCAGCAGCTAGGCGAGCGGGCAGCGATTTTTAAAAGATTGGGAGAAGGCCTTACAGCGCTTCTTGAATCCGGCGAAGGAACGGAAACATCCGTGAAGCTGCAAGAGCTGGCCACGCTGCTTGGCTCTGTGCTTTACACGCAAGGCCAAACGGCAGTGGATGGCGAGGTTTTGGATATCGCAGGCGGAGGCGTTCCGTTATCCACAAGCTACTCCTATCGCAAGCTGGCCGAGGTGCAAAAGGCGCTTTCGACGACAGGCAGCGGCCGCTACGAAATCGTGACCGCTGCTTTTGCTGAAGGGCTGTTCAACGATTTGCGACTTTTTCCATTTGCGATTCGCGCACTGGAGGACCCCTATTCTGAAATGGCCGAATTTGCTATGGATAAAATTTTGCCCTCCTATGGCGCGGCTGTAGTTCCGTATTTAATCCGGGGCTTTAATCGTTCCGGCGGCAAAAGTGATGTGCGCAAGCTGCGTGTTATTTATAAGGCGGCTGGTGCAGCGGAGCTGGGTCTTATCTATGAGGCGGCCGAGCATGGGACAGATGAAATTAAGGTCGCTGCTATCGAATGTCTTGCCCTTCATGAGGGATATACCGATGCCTTAATAGGCTGGACGCTGGACAAAAAGAAGCCCATTCGGGAAGCGGCTTATGCCGCATTGGCCGCAGGAGCTTCTGCGCAGGGCATTGAGCGTATATTTGCGGCATTTTCTGGAAAGGACAAGGAGCTCGCGGCGGAGGCGCTCAACCGCTTTCCATCTGAGCCGTTGACGGAAAGGCTTATTCCTTTGCTCAAGGCAGAGCTGGATCAGGCTCCTGTGAACAATAAGGATGAGAAGGCTAGCGAAAAAGCATGGGGAAAGGTCGAGCCGTTTTTGAGAGCGTTCGAATATGTGCGCATGCCGCAGCTTGAGGGGCTTTTTTATCAGATCGTACGCGAAGCGGACCGTTTCACCTCTTTAAGCTGGATTCCGCTGCTGGACAAAGCAGCTCAATATTTGGAACAAACAAATTCCATAGAAGTATTAAGCCTGCTGCAGGAGCTGGATAACAAAAATCATCGTTTTTTGCCATATTCATTCCGCATGGCGAAGCGTCTATTGCCTGCTGAGGAATTATACATGCATTATGTGGGTTCTATTGGGAGCGAGCTGAAAAAAGTCGTCACCAGAGCAACCAGCGCTCGTGATCGTCAGATGCTGGATACGATGGAGTATATGGTAGCCAGCTATGACTATTACAATGGGGAGATCAATACGGCAGCGCCGCTGATTGAAGCTTGGGATACCCGCTGGCTGGACTGGCTCATTGATCGTAAGCATTGGAAGCTGATTTCTGTTTTTGCACGGCCTGGTCACAAAAGGGTAGAAGAATTTCTGCTGCAGAGTCTGCAAGAGTGGAAGGAGGAGGAGAAGAAGAAAACCAGTTTAAATACAATTGGCGTACATGTTTTTAAGGGATTGGAGCATGCCGGAGTGGAGGAAGCTAGGCGTCTTGAGCTGTTAATGGAGATTTTGGAGGTTTCAAAGGACAGAAGCCTGTACAGCTTCTCCGTTTATCTGTTCCATTTAATGCTTTGTTTCCCTAAGAGCTATGCAGACCGCTTGGAAGCCATTCTTCCGAGCTATAGATACGACTGTGCGCGACAGCTGGAAGAAATAATCGGCTTATTGCGAAAATAAGGGCTGCCATAACGCTGAAGGTTCAACAGCCTATTGAAACTTAAAGGAGATGGACAAATGAGTACAGATCAAGAACAGCTTCAGGATATGATGCGGCTTCCGGCGGAGGTTTTATACAGTCACGAGCTGGAGGCGCTGCGCAAAGCAGAGAAAGGGAAAATTCCGGCAGGCTGGCAAATGTCGCCCCGCTCGGTGCTGACCTTCATCATTGGCGGCAAAGCCGGCAAGACGGTCATTACGCCCAAATACATTGGCAATACCCGTTTAATTGAAATGGCGATTGCAACGCTTGTTACGGACCGCGCATTGCTGCTAATTGGCGAGCCGGGCACCGCTAAATCATGGCTGTCGGAAAATTTGGCGGCCGCCATCTATGGCAATTCCGGGCTCGTCGTGCAGGGAACCGCCGGAACGAGTGAGGAGCAGGTTCGCTACTCTTGGAACTATGCGATGCTGCTGGCTAATGGGCCTACGCCGGAGGCACTTGTGAAAAGCCCGATTATGCGGGCGATGGAGGATGGGGGCATTGCCCGCTTTGAAGAAATTTCCCGCTGTGCGTCGGAGGTTCAGGATGCGCTCATTTCAATCCTTTCCGAGAAGACGATATCGGTACCCGAGCTTGGAAAAGAAACGAGTGCCCGCAAAGGCTTCTCGATTATTGCGACAGCGAATACCCGGGACCGCGGAGTCAACGAAATGTCGGCGGCGCTTAAACGCCGGTTTAACATTATTGTGCTGCCGGCACCATCGGATCTGGAAACAGAGCTTGAAATAGTGAAAAAACGGGTCGGCGAAATTGCGGCATCCTATGAGCTTGAGGCCTCTCTTCCAGCAGATGAGGCGCTGCTCAAGGTCGTTACGATTTTCCGCGAGCTGCGCAGCGGCATGACGCTCGACAAGAAAGAGAAGCTGAAATCGCCAGCAGGTGTCATCTCGACCGCGGAAGCGATCTCTCTGCTGACCAACAGCATGGCGCTGGCCGCGAGCTTCGGCAGCGGGGAGCTGACCGATAGCGACTTGGCGGCCGGGCTGCAGGGCGCGATCGTCAAGGATGATGATAAGGACAAGCTCGTCTGGAAGGAATATTTGGACAACGTCATGAAGAAGCGGGGAGCAGAGTGGCGGAATTTGTATCAAGCCTGCAAGGAGATGAACGAGTGAATGTAAATGCTGAGGATCAGGTGTTTATTTTCGGAGTGCGTCATTTGTCCCCTGGCGGGGCGAAGCATTTGCTGGAGTACCTGAATGAGGTTCAGCCGACAGCGGTACTTATTGAAGGGCCATCCGATGCTACTGGCGAGATCAAGCACTTGACACATGCTGCTACTAAATTGCCAGCAGCCCTATTAGCTTTTACCGAAGAGCTGCCCGTGCGTACGGTGTTATGGCCCTTTGCTGTCTATTCGCCGGAGTTTCAGGCGATGAAATGGGCTAAGGAGCATGGCGCGGCTGCGGCATTTATCGATCTTCCTTCGTCGGTGACGCTGGCGCTGCAGGACGCGCTCAGATCAAAGGAAAAGGAGCCTTCTGCTGTACCCGAAGGGGAAGAGAAACGTTCCATTTACAGCCGAATTGCCGAGCTTGCCGGTGAAAGCGATTATGATATGTATTGGGAGCGCAGCTTTGAGCATAATGCCAATCCCGGCGCGTACCGGGAAGCCATACTCGCATTTTCAGCGGAGATGAGAGCCCTTGGCGAGGAGAAGGAGCAGCGCGAGCGCCCGGCCGAGCATGCCTATAATGCTTTGCGCGAGTCCTATATGCGGCGGCAGATCAAGGAAATGATTGATGCCGGCCATCATCCACAGCGTATCGTGGTCGTCTGCGGCGCCTATCATGCGGCTGCATTAGCGAATTTGACCGAGGCGATGAGCGATGAGGCGGCAGCGGGACTGCCTTCCCGCAGCACCAAGCATACGCTAATGCCCTACTCCTATTATAAGCTGTCGACGATGTCGGGGTATGGTGCCGGAAATGATGCGCCCCACTATTATCAATTGATGTGGGAGGCGCTGGAGCGCGGAGCGCTGGATGATCTTCCTCATCGTTATCTCGCCTCGGTTGCCAGATTGGTAAGGAGCGGCGGCACTCACCGCTCTACCGCTGAGGTAATTGAAGCTGTACGGATGGCGGAGTCGCTTGCTGCGCTGCATGACGGCAGCGCGCCTACTTTGCGCGATCTCCATGATGCTGCACAAACGCTGCTGGGGCACGGGGAGTTATCTGCTGTCGCAGAAGCGCTCGCTAGAGTTGATGTGGGAACGGCTATAGGCAGCTTGGCAGAAGGAGTAAGCCAAACCCCTATTCAGGATGATTTGAATCGGCAGCTAAAAAGATTAAAGCTGGAAAAGTACAAGACGACGGTCGCCAGCACCCTAACGCTTGATCTCAGAGAAAATCGCAGGGTCGCTTCTGCGGAGGCTGCTTTTTTGGATTTAAACCGTTCCATTTTATTTCACCGGCTGCTTCTGCTCGGCATATCGTTTGTAAAGAGCCAGCCAAGCGGTCAGGAAGGAGCTACCTGGGCGGAAAATTGGCTTATCCAGTGGTCACCGGAAGCTGAAATTCAAGTCGTAGAAGCGACGCTGCTTGGGGAGACCATTGAAGTGGCTTGTGCTTATATGCTTCGTGAGAAGCTTCTTGCCTGCCGCTCTATTGATGAAGCCTCGGCGCTCATTCATATTGCCGGCTGCTGTGGCATGACCTCGCAGATGGAGGAAGGCAGCAGGGTGCTGCAGATGCTGGCCGCCGACAGCCGCGATGTCGTGAAAATAGCAGCAGCAGCGCGGGAATTAGCGATGATTATTGGCTATGGCGACATTCGCAAGGTAGATACTGAGCCGCTCATTCCGCTGCTTGTGCAGCTGTTCCACCGCGGCTCCTTATATTTGCTGGATGGCTCGGGCTGCAATGATGAAGCAGCTGGCGGCATGATTACGGCGATAAATGAGCTAAACCGCATATCGCAGGACCAGAGCGAAATCATTGATGACCAGCTATGGGTGCAGGAGCTGCTGCATTTATCGGAGCGAGACGACCGCAATCCTAAATTGTCCGGTTTCGCCTGTGCTATCTTGATGGAACGGGGTGCGATTACCGCTGAGCAGTGTGCTGCGGAAGTTTCACGGCGCCTGTCCCCAGGCATTACGGCTGATCTTGGTGCAGGCTGGTTTGAAGGGCTGTCGATGCGCAATCGCTACAGTCTGCTCTCACGGACAAGCTTATGGGAACAGCTGAACCATTACATTAATTCGCTGCAGGACGATGAGTTTAAACGGGCGCTTGTCTTTTTGCGGAGAGCCTTCAGCTCCTTCTCTTCAAGGGAGAAGACGATGATTGGCGAGCTGCTGGGCGAGCTGTGGGGAGTCAGCGGCGAGCAGGCGGCGGAAATTATAACAGGTGAGCTAATGGAGGAAGAGATAAAAATGCTGGACGATCTGAATGATTTTGATTTTGAGGACCTTTAGCGTATGGAGGACAATCGGAAAGAAAATACAGTCTCGCGCTGGCGGCTGATTTTAGGGCAAGAAGCGGAGGGCCAATTGGCTAGCTGCAATGAGGACGGGCGGCTTGCCCTTACGGAGGAAGAGCTTATTATGGATGCGGCGCTGGCAGCCATTTATGATGAAAGCGGCGCGGCTGGCAGTACGAAGGGCGGCTCTGGCACTGGAGCCGGAAGAGGGTCAAGCGCGGGGCACGGATCGCTTAACCTGTCCAAGTGGCTCGGCGATGTGAGGTCGTTTTTTCCAGAGGATGTCGTGTCTATCATTCAAAATGATGCGATGGAACGCAAAGGCTGGAAGCAGCTGCTGTTCGAGCCGGAACTGCTCGCCTCCGTCAAGCCGGATATTCAGCTCGTAGGCACGCTGCTTTCGCTTAAGGGGAAAATCCCTGAGAAAACGAAAGATACGGCGCGACTGCTTGTGAAAGCTGTAGTAGATGAGCTGGTAAAGCTGCTGGAAACCGATATTCGCCGTGCGGTGACGGGGGCGCTCAACAAGAGACAGCATTCGCCGCTGCCATCCCTTAGCGGGCTGGACTGGAAGCGGACCATTCAGCGGAATTTGAAGCATTATGATACGGAGCGGCGGGTAATCATTCCTGAAAAATTTTATTATTTTGACAGGGCGCAGCGCAGCCGAGAATGGACGGTCATTATCGATATTGATCAGAGCGGCTCGATGGCTGATTCGATTATTTGGGCTTCGGTTATAGGTTCGATTTTTGCAAGCATTCCGGCTCTAAATACTAGAGTAGTGGTGTTTGATACCGAGGTTGTGGATTTGACCGAGCAATGTGCTAACGATCCCGTTGATATGCTGTTCGGCATTCAGCTTGGCGGTGGTACGGATATTCATAAGTCGGTCAAATATTGTGAGCAATTTATTGAAGAGCCGAAGAAAACGCTGTTCATTATCATCTCGGATTTGTATGAAGGCGGCAATCAGTCCGGGCTTATACGCCGAATGCGGGAAATGCGAGAATCGGGTGTGCGTACGATGTGCCTGCTGGCTTTGTCTGACAAAGGCCAGCCGTTCTATGACGAAGGGCTTGCGAAACAGCTGTCCCGCGATGGCACGCCGTGTTTTGCCTGCACGCCCGCGTTGCTCCCTACCCTAGTGGAAGGCGCACTGAAGGGGCAGGATTTGGCGGAGCTGGCGAAGCGGATGGGGACTTTGTAAGGAAGCTTATTTTATTTGATGCTGAAAGATACGGAAGGCGGACTTCCGTGTCTTTTTTTGATTAGGGCGTGTCTGAAAACCCGTTCAGTATAGAAAATATATTTATTGCGCCAATTGCTCTAAATCCGGCTGGAGTTTATTCCGCAGCACATAAAGCATGAGCGCCCCGACGAGGAAGGCAACAGCATCCGCTATAACGAGCGACCAGACAACACCATGGAAGCCATTCATGCGATTAGCGAGATACAAGACAGGGATGAGCGTCACACCTTGCACGATGGCCATTGCGAAAGCCGCTTTTACTTGACCCGTCGCTTGGAAAATGCCCGTGAAGAGCGTTGTCGTCCCCGAAATGAACAAGGATAAAAATGTGACATGCAGAATATAGCTGCCTAACTCAATTAATTGCGAATCGTTCGTGAAGAAGCCAATCAAATGATCCGAAGTTAAATACACGATAACACCGAAGATCGTAGCCAAAGCAGCAACCATCTTAATCGTAAAGCTGATCGTTTTTTTCATCCGAAGCTTATTGGCCGTGAAGGAAAAGGCGATGAGTGGTACAACCCCTTCACATAGCCCCATCAGGATAACTTCAGGAAATTGCAGCAGTCGTGATGAAATGCCAAATCCAGCAACGGCTTGATTCCCATATTCAATAAGGTAGTGGTTGAAAATCAGTCCCATTGCACCTAGGAACATGCTCATAATAAATACGGGTGTGCCAATTTTGAAAATGTTACTCGTAATTTCTTTAGATGCTTTGAACCATTTCAACGATATGCTGAGGAACTTGCTTTTTCTCCCTATATAGATAGCGAAAAAGATACTTGCTGCTGCGTTGGAAATGACCGTTGCTGCTGCAACTCCCATCACATCCCCGTGTAATACAAAAATAACGATTGCATCAAGAATAATATTAACGATAACGCTTAGAATCATCCCAATCATGGAGGTCATTGCGGCCCCTTCGGAGCGGACAATGTTCTCCAAGGAGAAAAATAAGACGACAAACGGCGAACCAATGAGCATCATGGTGACATAGTCTTTTGTGAATGCGAAGGAGCTAGCCGTTGCCCCGAGCCCATGAACAATTTGGTCAATAAGTGGTAGTCCCACAATCATCAACAATAAACCGAGGACAAGACTTGTGTAGAAGGAGAAGGAGGATACATGCTTCACCACATCATAGCTTTTTTCACCTAATAATCTGGAGATGAATGTACCTGCGCCTATGCCAATTAGATTACCCAGCGCCATAAAAGCTGCGAACAATGGTAGGGTAAGCGCTAGCGCCGTTAGCATTTCGGTATTGTGCAGGGTGCCAAGGAAATATGCGTTAAGAATGGAGTAAATAACACTCATCGACATGCCGAGCATCATAGGAACGGCGAAATGAGCGATAGCTTTATAAATCGGTGCTTTTTCAAAATAATGGAGGTTTTCAGCATCCATGTGGGTCACCACTTTCTCATGTATGGTTTGCAGTTAATTACTTAGAGTTCTAACTATATGAGGATCATAACCCCTTCCCTTCATGCGTAGGAGGGGGTTACGAGAGTTGTGAAAATTACTATCTGCGCTCAAAAGAGTTCGTTGTATCTTCATCGATATTGGCTTCGATGCGTGCAAGGAACCTGAACAGTAAGTTGGTTTCATCGTCGGTGAAGCCTTCCAGCAGCGTAAGTTCAAAATCTTCAAAATATTGATTGAATGAGCCAAGAAGCTCTTTCGCAGCTGGGGTTACACGCAATAGGTTGCGGCGCTCATCCTTCGGATCAGACCTGCGAACAATAAGGCCTTTCTTCTCCAAATTGTTGACCAGACTGCTGATAGAGGAGCCTTTACGGTTAAAGGTGATTTCTAGATCCTTCTGGGAAAGTCCCCCTTCTTCATGTTCATTAATATACCGAATGGCATGCCCTTGCTCTACCGTTAGCCCGTACGCCTCCAACTTCTTATTGACGTTGAGCTTCATCATTAGTCCGATCATACGAAATTTATGCTGCAGGTTGCGGTCTTGCTGCATGCTTATCACCTTCTGTTAAAATGAATTAGAAATCTAATAGTTAGATGTCTAATTAAATATATCGTGATGGATTTCGGTTGTCAAATCGTTTTTATTATTTTTTAATTCATCGATTATGGTATGATAACGGTCACGAGTCAGAGCGACTAGAAGATAAGCTTTCAGACAAAAAGGAGATTAAAATCATGTCTAGCATTACAGCCAAACCATTTGATAAAGAAATGCAGAACACACTCGGCGAGATTACGACGACCTACCATGCAAGCGAATTGAGCCAGAAGGACCCATCGGAGCTGCCGGAAAACGTTTATGTGATTGAAGCAGAAGAGACGATGGTCGGCTACGGCGTTATTTGGGAATATGCAAGCGGCAAGCAGCTCATTGAAAAAGCCGAAAAGGATTATTTTAGCGATGACGAAAAATATTTGGAAAAGGACTTTTATATCGACATTAAAAATAAAAAGGATTTTGTTTTTATAGAAGCGCTGGATGTGCTGAAGGAATATGAAGGCAAAGGGCATGCGGCATCCTTTATCAACTGGCTTAAAGCGAAATATCCGAAGCAGAGAATGTATGTGTACACACTGGATAAAACGCGCAACTTCTGGTTTAAGCAAGACTTTGAAGTGCTCGGCACGACAGCCTGGATGACCTATAACTAGCCGATGAACATTGAATTTGAAAATCAAACGATATCGTTTCATGTTCAATATGGCAATCGTGAAAAGAAAATATCGATTCAAATCGAGCCATCAGGCTTCATTACGGTAAAAGCGCCGAAAGCAGCAAGTGAAGAGGTCATTAAACGGGCAGTCGAGCGGCATGGGAAATGGATTTTGCAGCAAACGCAGCATCTTGCGGAGGCTACTAAAGCGCCGCAAACGAAGCAATACCAAGATACAGAGAAATTTCTCTACCTTGGCAAAGAGCATTTGCTGCATGAATTAATCAAGACAGATGGCTTAACTGAGGAGGAGCTTCGGAAAAACCTCAAGAAGTTTTATTTTTCAAGCTGCAAAAAATTAATAGGGGAACGTCTGCCTATTTATCAGGCGCAGCTGAGGATAAAGCCCAAAACGGTTGAGATCGTAGAGTCCACGACGAAGTGGGGAAGCTGCAGCTCCAGCAAGCATTTAACCTTTAACTATCGTTTGGCGATGGCTCCAATTGATGTGATTGATTACGTCATTATCCATGAGCTTTGCCATCTGTTTCATATGAATCATGACCGATCCTTTTGGCGGCGCGTAGGCAGCCTTATGCCGGATTATAAAGAAAAAGAACAGTATTTGGCCAGGTATGGCGGCTTCATGACGCTCTGACGCTGGGCAGTCAAAGAGAACGTCCTAATGGTTGTCGAGTCCGAAGCGTCTGGGGTGCGCCAGCCCCAGCCCCAGCCCCAGCCCCAGCCCCAGCCCCAGCCCCCAGCCCCGAGCCCCTGACCTGGTTTCATCGTTACCCCTCTAATCTTACTTATGCAAGCTCCTCTATATCCTTCAAGTTCTCCGTTGATTGCAAAAAAACCTTTCATTGGCTCATCATCACTGTATTTTTTGGATAAATATGTAAGTTTTGAAGAGTTCTAATAAAAAAATAATGTGTAACTATAAAAGTTCAGTGTCATTTTACCGATATTCTTTTCTATAAAGGCGAACTCGCTGAAAGGCGGGGACGCAGAGCTTAGGATCTAATGAGCTAAGCGTGATGATAGCCGGGTCGCCGAATAAGGAAGGGGTATGTGTACACAAATCCAGTCTATTCAGCCCGGATTTTTTTCGTATTCAAAAATTTATGAAGGAAAAAGAGTGATTACCATGAAACTAACCATCAAAAGCAGCCTGATTACCACTCTATTAATGACACTATCGCTAAGCTGTGTGTCTTTCCTTGGCTATGATAGGGCCAAAACGACATTGGAGGCAAACTTTAAGGAACAGGCGGAGCAGCAGCTGACGGTTGTTCAAAACTACATCGATATCTGGATTCAGGGCACACAGGCCAAATACAAGGCATTAAGTCAGTCCGATGACGTGAGAAACAGAGATATTCCTGAAATTCTCGCTTACAGCAACCGAATGACGGAGATCACTGATAACCCGGACGAATTTGCATTTATTGCCCCTGACGGCACGCTTTATTTGCCGGGAGCAACGGTTAGTGTAAAGGATTACCCGCATTTTCAAAGGGCGATCAACGGTGAGACCGTCACCATTGATCCGGTAGGCTCAAAGTCTCCCGGGGTGGAGGGAACTCCAATTGTGCTTACGGCTACTCCTGTAAGGGACGACCAAGGAAATATCGTTGGAGTCGGCAATGGAGGTCAGCCTATTCAGGACTTGATTGATCTCATCTCCAAAGTGAAATTGGGACAAAGCGGTCATGCGATTGTTTATACAAAGGATGGCACGGTTGTGGCCAGTGAAAAACCCGAAGAGACCCTACAGAAAAATATGGCCGATTACGAGAATGAGACGCTAAATAAAATTGTAACGGACAGCACGAATGGCGACACGGGTTTGGCTGAAGCCGTCATTAACGGCTCGGAGCATATGATCGTTTATGGAAAATCTGGCATGATGGATTGGGGCATTGCGATTTTGGTTCCCAAAAGCGAAGCCTATGCTGAAGCCGAAGCCTTGTTGCGGTTTTCGATTTTTGTAACAATCGTGTGCCTTCTGGTTTCCGCAGCAATCATCTATACGGTCATGCGCAAAACGTTAAAGCCGCTTTCCGTCATGAACGAAAAGCTGCAAGGGCTCTCCGCCAGCGAAGGCGACTTGTCCTCCAGGCTGACATTTGAAACGAAGGATGAAATCGGCGAGCTTTCCAGAAGTTTTAACGGGATGCTTGAAAATCTGCAAGGTCTGATCATTTCTATTTTGGATAAAGGACAGATTGTTGCCAGCTCATCGTCACATCTATTGGGCAATCTGGATCAAATATCATCTACCGTTAAGCAAACCACCACCAATATTCAGCAAGCAAATGTCGGATTGCAGGGCCAAATGATGGGATATGAAAGGAATTTGGGGTTAATTGGTGAAATCGGTGAAGGGGTATATGGCATTTTGAATACATCCAACCAAACCTCCGGCATAGCCGCAGAGGCTTCCCAAGGAGCAAAAACAGGCAATGAAGCCGTTGGTGGCTTGGCCAATCAGATGGATTCCATCCAACAGACGGTTAATGAAGCCGCAGCAGTCATTAAGCAATTGGGCGCGCGTTCGGAGGAGATTGGAGACATTACGTCCGTCATTAAATCAATTGCTTCCCAAACAAACATTCTGGCGCTCAACGCTTCAATCGAGGCTGTCAGAGCGGGAGTCCATGGAAAAGGGTTTGCGGTAGTGGCGGAAGAAATTCGCAAGCTTGCGGAGAAATCTACAGAATCCTCCAATCAGATAGCGAATCTCATTCATCAGGTACAAGCTGACACTACCCATGCAGTGGGGACAATGGACAAAGGTACAGGTGAAGTTGCGCTTGGTTTGGAGCAAGTGGGGAAGGTTGGCGTTTTATTCCAGACGCTAGTGACGACAACGACGGACGTATCCATTCATATGGAGAGGATTGCCGCCGCCGCCGACCGGTTAAATGCAAATACGGAGCGTGTGGAATCCGAGATTAAAGAAAGTGTGCAAATCGGCAAAAACTCATCCCAAAGCTTTGAGACGATTGCCGCCATGTCGGAAGAGCAGCTTGCCTCCATTATGGAAATAAACAGCTCTGTGGAACAACTGACACGAACAGCGGATGAGCTAAAAACGATGCTTAACCGGTTTAATGTTTAGTTGAGTTACAACGAGGCTATGTCCAAAGCTGACATCCTGTCGCTATGGCAGGGCCTTTTTTTTGCCCCTGGAAAGCTAACGATCGTTAGCTTTCCAGGGGCAGGGATGCAGCGTGGTGGCATTGTTGATTAAGAAGCGAAATTTTGAGAATGCGGACACGGGGATAGGTTCGGTTTAG
Source organism: Paenibacillus sp. FSL H8-0537 (assembly GCF_038051995.1). Taxonomy (NCBI): domain Bacteria; kingdom Bacillati; phylum Bacillota; class Bacilli; order Caryophanales; family Paenibacillaceae; genus Paenibacillus; species Paenibacillus sp. FSL H8-0537. The sequence goes on along the minus strand of NZ_CP150290.1, from coordinate 4,823,027 downwards.
CGGGTACAGCGGCTTCATGACGCTCTAATTTAGTAGGAGACAAGCACGCCATATTGTTTGAAAAAGCCGATAATCGCAGCTGCGTCCATCCGCGAATCCGGCAGCTCTTCTGGATAATAAACGCCGGGAGCGAGCGGTTCGTTGTCAGGCCTTAGCAGCAATTTCTCGGCTTGGACAGCCGCTCCAAGGGCGGTAAGGTGAGTCTGACCGAGCGGGTCCGAAATGGCGATTCGCCGCTCGACCGAGCGGCCATTATGGTCATTTCCCTTTAGGTGAATAAGCACATGATGGGCGCTGCCGGTACCTGGATTATAGAGCAGGCGCTGCCTGAATGATCGGAACCTTTTTCCGCTGATCATTTTCCATATCCCGCTGTTAACGAGTCCCACGAGCAAAGAGGTGGTTGCCTTGCTGTCGAAGGTGATGCGGAAGCTGGCAGTATCAATATGGCTGGCCTTTAGCAATGTCACATGATCGGGGGTGTCAAGCCGATAGCATTTTGCTTTATAGCCATTGGGGAACTGAACTTTCACCGGATCGGTCATCGGATGTACTAGTCGGCTTTTTCCCGCTTCCGTAATATGAAAAGGGATCGTCATCCGATCCATATAGGCGGTAGAATCTGGGCCCGCTTTATCCTGCAGGGAGTATAGAGCATGGATATCAACAGCTACGTTCTCAAGCGAATCGGCATGCAGCATAGCGAATAGAGAAGCTGTCCCCGCCATCCAGCCGGAAGACAGCACGACAGGAGCATGGAGCTCCACCTTTCTCAATTTAGCAGAGGACTGCTCGAATAGCTCTGTCCAGCGCGTCACATCGATGAATGGGATTTTTCTTCTCACGGCAGCTAAAAGCAGCTTATCTTGCAAATCGTTGACAGCGCTGATGATGAGCGAGATATGCTCGCCTGCATGCTGCAGCGGATCTTCCGCATTCGTATCTACAACCGCAGTATGTACACGTTCAGACTCAAAGGCAGCGGCTTTCCCCGGCGATCTTCCTCCCAAAACAATTTCCAAATCCGCATGCCGATCAAGTAAAATGTGGGCGATCTGTCTGCCAACTTCGCCATATCCTCCAACAATAAGAACCTTGTTTTTATACATAAAATAAACCTCCGATTAAATGTTTATATGTTTAAGTTTTTCGACCTATAGCCGTTTGAAAAAGGAATGTCTGTATGCTAGCCTGTATATTGGCACTAGCATTGGCATTCCTCTTCTGCGAATTGGACGAGCTGTTTCATCAGCGCAATAGCGTCATTGAATTCAAGCCGGTAGTACATTTCAGTTCCTTTTTTCTGAACGGTAAGCAGCCCTGCCTGGCGCAATATTTTCAGATGATGGGAAACGGTAGGCCGCGACATCGGAATATGCTCAGCAATTTGCGTTACATTCATGCTGTCTTTGCCGATAAGCAGCGATATAATTTGCTGGCGAACGGGGTCCCCCAGGCCTTGAAAATAAGGGCTTAAACTTTCAAAAATATGAATCGCCTTCTGATTGCCGATAAATTCGCTCATGGCTCCACTCCGCTATATGGTTTAATTGTTTAAACGTTTTGCTAAGTATAAGTGATTTCCTGAAAAAAATCAAATCAACACGAAATGTCACAAAAAACAGCGACTCCTCGTTTCATGGGTACAGGGATCAAGAAGGAGACAGAAGAGACAAAGTGCCTGCTTAATAAGCATATGGACGCCTAATGGGAAGCTTGATATGATCGATCATAACAAGAAATGCCAGTAAGCATAGATGGGGGCATGCGAAGTGACTGAACTATATGAACGGTACAAAAATCTTCTATTCCGGCTGGCGTACCAGCTCACCGGTTCGGTATCTGACGCCGAGGACGCTGTGCAGGACGTATTTATTAAGCTTCAGCGGGTGGAGCCGGAGCGGCTGCAGGAGCCTAAGGCGTATTTATGCAAAATGATGACAAATCATTGTTATGACCTGCTCAAATCGGCGCGTAAACGCCGGGAGCAGTATATCGGACCATGGCTGCCCGAGCCGCTGCAATTGACCGCTGATGATGGATTTGAAGCTGTCGTGCGTGGTGATCTGTTATCTTATGCGATGCTTGCCTTGTTAGAGCGGCTATCGCAAGCCGAGCGGGCGGTATTTGTGCTAAGAGAGGCGCTTTCGTTCGATTACGCTGCTATTGCAGAAATGACAGGCAAAAGTGAAATGAACTGCCGCAAGCTGCTTAGCCGGGCCCGGGGGAAAATGGGTGTTACGGAGCAGGAGCTGGCGGGAGCAGGAGCGGTTAGCGACGAGTGGGCGCAGCAATTTCTCTCCGCTCTGTCCGAGGGCAAGGTGGATACCGTGCTGTCGATGCTTGCCAGTGATGCTGTACTGCTATCCGATGGAGGCGGCAAGGTGAGTGCCGCTATTCGTCCGATCCAGACGAGCGAGCATGTGGCCCGTTTCCTGCTTGGCGTCATTCGCAAGGCGAGCGAAGGAGAGGGCGGTCGCTTCGACATCAAGATAACACAGCTGAACGGCCAGACTGCCATCATGTTCAAGCAGCAAGAGCGCGTAACCTCCGCCGTATTCCTTCATATCAAAAAAGGGCTGCTGCAAAATATTTATATTATCCGCAATCCGGATAAGCTGGAGCGAATGAATTGATTAAATATAGGAAAGCTGTGCTGAAAAGTACAGCTTTTTTGTGTTCAATTTGAATGAAATTAGTTTTTAATTTAATTATTCATAAATTTCTAATTTTTAGAGGAATTTCAAATGAGTTGGAGAATATTTTAGTTATATTGAACTACATAGTGGTACTAAATACACATTAGGAGAAATCAGAAGAATGGATGAACGCAGTATTTTAATTATCACAAGCAAGGGTGATAAAACAGCAAGCATTGAAGAATACAGCATATATAATGATCAAGTACATATTCGTTATAAAAATCAGGGGCAGTCATATAAGTATTTATTGCGAAACATCAAAATAAAGAAAAATCCGATCATTTTTTCTGGGAATAATAACAGAGTATATCATAAGAATGAGAATCTTAAAAATGTGCATGAAATTTTGAAATTTGATGAATTCACTAAAGTTATATTTCGCAATAGCAAACCTCAAATTTACCTTTCTGAATTTATTCGTGTTGAAAAAATTATCATTACAAATAATGAAAAAAAATTCATGGAATACTTAAATGATATTGCTCGATATACAAATACTGAGGATGAAACGGAGGCTTTTTTAAAAAGAGAAATAGGGAAAATAAATAAAGTTAATGCAGATAGTGTGCTTGGCACATATGTAAACCAGGCTCCGATCATTCAATTTGAGCCAAATACAGAGCCAATAATATTTCCTTTTCGTTTTAATTTGAGTCAGAAAACAGCACTTGAACAGGTGTTATGTAATCAGATTTCAATTATAGAGGGCCCTCCGGGAACAGGGAAGACACAGACTATTTTAAATATCTTGGCCAATTTGGCTATTATGAGAGGTAATACAGTTGCAGTAGTATCGGGAAATAATGCTGCGGTACAGAATGTAAAAGATAAATTGGAGAAGGCAGGCTACGGTTTTATTGTTGCGGATTTAGGTAATAACAAGAAAAAAGACGTCTTTTTTCAAAATCCTCCTCATTATAAAAAATTACAAGACACAAAATTAATTCATGAGGAACAGCTTGTAAAACAACTTTCTGAATTATCGGATAAGCTTAATCATCTACTGGAAACTTCCAATCAGAAGGCGAAAATTGAGCATAAACTTTCAGCATATAGATTGGAGCAAAAGCACTTTCAAGTTCACAATGTACAGAATGATATTAGCAACATCCAACGGTTATTCCTTAAAAGGCAAACTCCAGATACAATAATTTCTTTTTTAGCAGATGAATATTTTGTGGGGAATCGCTCTGTGCGATTTTTGAGAAAAGCGAAACTTTTATTTAAGTATGGATTTATTGATTTTAAAAAATTGAAGGAAAACCGTACAGAATTAATTTCAACCTTGCAAATGCGTTATTATGAATCCAAAATAAAGGAATTGGAGGATGAAAAAAACGAGCTGCAATGTCAATTAGATCAGGAATCTTTTGTGAACTTGTTGAAACAGCATGAAAGTATTTCATCAACTTTGTTTAATCACAAACTTGACACTAAGTATAGTCTTGAAAGTCCTTATTTTGGGGATGTTACTAACTATAAAAATACATTTAAACATTTTATTGGTAAATTCCCAATAATACTGAGTACAACGCACTCTATACTTACATGTATTCCTCAAGATTTTTTATTCGATTACATTATTGTTGACGAAGCTTCACAAGTAGATTTATTAACAGGGGCACTCGCTTTATCATGCTGCAAACGGGTTATTATTGTTGGAGATACTAAACAATTGCCTCAGATAGTGGATACCACTATTAAAGATAAACTCAAAAAAATGGATATACCGGACGCCTATGATTATTTTAATCATAATTTACTTTCTACAATGCTTGCTGTATATGACGAGCAACTTCCAAAAGTTATGTTAAGGGAGCACTATAGATGCCATCCTAAAATAATTGGTTTTTGTAATAACCAATATTATGATAATGATTTAATTCCGTTCACAAATGAAGGAGTATCGGATGTCCCGATACGATTGCATTATACGTCACCAGGAAACCATATGAGAAAAGTAACAGTGAAAGGGAAGGAAGGTAGTTTTAATCATCGGGAAATTGATTCAGTAAAAGAGGAGATACTAAGAGAACTTCAATTAGCTCATATTTCAGATGATGATATTGGATTTACTACTCCTTACCGTCTACAGGTTGAGGAGGCCAACATGATGCTAGAGAAGAATATTGAAATTGATACGGTTCACAAATATCAAGGCCGTGAAAAACCGGTTATGATTTTATCAACTGTACTAGATCAGAGTAAAATAGGGAAAATTGGAAGGAAATTTGTAGAGAATCCGCGTTTAATTAATGTTGCTGTGTCAAGAGCGCAAAATCAATTTATTCTAGTGACAGATCACGAATTATTTCGAAATTCTCGAAAAGATGTAGGAAATTTAATTCGATATATAGAGTACAATTCCTTGCACGAGCATATTACAAAAAGTGATCTGATTTCAGTATTTGATTTGCTTTATACTGAATATTCTACAAAGCTTAATCATTTGCAAAGTAGGTTGATTTCGAAATTTAAATATAAATCAGAAAACATCATGTGGCGTGTTTTGAAAGACTTATTAGACGAAGAACCTTATAAAGGTGTTATTTTTGGTACACAAATTTATCTTAAAGATTTATTAAATGATACTGAGCGCTTGGATGAAGATGAGATTAAATATGTGAAAAATAGAGCTTCAGTGGATTTTGTTCTATACGATTCACTTAATAAACAGCCTCTGTTAGTTATAGAAGTAGATGGATTTGCTTCTCATCGTAATAACAAAGACCAATCCGCAAGAGATGTGAAGAAGAACAATATATTAGAAAAGTATAATTTATGTTTGCTTAGATTACCTACTACCGGATCAAATGAAGCTCAGAAAATTAGAAGCAAGTTAGATGAAATTCTGGGTCATTAAAATGGATAAAGTCTCTAAATTGTGAAGAGGAAATTAAAATGAAATTGTTTGAATTTTATAATAGTAGTGTCGTCTTTTTTATTAGGATCCTGGATATTAGTCTATCTGGGATTTTTATTGGAAGTATTGTTGGTTATCTCACGAATTATTATTTCACAAGCAAGAAGCAATTATCATACCAATACTATAATACAACATATATTATAGACGAGAAGTTCCCACTTTCGCATAATGATAATTTTAGTAGAATCCGATATAGGAAGAAAAATGAACTAATAAGAACTTTTTTAGTAATTTGGAATTCAGGAAATAGTATTCTTGAGGAAAAAGATATTTCTAAGTCGATGCCGCTCGTAGCAACAGGTTTTTTAATAAAGGGGATATCTCCTGTGAGCATGACTAGACCTTCAAACAATGTTGAAGCCATATTGAGAGATAGTGAAGTGAAATTTAGTTTTGAATATTTTAAACCAAACGATGGTTTTGTAATTCAAATTATTCATTTATCAAAATTTTTAAAGGTGAAGGGCGATGTCAAGGCGTCAAAAAGCTATGTTGTAAATTGTGGACATATTAAGCACTTTTCAGGAAAAAGGGCAATGAGAATTACGAGTATATTTTTGTTTGGAGTCGCCATTTTATTTGCTGAGTTTTATTTGAAGTTCGGTCATATACATGCCCCCTGGATGAAACTTCCACCTGATCAAAGTTATTTGGGTATTTATGCAAATCTATTACTAGGAATGTATTTTTGGAGAGAGGCAAAAAGATCTTTTCCTAACAAACTAAAATTTGATAAGCACAAAATTTATTATTTAACTTCCAATGAAACTGAAATTTATAAAAAAGATTCTTAAACCTAATATATTTATCCGACTTGCTAAAACAAGAAGGATGATCCTCAGCTACTTGACATTATGGTCATAGTAGCTTTTTTATTGACAGTTTGCACTAAGTTAATTACTCTAATTAAAGTATATAAAACAAAGTATAAGGTGGAGTGGAGCATGAAAGCATTTTTGAAAAACAAAATGGTAATCGGCGGCATTTTTATGATGGTTTTTTATCAGATTGCGATGATCGGGATGTTTATGTATGGGTACAGCGCGGTACCAAAAAACCTGCCTGATCTCACGGTGGCGATTGTAAGCGAGGACGAGCAAACCGGAGCGAAGATGGTTGAGCAGTTGAAAGAACAGCTGCCATTCCATATCAATACGGGGCTTAGCTTGGAACAGGCAAAAACCGAGCTGGACAATCGCAGTGTTCATTTAATCGTTCATATCCCGCAAAATTTCACGCAGCAGCTTTCCCAGCAGGGTGAACAAGCGCAATTGGATTTTTTCATGAATGATTCTAATCCGGCGACGACAAGCAGTGCGATGCAAAGTGTGGCTGACCAAATTTCCAGCAAAATGGTTGCCCAAATTCAGACGCAAAGCTTTGAAGGGCTTTTGCAAAATATGCAGCTGCCAGAGGAGCAGGCGCAGCAGATGGTGGAAGGCATCATGACCAAAGTATCTGCCAATATGGTTGTGACGAACCCGAAGCCTGCCGGCATGCACAACCAGATGGCTCCGATGTTTCTGGCAATGGCTGGCTATGTTGGGGCAATGATTTATTCGATGATTAGTGTTGGCGCTTTGCAGCAAATGAAAGGACAGCTGGGCAAATGGAAAGCCTTCCTCGGTTTGCAGGGGCTTAATGCGCTGCTGGCCTTAATCGTTCCGCTCATTGGCTTGACGATTTATTTCTCTATCCATGGCTATGGTGCCGAGACGTTTCTAAAAGTCTGGATGTTACACGCCCTTGAATTATTTACAGCTATTTCGTTTACGAGCATCTTCTGTATGCTGGCCGGCCAAGCGGGCATGCTGCTTAATATGCCGCTGCTGCTGTCGCAGACCATCGCCGGCGGAGCAATGATGCCCCAGGAAATGATGCCGGGCTTTTTCAAAGCAATCAGCTACATCTCCCCGATGTTTTACACGATTCAGCTGGATTACAATCTGCTCTTCGGCGGGGGGCAGACGCCCAAGTATTTGCTGGGACTCGCGCTAATTGGCGCTGGAGCACTGCTGATCAATACGCTGATTCACCAATTTAAAGGCGTTAAAGCTACGAATGAGGAAAATACGCCTGCAGCTCAGCCGCAATTCATGTAAAATAAAAGGGTTGGCAGGCTCCCTAGCAGCTTGTCAGCCCTTTAAGCTAGTTATGGAGGCGATGCAATGACCTTGCAAATTTTTATTCTTGGAACGTTGAGCGAAGCGGAAAGCCATCCGTATGATATAAAAAAGCAGGTGCTCAAGTCGCTCGGCAATACGATTCCCATAAACGATGGAACGCTGTATTATCAATTTGATGTACTGCAGAAAAAAGGGCTCATTCAAAAGCTTGAGGTCGTTCAATCAGACAACCGTCCAGAAAAGACGACCTATGGCATTACCGACAAAGGCCTCAAAGCGCTGGAAACCGAAATTTATGCCGCTTATCAAAACGTGACTAACATAACAGCTCTATATGCTACGCTTTTTTATTTGGACAAGATCGATAGAAGCAAGCTGGCTTATTTGATTGAGGAAGCAATTGACAAGCGCCAGGATAGACTCAAAATGATTGAAGGGACGGACCTGGATACGCTGCCAATTTCGCAGGAGAAGCACAAGCCGCTTGAGCTGCTGGCCGACCACGCCTACCATATGATTCAGAGCGACGTCGCTTGGCTTCAAAAGCTGCTCGTTTATGTGCGAAGCGAATAGGCCCATCGTGGATAAAATTCAATATTTGTCGCAATTTAATCTGCTTCATTCGTTGTCGATGGAAGATTTAATCGAGATGGAGGAGCTAACCGTCATTACGCCTTTTCCGAAAAATACCTTTATTCAGACGCCGGCGACATTTGCCGAAGGACTTTATTTTGTGAAAAAGGGTAAGGTGCGCTTGTATAAGCTTAGCGCGGAGGGCAAGCAGTTCACTTCGGATATTTTAAGCGAAGGCAATGTATTCGGGGAGATGGCGATGATTTCGTTTGGAACGCGGAACCATTACATTGAAGCAGCCGAAGACAGCGATATTTGCTTGATGGACCCGAAGCGCTTTGAAAATTTTCTGCTTCATCGGCCCCGGTTCATGCTGTCTTTGCTTGAGGTATTAAGCGATCGCTTGAACGGCATGAGCCAGTTGACGGAGCATTTGGCGCTCGGAAACCTGCATGATAAAATTTTACATGCGCTGATGCGGCTCGGCAAGGACTTCGGACTTACTCGCGCGGGCGAATTCGATAAAATAAACTTTCCGCTCTCGCATCAGGAAATTGCCCATCTCGTTGGCGCGAGCCGGGAATCCGTAACGATCGCCCTTCAAGAGCTCGTTAAAGAAGGCTTCATCAGCACCGGCTTTAGAACCATTTGCATCCACCAAGGTAAGCTTTTGGAGCGTCTGGCAACTTAGCTGCAAAACGAAACAAAACAAAGCTGTAAGCTGCCTTACAGCTTTTACGATCCCTTATCGCGTATTTTATAAATAGCAGCTTGCTTGGAAGGCATTATCGGCTATTGCCCGGCGATGCGTACTGGCATGCTGCTATTTTTAAAAAGGAAAGGGAGAGTTTTATGGATACCGAAATGCTGATACCGGATGTTATTTTGCACCGTAAAGGTGCTCGAAAAATAGACGATATTCCGCCAAAGGTTGCCAGTCTGCTCAATGAGGGCAAGCTTGAAAGCGCCAATTTGACCGAATGGCTGGCCGTTGACCATAAATCGCTGCTGCGTGCCGTAACAGGTGGGCTGTGCCTTGGACAGGATGCTGAGCCCATGCTGCTGCGGATGAACGCATTCAGCGAGTGTAAAATCATGAAGATCATTCCAGCCATTGCGGGAGAGTGGCTCGCATGGTTGGAAGGCAAAAGTGCTGCGGAGCGAACCGGCCTTTATGAGGCGCTGGAGGGCCATCGCTCGGATAGTGTCCGCTGCTGGGCCGCATACATGATCGGGCTCGATGCCCAATTGAGCTTGGAGCAGAAATTGGCTGGCATTCGCCCGTTTGCGGCAGATCATCATTTTGGCGTGCGTGAAATAGCCTGGATGGCTGTAAGGGAGCCCATTATTCGCGAATTAAGAGAAGCATTGGTTTATTTCGCAAGCTGGGTAATAGATGCTGATGCCAATATTCGGCGCTTTGCTATTGAAGCCACGCGTCCGGTAGGCGTATGGGCCAAGCATATTGCGGCTTTAAAGGAAAATCCTGCTCCTGCATTGCCGCTATTGGAGGCCGTATGCTCCGACCCGGCAAAATATGTGCAGGACTCTGTGAGCAACTGGTTGAATGATGCCGGCAAAACGAATCCGGATTGGGTGCTTCAGGTATGCAAGCGTTGGCAGGAGCAGTCCGATACGAAGCAAACCAAGCGGATTGTAACGAGGGCAAAGCGCAACCTGCTGAAATAAGCATAAAAGGCACCACAGCATATAGCTAAATGAATAGTGTGAAAGAAGAGCATGTGCTTTGGGCATATGCTCTTCTTTTTAACTTTAATTGAGAAGTTTTATCATTTATAATAGTGAAAAGGGGTTTAGCTACAGTAGGAGAGAAGCAGCATGAAGCTGGGTGAGCATATAACCGTATGGAATCATACGGCGGTGAAAATATTTGATATAAGGCATATTATCATGAATGCTGGGGAACGGCTGAGTGATTATCGTTTTCCGGCTAGCGGTTTTTTGTATGGGGTAAAAGGAGCGGCGAATTTGCGCCTGGACGGCCATTTTTATCAGTCGCGACGATTTTATTTGCTGCATGGCGCAAAGGGAATGCAGCTGGAAGTCGAAGCGCAGGAAGAATTTGAATTTTATTTGCTGTACTATCGGGCAAAGCTCGCTTTCTCGGGCTGGAGGGAAATTCGCCAGCTGCTGGAGCGCCGAAGCCCTTTTGAAATTCAATATGGGTTTGAGCCCGATGAGCCGCTGGCCATGCTCGTGCTGATGTCAACGATGAATCAGACGCTCCGAAATGACGGAAGTCTCGGCAGCGTGCAAATTAAGGGGTTGTTTTACCAATTTGTACACGAGGTGCTGGGCCAGCTGAAAACTACGGAGATGGCGAGCGGCGAGCCGGATCTTGTCACTCAGGCAATACGTTTTCTGCATGAGCATTATCAAGAAGGGATATCACTGGACGAGCTTGCCAATCGCTTTAACTATAGTCCGCGTTATCTGTCGATGAAATTTAAGAAGCAGACGGGCGCAAGCCCGATTGATTATCTCATTCAAATTCGCATTAAGGAAGCGAAAAAGCTGCTGCTGGAGTCGGGAGCGACGCTTCGGGATATCGCAGCGTATGTCGGTTATACGGATGAATATTATTTCAGCCGTTTATTTAAGAAGCAGACGGGCCTATCGCCAGCACGTTATCAGGCCAAGGAGCGAGGCGGCAGCATAAAGGAAGATAGTCCATTGGGCAGTGCCAAATTGTCCATTGGATCGTACGAACGGCAACGTTATAGTATGGATGGTGGTGATAATCATTATCAATATTATAACGGAGGGTTTACAGATATGAAAAGAAATAAAAATTCAGCGCTCGTATTGAGCATGCTGCTCAGCTTGACATTAGTGCTTGGCGCTTGCTCTACTGGAGGAACCAATGCGGGTTCAAACACATCCCAGGCTGCGACGAATGTAACCGCAGCTACTGCGGCTAATGCCGATACTGCTAGGGAAGCGAGTACACGGACCATATCCACGATAAAAGGTGATGTTGTTGTTCCAGCGGAGCCAAAGCGTATCGTTGTGCTGTATATGCTCGGTGATGCAGTTGCTCTTGGCATTAAGCCAATCGGCATTTCTGAAGTTTATGATGGCGCAGCCTTCTCAGAGCAATTGGAAGGTGTGGAATCGCTGGGCCACTGGAATGAAACGAACCCGGAGGCGGTCATGGCGCTTGATCCGGATCTGATAATCGCCAATTCCGAGGATAATTACAGGGTGCTTAAGGATATTGTGCCAACCGTGCTCATTCCTGCCGATCAAGTATCAACAGTGGAGCGGATTACGAAGCTTGGTGAAGTGTTTGGCAAGGAAAAGGAAGCGCAGGCGCTGCTGGATAGCTTCCAGAGCAAGGTGGAAGAGAGCAAAGAAAAGCTTCGCTTGGCTGGCTTGCTGGACAAGACAATTACGATTATTGAAGGCGGCACGAAAGAAATGCTGATCATTGAAAGCAAGGAATATGGTCGGGGCTCGCAAATCGTTTATGATTATTTAGGCATGAAAGCACCGGAAATCATTCAGCAGAAGCTGGAGAAGACGAAAATGGTAGAAAGCGAAATGGTATCTATGGAAGTGCTGTCGCAATTTGCGGGCGATTATGTGATACGCTCCTCTTGGGAGGGGATGGATGATCTGTCGGGACATCCGGTTTGGAGCAGCTTGCCTGCGGTGAAGGCCGGGCATGTCATCGATGCGGATTTCGGCTTGTTTTATTACACCGATCTTTATTCGTTGAATACGCAGTTGGATGTCATTACGAACGCTTTGCTGGCGACAACGGCAAACAAGTAACTGTAAGACGGCTATGAAACGTTCTGCTCTATTCATTCAGAGCAGAGCGTTTTTTTAATATAGGAAAGTATACGATTTTTATACGGAACACTGCTCATTAAAGTATCCTGAATTGGTTGCCACTAAGAATGATTATCAATTATAATGGAACTAATTTAAACGTTCGGGTGGGTTTGCAACAGGGGAGTGAAGCGGCAGTATGCAATTAAATGAACATATAAGGCTATGGAATCATGTTTTTATTAAAATAATTGATATTCGCTATTCGGCAATGGACAAAGGGGAAGAGCTTTCCTCTTATCGGCTGCCAGCCAGTGCGTTTATGTATACGGTGCGGGGAAACGCGAAAATCTGGCTGGACCGGCAAATGCATGTGGCTAAGCGATTTTATATTTTTCATGGCGGCAAAGGCATGAGCTTGACTATTTTGGCGGAGGATGAGCTGGAATATTATATGATTTTGTACAAGCCGACGCTTGCGCTGCCGAGCGCACAGGATCTAGCGAAGCGGATAGAGAAGGATAATCCTTTCCATTATCAATATGCGTTTGAGCCTAGCGCGCCGCTTGCTTTATTCGATAAAGTCGAGCGTTTGTATGAGGAGTGGAGGCAGGAGACGGGGCTGGGCAGGCTGCAGGTGAAGGCAGGCTTTTACCAGTTCGTCTATGAGCTGCTTTGGCAATGGCATCAGCAGGAAATGGACCCGATTCGACCGGACCTAGCAGCGATGGCCATTCACCATATTCATGAGCATTACACTAAGCCGCTTACGCTGGATATGATCGCTGTGGCATTGGAATGCAGCGAAGGGCATCTGTCGAGACTGTTCAAAAATAAAACAGGCAGCAGCCCTATGCATTACATAGGCCAGATCCGGACCCAGCGTACGACGCAGTTGCTGCTGCGGACGGATGCGACCCTGCAGGAAATTGCCGAAAACGTAGGCTTCCCAGATGCCCATTCTTTAAGCCGAAGCTTCAAAAAATTTAAGGGGATTTCTCCAGCTCGATATAGAGAGAAGTATGGCATGGAAGGGAAAGGTCGGGATTTGCCCATATCGATGCAAGGAATTGCCGTTCTGCAACCTCCGTTTTATCCCTATAATGATACTGAAAATCATTTTCATTATCGGACAGGGAGAGAGTTATTGATGCAAAGAAGAACGAAAATAGCAGTTATGGCTTTAGTGATGTGCTTTACCTTGCTCGTAAGCGCATGCGGGGGAGCGGCAAATACGAGTGTTAGCCCTTCGGGATCTGCGACTAACCAGTCGGCTAGTGCTGCGAATGCGGAGACATCGCCTGCGGCTCAGCAAGCGGAGCCACAAGCCGCGACCCGGATCGTAGCTACGCCTAAAGGTGATGTAGAGGTGCCTGCTAATCCGCAGCGGGTTGCCGCCGATCAATATATGGGCCATCTGCTGAAGCTCGGCATTGTGCCAGTTGGAGTTAGAAGCTATATGTTGAATGAGGCATGGATTAGCAAATCCGGTATTTCACAGGACGTTCTGGACGGCATAGAGGATTTGGGCGATTTTCCGTTGAATTTGGAGAAGCTGACGTATTTGGAGCCGGATCTCATTATTGGCTCTATTGATGAGAATATTGAGCAATACGAGAAGGTTGGCACGACGGTGTTTCTTCCTTATTGGGAAGGGCTGAAGACAGCGGGGCCGCTCGATAAATTCCGCAAAGTAAGCACAATCTTCGGCAAGGAGCAGGAAGCAGAGCAGTGGATCACGGAATATGAAGCAAAGGTTGAAGAAGCCAAAGCGAAAATAGCCGGAATCGTCAAAGCGAGCGAAACGGTCTCCATCGTCCAATTCGGATACAATGCGCTGTATGTAATGGCCGCTGAGGGCGGCAATTATGGCAGCTCAACTATTTATCAAATGCTGGAGCTGCCGCCAACGCAGCAGGCGAAAGATATGAAGGATGGCTTTGCAAGTATTTCATTGGAAGTTCTCTCTGAGTATACGGGCGACCATATCTTTTTATACGGGGCAGATGATGAAGGCAATGAAGAAATATTGAACAGCCAGTTGTGGAAGCAGCTTCCTGCTGTGCAGAAAGGCCAAGTGTATGCTTACGGCTCATCTGGTGAAAAAGACGATGAGTTCGTTATGGAAGATCCGTATTCTCTGGAGCTTCAACTGGAGAAAGTCGTCAGCGTCATGACGGCGAATCAAAAATAAAAGGTAGAAAGCCGCCAGTCCTGTTTAGAGGATTGGCGGCATTTTTATGCTGGGATTATGGGGTCTGCTTAATCGACGGGCAGCTTGACGAATCGATAGGTGCTAGGCGCTCAAGTTTAGCCTTCCTGCTTAGCAAACAAGGTGCTCGATAATAAGGAGAGCGTTTGCTGATAGGTAGCATAGGCAGATGGGACATCGCCAAAATGCCCGCCCATTTGCAGATGGATGACGCCGTGGAGGGCGCCCCAGACGAGGCGGACAATTTCTACCGTATCCGTCGGTGACGCCGCTGACAGGAGACCCTGCTGCTGAGCGCTGCCGATTACATAGATCAACTGCCGCATAGCCGTCACCGTGCCCTGCAGGCTTTCCTCATCTGGCTTGAAATCGCCGAATGCTCCGCCAAACATCAGCTTGTAATAGCTGGTGTAGCGTTGTGCAAACTGCCAGTAGGTTTCGCCCAGAGCGAGCAAATGCTCCCTCGGATCGGCGAGTGCAGGCGTTGCCTCAAACTCGCGAGCCATGATTTTGCAGCCATCGAGATACAGCTGCTGCGCAAGCCCCTCTTTATTGACAAACAAGCTGTAAATAATTTTGGTGGAGCAGCCCATTTTCTGTGATACTTTACGAACGGTAACTGCCTCAGGGCCTTCCTCCTGCAAAATAGTAGCCGCAGCGTCTACGACGAGCTTGCGGAGATTTTCGGTATTTTGCAGCCGGGCTTCCTGATAGGTTTTCAGCTCGCGCTTATTCGTATTAAGGGGATGATCCTGTTCACTCATTTTTATCACCTTCGTCTCGGTCAACCTGTTTTTGATAAGCAACAGGGTTTCCTATTCACTAATCCAAATTCTATACAGACGATGAAGGCTTGTCAATGCGCAGGAGAAGGCTTTGGACAAGCTGCCCTGCTCCCTTTATATTTATGATCAGAGCAAGTTGAATAAAAAAACATTGACATCATTAAGATGTCGGATTACTATGATTCTATACAGAAACACTGTTACCGATCAAGCGAACGACTCGTTTTAGCTCAAAAGTAACGGTGCTTATTTTTAATATCTTGGTAACGGTGTTTCTTTAAAAATACGGTGTATAAAAATAGGAGGACTTTATATGAATATTCAAGGAAAATGGACGCTCGTTACTGGAGCCTCGTCCGGGATTGGCGAGCAATTCGCCAGACAATTAGCGGAGAAAGGCAGTCACTTGGTGCTTGTAGCAAGGTCGGAGAGCAAGCTGAATAATCTGGCGTCGGAGCTTAGCAAGAAGCATGGCATTCAAGCAAAGGTCATTGCGCTTGATCTGTCCAAGGATAGTGCGCCGAGCGAGCTGTATAAGCAATGCCAGCAGCTGAAGGTGGATATTGAACTGCTTATTAATAATGCAGGTTTTGCTACGCATGGCTTGTTCGAGCAAGTATCCGGTGAGCGCCAGCATGAGGAGATCATGCTCAATGTTGCGGCAGTGGTAAGCCTGACCCATTTGTTTTTGCCAAGCATGCTGCGCAGAAGTTCAGGTACCGTCATCAATGTAGCTTCGACTGCGGGCTTTCAGCCACTTCCCTATATGGCGGTTTATGGGGCGACCAAAGCTTTCGTCTTATCGTTTACGGATGCTCTATCGTGGGAAAATCGCAAACGCGGCGTGACGTTTTTTGCCTTCTGTCCCGGCTCGACCGATACGGATTTCTTTAAGGTTGTAGGCACGGAATCCGCCTCCGTCGGGAAAAAAGATACGCCGGAAAAAATCGTCAAGGAGGCGCTGCGCAAGCTGGCGCAAGGCAAGTCCTATTTTGTACCGGGTATGAAAAATTATATCGGAGCACAGCTGTCGCGGTTCGTAACGCGCAAGCAGTCGCTACGGATCGTAGGCGGCATGCTCAAGCCACGCTAATCCATGCATCAGCCGTCAGCATAATCATAAGGGAGATATTCAAATGACATCTGCATCGAGAAAAACGAATGCTAGCTCTAGACGCAAAATCATCAGCAGGGTGGGCTTATCCCTTTTAGGGCTGCTCGTGGCAGGAGCGCTGGTCTTTATTATTATGCCATCCCCAGTCGAGCCGGTAAAATGGGTCGCGCCAACCGCGCCTTCTTTCGAGGCGGAAGGACCGTGGCAGCAGAACGACAAGCTCAGCTCCGCCCAGCTGGTTACGGATGCCCCGCATTTTCCGGAATTCATTACCTTTGATAAGGAAGGGCAGCTTTATACAGGGGATTCCGACGGTAAAATCTATCAAGTTCCTTTCGATGCACAGGGCAATCCCGGGCCGGCAGTCGTGTATGCAGATACGCAAGGAACACCAAATGGCATGATGTTTGATGCTAACGGGAATCTCATTGTGACCGATGTGCAGAAAGGCCTGCTTGCGGTATCGCAGACAGGGAGCATAGAGGTGCTTGCCGATTCAGTGGACGGCGAGCCGATTTATTTAGCTAATGAGCTCGATATTGCGAAGGATGGCACGATTTATTTTTCCGATACATCGAATTATGGCAAGGTGACCTTCAAGGAAATGGCGGAAAACAAGCCGCATGGACGGCTGCTCAAATATGATCCGGCGACGAAGCAAACGTCAGTGCTGCTGGAAGGACTTTATTTTGCCAACGGAATTGCGTTGTCGGCAGATGAGGAGTATGTGCTGGTGGCAGAGTCGTATCGCTATCAGATGACCCGTTATTGGCTTTCAGGGGAGAAGTAGGGGACGGCGGATGTTTTTGCTGAAAATATGGCTGGCTTCCCGGACAATATAACGCGGGATGCGCAAGGGAACTTCTGGGTCGGCATTTTCACGAGCCGCTTGGCATTTGTTGATCAAATGCACAACAGCCCGTGGCTGGCTGGGCTGATGGCTAAAGTGCCGCAAGCGCTGCTGAATGGTGCCAGCGCGCCGGTGAAGCATGGGCTTATTGCCAAATACAGCCCGCAAGGGGAATTGCTCGAAAGCTGGCATGAACCGTCAGGCAAGATTTATGGAATAACGACAGCGGTTAATCATAACGGCTATTTATATATCGGGACAGCGCCGGGAGGCAGCGAGGGTGTATACCGCGTACCTTTGTCCTAATAGGCTGGTCGTATTCACCAGTTGCAGCTTGTTGCGGATCGGATATTTAAATTAGAAAATAAAAAATGATTGAGAAGATTTTGGTTTACCATCAAGCGTTTGGGCACGAGGTACTAAGCATTAGCGTGGATGGACTGACGGAGGCAGAGCAGCGCGAGCAGGTGGAGCGTTTTGCAGCCGATGTCATTCCGGTATTAAAGCGGGAAATTCCGAGCAAGGTTTGGGAAAACCAACCGTTGTTTGCAATGCCCTCCCGTTAACGAATTTTAAATGGAACGGGGCTGTCCATTAAATGATAAGCTCCCCATACGGTAAACAGGTGAAATCATACAACCTGTCTACCGTATGGGGAGTTTTTTCATATTAACTGAAAAATAGGGTACTTCGGAGAAACTCGTATTCTTGGTGAAAGGGCTCTAGAGCCCCATAAAATCCATCTATCCTAATCATTCAATGATGTAATAATTCAAGAAATCATGCTATTATCCAATCAAAGTATAATTTATCAACCATTTTTGTTCATTATGATATTGATAGCGTTTACATTTTGATTGGAAAGAGGCTGCGGGATGCACAATGTACTTCTTGTTGATGATGAACCGAGGCAACTAAGAGCGATGGCAACCATAATTAAATCGCTGAGGCCTCACTATGCGCTGCATACTGCTGCGGATGGCGAAGAAGCATTGGCTCTAATAAATCAGTTCCCCATAGACGTTGTTATGACTGACATCCGTATGCCCGTTATGGATGGTATGGAACTGTTAAAACATCTCTCTACGCAAAATTATCAAGGCAAGCTCGTGCTTATAACAGGCTACGGAGATTTTAATTATGCCCAACAAGCGATTCGCTTAGGGATATTTGATTATATCGTCAAACCGATCGGCAAGCCCGATCTGGAGCATTTATTAGATAAGCTTGATCAGGTATTGGAAAATGAACGGGAAGAGAACAAAAAATGGACGGAGATTACGCATAAATTAGAAGCTTCCATAAATGCCTATCATCATCAGCTGCTATTGGATTGGCTTCAAGGAAATAGTGATGGCTCGGAGCTAAGGGAAATGCTTTATCCTCAGATTGCTGAGCATAAAGGTTTATTGCTCGTTATGCGGAATAAAAAGCAGGAAGCAGAACAAGGGAAAGAAAGAATAAATAACCAATTGTTAATAGAAAGGGTGAGAGGCCTTTTTCAGCAATTATCAAGCTTGACCATATTCATAGAGTTAGATGGGAAGTTAGTAATGTTAGCTGCACATCATAACCATGCCATACAGAACAACCTTTCCATTCATTCCGCACTAGAAGCCATTATAAATGATTTACGATCTGAATACGATCTCGTTTGTACACTTGGCTGCGTTGAATTAAATGAAGAAAATTGGAAAAAGGGAAAGACCTGTTATGATCAAGCAGCCAAAGCGCTGGATCGCAGCTTTATTTTGGGAATAGGACAGGTTATTCCATATCAGGATTGCGATGATACGAAGAGATCAATAGATCTTTTCGAACAAGAGCAGCAGTTTGCCGCAGCGATTCAGAAAGGGAATGTGGAACAATTAAACAAGCACATCAATGATTTGCTTGAAAAAGTGAGAGATATCACGTATCCAAAAGCAATGTCGATAAAGGAAGACGGTGTGAGGCTTATCATCAACCGTCTCAAAGAAGCGCAGCACCTTGCTTCCAAGGATGAGCTTTCCCTGTTATCCGATCAATTCGAGAATAAGATGATGTTATGCGAGGACTATCGCGAGCTAAGGCATGCTATGAAAAATGCGGCAACGAGTATCTCAGAGCTATACCGTCGTACGAACGAGGATAAGAATCATATTGTGATGCAGAAATGCCACATGTATATTCAAGAGCATTTTCAAGAAGATATTTCTTTAGAAGCGATTGCACAGATGTTTCATTTCAACGCATCTTATTTCAGCACACTGTTTAAGTCCCATACCAACATGAATTTAACCGACTATATAATGAGCGTGAGAATGGACAAGGCTAAGCAATTGCTGCTGCATTCTAAAGATAAAATTGCCGACATAGCACAAAAAATAGGGTATAAGGATGTAGGTTATTTCATTCGTGTATTTAAACGAGAAAACGGTATTTCACCTAAAAAGTTTAGAAGTTTGACTGGAAAGGATCAATGAAATGAAATGGAAACGGCTCTCTCACATCAATCGGAAGATTGGCCTGCGGGCACAGCTTATCATCGCGTTTATCATTTTAATAACGATACCGTTATTTATTTTTGGATTCCGTTACTATGACGTGAGCAGAACGATCGTTTCGGATATTGCGGAAAAAAATATGTACAATGTGGTGAAGAAGAATAATGAAATCATTGATACGAAGTTGTTGCAAGCAAAGGACAATATTATTTCATTCCTTGTAGACAAAGATTTATATAACGCATTCTCCTCTATACAACCTACGGATGATTATCAAATTTCCATGCTGGATAAGAAAATTTCTGTCGCAATGGATAAATATTTCTCACATCTGCAAGATGTATATTCCGCGCAGCTAGCGACTAGTTATGCGACTTTCCGCCCTACGGCAGCGCCAAACGGAGGAAGCGGCAAAAACTTTATACCGGAGGGTGCCATTCAAAATACGAGCATGTATCGGGAAGCGGTTGCGCAGGAAGGTAAAATTTTATGGATACCGACCTACAATTTTTCTGAGATGTTCAATGTTCCTTATATGCTGGATGCAAATATCGAGTTTCGTTATATGTTCTCTGCCGTTGAGATGATTAACGGTTCATATTTTGATGGCACGACCTACGCGACCTTTTCCCCAGACATTGAGAAGCCAGTCCTCCTTATTAATTACAAGGAGGACTTTTTTCGGAATGTGTTTCAGAGCAGCCTTTCTGTAGACGGCAGTTATTTTTTCGTGGTTACGAAAAATGGTCAGTACGTGTCCCACCAGGATAAAGCGAAAATTGGCAAAAACGATCATTTCCCGTGGCTGCAATCTATAATCGACCAAGGAAGCGGTACAGCAAAGGTGAAAATAGACGGGCAGGAAACGATCATTTGCTTCGATACTTCAAGTATCACCGGCTGGATGTCGCTAGTAGTCATTCCTTCAGACCAGCTGCAGGGAGATATTTTGAAAACATTAAAATCATATTTGATTTATTCGCTTATTTTGTTAATTGTAATTTTTATTTTCATCTCCTATTTTGTTACCGGACGGATCACGAAACCTCTATTGAACTTATTAAAGGCTTTTAAGCAAACGGGAGAGGGCAATTTCGAAATAACCGTTGATGAGAAAGGAAGCAAGGAACTGGTCGTATTAAGCAAGCGATTCAAGGATATGAACGAAAAGATCCAAAAGCTAATCGAAGAGAACTACGAAAGCAAAATCAAGGAAAAAGAAGCAGAGATTATGGCTTTGAATTTACAGCTTGATCCACACTTCATGTATAACACGTTAAATGTTATTAATCTCATTTCAGTCGAGAATGGACAGGATGAAATAAGCGAAATGATTGTAAGCCTGTCCAAAATGCTCAAATATACCGTGAAAGCGACGAGCGATCTCGTTCCATTCAAAGGGGACTGGGAGTATCTGCAAAGTTATATTTTAATCATGACCAAGCGGTTCGAAGGGCATTTTCATGTAGATACGGATATTGATCCGCTATTGTTTACTTACGGGGTTCCGAAGTTTTTTCTCCAACCATTTGTCGAAAATGCTTTCGTTCACGCTTTTCATGGAACAAGAAGCGGAGGAATCCTCACCATCACTGGGAGAATGGATGATAAAGGGTGCCGCGTATTTGAAGTTACGGACAATGGGAGCGGGATTTCAAACGAAATAATGGAACGAATATTAAGCGACAATGACGCATCGGTAGGCATTCAAAATGTAAATAAGCGGATAAAAATAATGTACGGCGAGTTATATGGTGTATCTTTCGAGACCATTCTCGGGAAGGGGACGACGGTAACGATACGCCTTCCTGAGGATTAAGGCAAAAATTGTGCTATAACATAAAAATTGTTATATTTTTACGAGCGAGCGTTGCCATACAATGAAGAGGCATCAAACCATCCACAAACAGGGGGGCAATTCTATGAGAAAAGCAGTAAATAAAACAGTTTGGTTATTTACCTCAATTATTCTTCTCAGTTCGATTCTAAGCGCTTGCAGCAGCGACAACGGAGGGAATACAGCAACACAAGCCTCGAACGGGAATCAAGCAAATAGCAGCAATCCGGTAAATGCGGAAAAGGAACCAGTAAAGCTGAAATTTACTTACTGGGGCAGTCCGGATGAGAAAAAAGCCATTGAAGGGGCTACGCAAAAGTTTACAGAGAAATACCCTTGGATTACGGTGGAAACGATTCAGATCCCCAATTCGGATTATAACACCAAATTGACAGCAATGGCCGCATCCAACGACATGCCAGATACAGGATATATGACTGGTGATTTGGGGGATACCTGGGCGAAGCAGGACAAGTTCGTGAATTTATTCAATATGTTTGATAAAGACAAAGAAATTAAACGGGATGATTTCCTAGACACGATCTGGTACAAACAAAGCGCTAACAACGCATGGGGGATAAGTACGGCAGGTGAAGCATTTGGACTTTTCTATCGCAAAGACATTCTTGAGAAAGCAGGTATCGCGACACCGCCTGTAAAGGCTGAAGAGGCATGGACGTGGGATCAATTCGTAGAAATCGCGAAAAAGCTAACAATCGATAAAAACGGTAAAAATGCTGCTGATCCAGACTTTAATCCGAAGGCCATTAAGCAATACGGGGTTACTTTCGAAACGTGGAATGAACCGATTAACAACTTTATCTACAGCAATGGCGGAGACTGGCTCTCCAAGGACGGCAAAGAGTTTACGTTAAACAAGCCTGAGGCGGTTGAAGCCATTCAGAGGCTGGCAGATCTAATTAACGTTTATCATGTTGCTCCATCTCCGCTTGCTGCTAAATCGCTTCCAGCTATGAACATTGCTCTGCAATCTGGAATTACAGCTATGGCGATAGGCGGCCAATGGATGAATTTGGATCTGGGCAATGCAAAGGTCAATTATGATATCGGCGTGCTGCCTAAAATGAAAACAAGCTTAACGGTCGGTTTATCAGGCGCTACGGTATTGTTTAAGGATTCCAAGCACCCGGAAGAAGCTTGGATGCTCTTTAAATGGATGTCGAATCCGGAAGGCGCTATCGAGCTGTATTCGAGCGGTCTTTGGATGCCGACGATGAAGGAATGGTATACCGATCCGGCTCTCGTTGCCAAATGGGTAGATGCGAACCCGGCTGCCCACCCTCCGGGCTTTAAAGAAGCAATGATGAATCAATTCCTAAATCATTCGGTCCCTGGTTCGACGTATTATTTGAAAAACTATGCGAAGTTGAATTCTTATGTCATTTCAAGTCTTGATGCGGTTTGGTTAGGGAAGGACAGTGCGGAGGTCGTGTTGAATGAACTTGCAGAAAAAATTCAGCCAGAGGTGCAAGGCCGTTACGACGCAGAATAATTAAACACAACATAGCTGCAGGGAGGAAGCGGGTGAACAGTTGCCTCTTCCTGCCCCGGCAGTAAACGAAAGGTGCTGAGCAGGAAACGATGTCCTCCTCTAAACGGCTCAAAAATTTACGCACGGGCTTATTGTTTACTTCTCCCGTGCTGCTTGGCTATGCCATTTTTATACTTATCCCTTTAATCGTCACTTTTGTGCTTAGCTTTACCGAGTACACAATTGGCGGGCCAATGAAGTTTATCGGGTTAACGAATTTCAACGATATGTTCTCAGGGAAAGATATGTTTTTTTATCCAGCAGTCAAAGCTACTTTCTACTATGTGTTTTTCAGTGTTCCATTGATGATTGTATTTTCATTTGCGATTGCGGTCTTGCTGAACCAGAACATTATTGCTAGAGGCTTCTTTCGCGGTGTTTTTTATCTTCCTGTCGTGATTCCGCTCGCATCAGCTGGGATTGTTTGGATGTGGATGCTGCAGCCGGACTTTGGGGTCGTAAACTATTTATTAGATAAAGTAGGACTGCCGACCTCGCCCTGGTTGGCTTCAGATAAGACGGTTATTCCCACTTTAGTTCTCTTTGGTTTATGGAATTGCGGCAGTACAATTGTTATTTTCCTGGCAGGCCTGCAGGCCATCCCTGCACAGCTTTATGAAGCTATTGAGATTGATGGGGGCAATGCATGGAGAAAGCTGCTTCATATTACCATTCCAATGAGCTCTCCGATTATATTTTTTAATGCCGTTATGGGTTTTATCAACGCATTCCAGACCTTTGTTCAACCTGCGGTTATGACAAGCGGCAGCTCAGGCAGCGGTGCTGCCACCATGGGGGGGCCTGATAATGCAAGTCTCCTTTATGTGTTGTACTTATTTCAGAACGCGTTTCGATTTTCGAAGATGGGGGCAGCAAGTGCGAATGCTGTTATCCTTTTCCTAGTAACGCTATTGTTTACTTTCCTTATCTTCAAATTCTCGAAGTCTTTCGTTCATTACGAAGGAGATGGCAAAACATCATGAAAGTAAAAAAAGCAGCAAGCATGTTTTTTGTTTATTTTTTTCTGATTAGCGGAGCAATTGCCATGCTTTTCCCCTTTTATTGGATGATTAAAACGGCGTTGGTGGGCAGTGACAGCATTTTCGAAATTACACCGACTTTTATACCTAAATCATTGGAGTTCCATAATTTTAGCGATGCTCTGCAAGCGCAACCATTTGGCAGGTTTTTTCTGAATAGCGGTATCGTAACGATTGCGAATATTGTTGGAGTACTCTTAACCAGCTCGCTTTGCGCATATGGCTTTTCAAGAGTGAATTGGCCAGGCCGGGATAAAGTATTCGGCGTTATGTTAACAGCACTCATGCTTCCTTTTGCAGTAGTTATGCTTCCTCAGTTTATCGGATGGAGAATGCTCAACTTGACAGATACGCTATTTCCCTTGATTATTCCGGCTTATTTTGGCGGAGGATTGTTTAATATCTTCTTGCTTAGACAATTTTTTATGGGGATACCAAGAGACCTGGATGAAGCAGCTTATATGGACGGAGCCAATCATTGGACCGTTTATTCCAAAATCATTTTACCGCTCAGTTCCCAGTCGCTAATTGTCGTTGGTTTATTTACGTTTCTGACTAACTGGAACGATTACCTAGGACCGATGCTGTATTTGTCATCGGAGAAAAATTATACGTTGATGCTGGGACTGACCTTATTTCAGGGCTCCTATTCTTCGCAGTGGAATCTGATGATGGCAGCTGTCTCGATTGTGGTTCTTCCCTCGCTAATCGTCTTCCTTTTTGCCCAGAGGTATTTTATTCAAGGGATCGCAATGACAGGGATTAAAGGCTAACGATACGTAGTCCAAAAATATAAAGCAGCTAAGGAGCAAAATGCGATGAAGTCAATAAAATCAGCTCAATCAATCAAACTAACAGATGTGCGTATACAAGATCCTTTATGGTCCAGATATATCGATTTGGTTCGTGATGTTGTCGTTCCCTATCAGTGGATGGCGCTTAACGATCAGGTTGAAGGAGCAGAGCCAAGCCATGCCTTGCGCAATTTTAGAATAGCGGCAGGACATGAGCAGGGAGAGTTCTATGGGATGGTATTCCAAGATAGCGATGTTGCCAAATGGCTTGAAGCCGTAGGCTATTTGCTGGCTGCTAAGCCCGATCCTGACCTCGAAATACTTGCTGATGGCGTTATAGATGTTATCGCTGCTGCACAGCAGCCGGACGGGTATTTAAATACTTATTATACCGTCAAAGAACCGGAAATGCGTTGGAGCAATCTTTGCGAATGCCACGAGCTCTACTGTGCTGGCCATATGATTGAAGCGGGTGTAGCTTATTATCAAGGTACCAGTAAGCGCAAGCTGCTTGATGTTGTATGCAGGCTTGCAGATTATATTGATACCGTTTTTGGCAGTGAGCCAGGCAAGCTGCAAGGGTACGATGGACATCAGGAGATCGAGCTTGCATTAGTTAAATTATATAGAGAAACCGGCAATGAGAAATACTTAAATATGAGTGTCTATTTTCTCAATGAACGGGGCAGGCAGCCGTTTTATTATGATGAGGAATGGGTGAAACGCGGTAGAACGCATCATTGGGAAAGTTCCTTTATGATTGAGGAGAAGGAGTACAGTCAAGCCCATCTTCCCATTCGCGAGCAGGACAAAGCTGAAGGACATGCGGTAAGAGCCGTTTATATGGCTACTGGCATGGCAGATGTTGCCGCTGAAACAGGTGACCAAAGTCTGCTTGAAGCATGCCGTAGACTTTGGTCAAATATCGTTACCAGAAGGATGTACATTACAGGCGGTATTGGTTCCATGGCGCAGGGTGAAGCGTTCTCGCTAGACTATGATTTGCCGAACGATACGGTATATGCTGAAACCTGTGCCTCCATCGGTCTT
Organism: Paenibacillus sp. FSL H8-0537; assembly: GCF_038051995.1. Lineage (NCBI taxonomy): Bacteria > Bacillati > Bacillota > Bacilli > Caryophanales > Paenibacillaceae > Paenibacillus > Paenibacillus sp. FSL H8-0537. The sequence goes on along the minus strand of NZ_CP150290.1, from coordinate 4,797,182 downwards.
ATTTTCTTCGCTAACCGAATGCTGCAAATAGAATCTAATGGTGAATACGCAGATGTAATGGAACGAGCACTATATAATACGGTCATCAGCGGCATGTCGCAGGATGGCACCAAGTTTTTTTATGTAAATCCACTTGAGGTTGTTCCTCATACATGCGGAAAAAACAAAAACTATAATCACGTCAAGCCGGAACGCCAAGGCTGGTTCGGATGTGCCTGCTGCCCTCCTAACGTGGCGAGACTGCTCGCTTCTCTTGGGGACTATATTTATACGATTCGGAATAATACCATATTTACGAACCTTTACATTGGCGGGGAACTAGAATGTCAACTAGATGAGGGCCATGTCGTATTGAAGCAGCAGTCGCATTTTCCACGTGATGGCGCGGTCCGCTTCGAAGTTCAGAGCGAGGGCGTTGTCCCCTTTACGCTTGCTCTTCGTTTGCCTAACTGGTGTGACCATGCACAATTGAGGATCAACGGGGTCCAGATGGAGATAGAGGATAAGATCATAAATGGTTACGTGCATGTGTCTAAGCATTGGATGAAAGGAGATATCGTCGAATGGGATCTATCGATGCCCATCCTACGTATGGAGGGTCATCCATTGGTTAGACAAACAGCTGGAAAAGTTGCCCTGCAGCATGGTCCATTCGTGTATTGCATGGAAGAGGTCGATAACGGAGCGAACCTTCATCAGCTCGCACTGCCGAAGAATGGAAGGCTTGATTTGCAATACGAAGACGGACTGCTTGGGGGCATCCCAACGATTACTGCTGAAGCCGTGCGCTACACTTCCTCAGACTGGAATGGCAGCTTATATCGGAGTGAGGCCGATTGGCGACTTGAACCGGTAAGGGTAACCTTTATCCCTTATTATGCTTGGGCTAATCGCGGGCTGGGTGAAATGAGTGTCTGGGTAAGACAAGTCAATGAAGCGGAGATTAGAAAGCGCTTTCAAGGAGGTGGTGAGATTATCGAATAGAACATTGAAGGAAGTCTTCTAAAAGCTGTTGCATCGTTAAGATCGCAGGTGAATTGTACACATTACTTAGAGGAGGTTATTTATTTGAAAAAATCAAGAAAAGCCTTGATTTTAAGCTCCGCGGCATTTCTTCTTAGCAGCGTATTTTCAGTTGTTCCGGCCTATGCTGCTACCAGTTTGACGGTAGATTTATCAAGCGATATCGGGCCGGTAACTCATGGAGCGGGGGGATCGTTATATGGCGTAATCGAAAATCAACCGGATAATAGCCTGATCATTCCATTGCGTGCAAAAGCTTATATCAACCCAGCAGTCGTCGGTTATCAACAGCCATGGGGGGCTGTGGTCCCGGTGGCGCAGAAATTAGCCCTTACAGGCAGTAAAGTAACCGTTCGTCTTGCGGATTGGTATCCCGGATGGTATAACTACTCGAATTTGACAGACTGGTTCAATAAGTTGACCACGACTGTAAATGCTGTTCAAGCAGCCGGACTTACGAATATCTACGGATACGAATTATGGAATGAACCGGACGGGACATGGAAAGGCCAATATGTAGGCGGAATAAATTATAGCGACAGCTATGTACAGTTCACCGTCAATGTGCCCACGGCCAAAGCCTATGCCATGACTATTCGGTACGCCAATGGGACGGGCGCTTCTTCAACGCATAGCATGAGCGTCAACGGCGGCAGCGCGACGACGATCACCTATCCGAATAGCGGAGGCTGGACCGGATCGGGCAGAGGGGCTTCGCTGACGACGAACGTCAATTTAAACGCAGGCAACAACACGATTAGGCTTACGAAGGGAGCCACGGGATATGCCGAGATCGATTATATCGATATCACGGGCGGCAATCCCGCAAGATACGAAGCGGAAAACGCGACGGTTAACCATTCTACGAGTCACAATAGCGGGCATGCTTCATCGAATGCGAGCGGCAACCTGACGTTCAATGAATTTTTCAGTCAAACCTATACGAAGCTAAAGCAGCTTGACCCGAATGCCAAAGCAATCGGACCTTCGTATTCTTGGTACAACCCTAATGCTATGCTGGGCTTTATGTCTTACCAGAAGACTCAGAATACAGTCCCGGATATCAATGCATGGCATCAGCTGGGCGGAGATAATTTCACGGCCAATCATAATGATTATAGAGCCATCGAAACTTCTCTTGGAATCGCGCCAAGACCGATCTCGATTAATGAATACAGCGGTGCCGCTTGGATTAATGATGAAGGAAAGCCTGGCGCAGTAGCCCCATTGATCGCGAAGTTCGAAAGACTGAAAGTGGACACCGCCATGCAAAGCTATTGGGACGTTCCGAAACCGGGAAGATTGGGAAGTCTCCTATCGAGTTCTACGCAACGAAACGGCGGCTGGTGGTTTTATAAATGGTATGGCGACATGACTGGCAGCATGGTTTCCGTTACGCCTCCGAACGTGAATGACGTGGTCGCTCTTGACGGATTCGCAAACGTAGACGCTACGAGACAATATGCAAGCTTGTTATTCGGCGGAGTAACGGACGGTTCTGTCAATGCGGTCATCAAGAACTTTCCGTCGTTCTTTGGTACGAATGGCAGCAAAGTCCATGTGCGGGCAGAATGGACTCCGTTTGTCAACCGGAGTACGGCCGTCAACACGACGAACACTTTGTTTGAAGCAGATTATACAATTGCAAACAATCAGATTACCGTACCGATTACGGGTCTATATAATAATGACGGCTACAGGCTCTATATTACGCCGTTCGGTCAGGCAACCAACGTATATGAAGCCGAAAATGCGGCTGTAAGCCACGCTAATATCACGACCGGTAATGCATCGGGTGGAAAATACGTCGGTCAAATCGACTATAGCGACAGTTACGTTGATTTCTATGTCAAAGTGCCTGCAGCTAGCACTTATACTATGGCGATTCGATATGCCAACGGCACAGGCGCAAACTCTACCCATAATTTAGTTATTAACGGCGGATCAGGGTCAACGGTAACCTATCCGGCTACGGCAGGATGGGGACAGTTCGGCACCGTGAACGTGAATGTTAATTTAACGGCTGGCGATAACATTATCAGATTGGCAAAAGGAAGCACTGGGTATGCCGAACTCGACAGTATCGCTATAAACTAGTATATGGAACAATAAATGTATGGAAGCGGGGAATTCCGAGCAAGGTTTGGGAGAGTAAGCCATTATTCTCATACTAGAAGGTCTGAAAACCAAGCAATAGTGTAACGATTTGCCGTCACAGGTAAAGCCAAGGGGGAATCCCTCTTGGCTTTTTTTCGCTGTTTGAAACGGATTTTTCTCAATTTAAGACAGCTGTTCACATAAAATAAGCTCTACTTCAATGACGGTTTGCTGCGGCAAATATTCTCCCTCTATTTGCGATTTCAGCAAGGAGACAGCTGCTTGGGCGAGCAGATTTTCGTTTTGGCTGACATAGGAAATGCCCGGAAGGTCGGGATTATCGAAGGAGACGATTTCGGTTTCCCTGCGGTCAAGCTTCCCAAGCGATTGATAGGCAATTTGAGCGGCTTCAGCGGACAAAGCATAGATGGCGCTCACCTCGGGATGAAGGCTAAGGAAGGCCGTCACATACGGCTCGGCCTGATCTGTGCGTAAAATATCGAGCGGAACATGGCACCACAGTGTTTTGTCGATGGAGATACGTTTATCGATATACGCCTTCTCAAAACCCAGCGTGCGGTCTTCAATCGCTGTATTCGTATTGTCTGGTGAGATTAAAGCAATATTTTGATGCCCTTTGCTTAATAAATAATTGATCGTCTCGTAGGACCCGGCTGCATTATCTGAAATAATTTGATAAGTATCAATGTTTCGCAGGTAACGATCAATAAATACAAAGGGAAACTTATCGAGCGATAATCGCAGCAAGGATTCGTTGTATTTCTCGTCCTCGGTAGGGAAAACGATAATGCCCTTTACCCCGATCTCAGTCAATTTGTTAATCGCTTTTGACTCTTCCACAGAGGATTCCCTCGTAATATGCAAAATCGTCTGATACCCCGCTTCCTTCGCATGAAGCTCTACGTAATCTACCAGCTTTTGAATGACCTTCGTCTTCAGGGTAGGAATGATAAACCCAATAATGTTATTCATGCCTTCAACAGGCGAACCGCTTTGCAGCCTCGATTTCACGCTGAGAGCCTCATCGTTCACTTGAGCGACGAATGTGCCCTTCCCTTGAATACGGGTGATCAGTCCTTCTTCCGCCAGAGAGATCAATGCATTTTTCACCGTAATCTTGCTTACCCGGAATTCCTCCATAATTTCTTGTTCGGAAGGCACTCTGTCCTTGTAGCGTAATTCGCCTGTTAGAATCCGCTCTCTGTAATAGCTTTGTATTTGTTTGTATAAAGGCATTTTGCTCATTGGCGCCACCTCAAAAGGAAAGATAATTATAATATATCATCAAATTAGAGGGACTTAAAAGAAAAATATAATTAAGTGATTTTTATAACCAATTGGATATATAAAATCGTAATTCTTTATTCTATAATCCAAATAGAAAGCGGTTACAATTCGGAAAACCCATTCATAACTAAAGCGGAGGTCAAAAAAATGAGAAAAGCGAAAGCATTATCAATGGCAAGCACCTTGTTTTTGGCAGTAACGATGTTATCTGGTTGCGGAAGTGCGAGCAATGGCAATGAGGGTTCCTCCCAGACAGGTGCAGCTCCATCTTCGCCTGCGTCCGCTCCTGCCAAAACAGACGCAGGCGAGAAAGTTACGCTGAGCGTCGTTCACTACATGGTTGAGAAGCCGAAGGTAGATACCTTCAAGAAGCTGACGGACAAATTCACTGAGCTGAATCCAAACGTAAGCTTCGATATCTCGGTTATGCCAGTAGATAAATACAACGATAACATTAAACTGAAAGTCAGCTCAGGAGATACGCCTGACATTATATTTGGACGCCCTGCAGGCATGGTTGACATGACGAAGGCCGGAGCCTTTCTGGACGTAACGAATGAAGCTTTTGTTAAAAGGGTTGATCCGGCCTATATTCCAAATGTTACGTATGAAGGCAAGGTATATGGTTTGCCGATTGATTTAATGACGAATGCCGTCATTTACAACAAGGATTTATTTAAAGAGGCAGGCGTTGAGGTTCCGAAAACCTATTCGGAGCTGCTGAAGGCCGCGGAGACGCTGAAATCCAAAGGCATTACGCCATTTGCAGCCTCATGGAAGGACGGAGCTTCCTACATGAGCTTTATGTGGCCGGACATGTGGGGGACACTGCTCGTGAACAACCCCGATTATGCGAGCAAAATTATAGCTGGTGAAAAAAGCTTCTCGGACGTTCCTGGCTACAAGGACTTCCTGCAGCGCGTAAACCAGCTTAGCGCCTATGCGAACAGCGACGCCAAGGATATTGATTATGATCGTTCGCTGCAATATTTTGCACAAGGTAAAGCAGCGATGGATATTATGGGCAGCTTTGCGATAGGCAGCATTCGCAGCTACAATCCGAGCGGTAATTTCGGAGTATTCATGTATCCGGCGACTGATAATCCAGAAGACAACTACATGACGTATTCCACGGATGACACATGGATGATTGGGGCCAAGTCGGCGAATGTCGAGATGGCGAAAAAATTCTTTGATTTTATGGCTTCCGATGAGGGAGCGCAAATTTGGGCGGATGGCGTACAGACCATCAGCACCATATCCAAAGATATTAAACCAGCACAGCAAGATCCGATCTCGGCTGAGTTCCAAGCCGTTTTCCAATCCGGAAAAATTGTCAACAATCAGGTGAAGCCGCTTTGGTACGGCCAATATGACGATACATGGCAAAAAGTGATGACCTTCTTCCTCGTTACCGACCCTGCCGAGCGCAATGTGGATGAGACGATTAAGAAGCTGGACGATGGCTTTGCAAAAATCAATAAAATGAAGTAACAGCTCGAGCTTTTCGGCGCTTGAATGGCATAGGGGCGCCGAAAAGCTGTACATTCTTAATAAATATTTGGCGGTGAGTGGATGAAGCGACTATACAAAAACAACCTCGTAACCTTTACGTTCCTGATTCCGGCTCTTTTGTTTTTTTCTTTAGTTGTGATTTTCCCCTTTTTCCGCGGGTTGAACATTGCGTTTACCAATTGGGATGGCATCAGCCCAACCTATGACTATGTTGGCTTGCGCAACCTCAAGCTGCTGTTCAGTGACACCGATGCTATCGAGCCGATTAAAAATACGCTGTTTTTCGCTTTTTCCACGACGTTGCTCGTAAACGTATTGGGTCTTTTGCTAGCCGTGGCGCTCAATACAAAATTCAAAGGGGTCAACCTGTTAAAGACGTTCATTTTTATGCCGATGGTCATCAGCCTTGTGTTGGCCTCCATCATTTGGCGCTATATCTACAGTGATATTTATCCGATTCTCTTCCAGACCGATAGCGGTCTGCTTGGCAATCCTTCAACTGTCATGCTGGGCATTGTCATCATTGCTGTCTGGAAAGAGGTTGGTCTTGCGATGGTCATCTATTATGCGGGCCTGCAAACCATTCCGAAAGACATGTATGAATCGGCCCGCATTGATGGCGCTGGCATCGTACAGCAGTTTCGCAGCATTACGATCCCATTGCTGATGCCTGCCTTTACGTATTGCATTCCTTTGTGGCTGGGGACAGGCTTAAGGCAATTTGATTACTCAATGGTCGCGACAAAAGGTGGTCCAGGGACGTCTTCCCAAACGATGGCTATGTATGTTTACAATTATGAATTTCCTTATTTCAAGGCAGGCTACGGGCAGATGTCCGCCATTGTGCTTTTCGTCTTCATTCTCTTTATTACCGTTCTCGTTACCGGCTATTTCCGCAGAAGGGAGGTGGAATATTGAACACATCGCGAGCTACCAAGCCGTTTAAATGGGTGGAACGAATTCGCATTGCTATCCTTTATGCTATTGGCCTGCTGTTCTTGTTCCCCTTCTATATCGCAATCGTCTATTCCATTAAGACGCCGATGGAGACGGCCGAAAGTCCGCTCAGCTTTCCCAAACACATTTCATGGAGCAATTATGCGGATGCTATTGAAGCCTCCAACTTTTTCCTTGCGCTTCGCAACAGTGTGGTGACAACGTCGGCGACGGTTGCTCTGACGATTCTTGTCTGCTCCATGGGAGCTTACGTCATTGCCCGAAACAATACTCGCTTTTATACGTTTTTCTATTATTTATTTATGTCGAGCATTATGCTGCCGTTTCAGGTGCTGATGTTTCCACTGTACAAAACATGGGCGGACCTTCATATTCTGAATACGCTGCCTGGGCTCGTCATCTCGTTAACGGGCGTGCAGATCGGTTATTTTTGCTTCCTTTATGTAGGCTTCATCAAGACGGTTCCAAGGGAACTGGAAGAATCGGCGTTGCTGGACGGAGCTTCACGGTATCGAACGTTTTTTAGTATTATTTTTCCGCTGCTGAAGCCAATTAACATGACAATCATTGTACTTAGCGCCCTTGGGGCGTGGAATGATTTCGTTGTTTCTATGGTGCTTGTGCAGAAAAAGGCGGTTTCCACGCTGCCGCTTGTGCAATTCCAGTTTTTCGGCGAATATACGTCCCAGGTGAATATGGCATTCGCAGCTATTATCCTGTCCATGATTCCTATTATGATCTTCTACGGATTCGCTCAGCGCTATATTATTGGCGGCGTTACGGCGGGCGCGGTAAAAGGCTAACGACGAAATGAGGCTCACAACGATGAAAGATACAGCTAATCCAGTAAATAATCAGCTTTTTCCTAATCCCTTTATCGAACAAAGAGCGGACCCCTGGATTTATCGGCATGCTGACGGGTTTTACTATTTTACAGCCTCCGTGCCTGAATTCGACCGAATTGAGCTGCGCAGGGCTAAGATGCTGAATGGTCTTGCCGAAAGCACGCCAGTCGCTGTATGGACGAAGCCGAGCATGGGGCCGATGAGCGCTCTAATCTGGGCGCCGGAAATTCATTTCATTGATGAAAAATGGTATATCTATTTCGCGGCGGCACCTTCTGAAGAAATCGTTGACGGCTTGTTCAACCATCGCATGTTTGTCCTTGAAAATGCTTCATCCAATCCGCTGGAAGGCAAATGGACGGAGAAGGGACAAATCCATACAGCTTGGGACACGTTCGCGCTTGATGCGACCAGCTTCTCTCATAAAGGCAAGCAGTATCTGGTTTGGGCGCAGAAAGCGCCGCATATTGCAGGCAATTCCAATTTGTACATTTCAGAGCTGGAAAATCCGTGGACGCTGCACGGCGAGCAGGTGCTTCTGACGAAGCCGGAGTTTTCTTGGGAAATCACAGGCTTCAAGGTGAATGAAGGGCCAGCGGTGCTAGCGCGAAACGGAAAGCTGTTTATCACCTATTCCGCAAGCGCAACGGATCATCATTATTGCATGGGACTATTGACGGCAGATGCGGACTGTGATCCGCTTGATGCGGCTGCTTGGAGCAAATCTCCACAGCCCGTGTTTCAGACGAGCGAGCAGACAAGGCAATACGGACCTGGGCATAACTGCTTCACGGTTGCGGAGAATGAGCTTGATGATGTGCTTGTCTATCATGCCCGGAGCTATAAGGAAATCGTAGGCAATCCGCTGTATGACCCCAATCGCCATGCAAGGATAAAAAAAATGGACTGGGATGAGGATGGGAATCCGGTATTCGGAGAGCCGCCGGTTGACGATCCTTCCTAAGTTAAGAAGGCATATTAACAAACACTAATGCAACACTAATGCCAATGTCATGATCAAAAAAAGGAAGCTAGCCAGGGAATGTTTTCAAACAGGAAGATTCACAAACGATGATAGGGAAAAATGGAGTTACCCGCCTAAAGCGGCTGGAACCGCATTATCACCCCCTCGTTTAGTGTTTGATCAGTTTGAAGACACTTCCTGTTTTTTGTTTGCGAAATGGGGCTATAGGTTTTGGCGCGGCGACTATTTTCAACCCTTCATTGACGAATAGAGGATGGTTGTGATTAAATTGTTTCTAGGGAAACAAAGTTTCAGGATTGAAAAATAAAATGGAAGGAGGGCCCTTCAATGAGCATTGCAGTTACGATTCGTGAAAGGCGCAGCATTCGGCACTTTAACGAAAAATCGCTTGCGCCGGATATGCTGCTCCAATTGTTAAATGATGCCGTGTGGGCACCCAATCATGGGCTGCGGGAGCCCTGGCGCTTTATTGTAGCCGAACGTATGGAGGCAAAAGCCAGGCTGGTCGATCTAATGATGGAGTCGATGGGCCATCTGAAACGTCTCAAGCTAATGCCTGGAAAGTTGAAGCAGATGATGATGCAGCATTACAGCAAAACCCCTGCGTTTCTAATTGTTGTGATGAAAGCGGACAAGGATGCGCATAAGCAAGAGGAGGATTATGGGGCCGTCAGCTGCCTCATTCAAAACTTTCAATTACTGGCTTGGGAGCAAAGAATCGGGATGGTTTGGTCAACGCTCGAATGTATCCACTCCCCTATATTTTGTGAAGGGCTAGGCGTCAAGCCGGATGAGCGTATTGTTGGTATACTGCTTATGGGCTACTTCGATAAAATTCCGAAAGCAAAGTCGCGTACGCCGGCTGAAAAGAAACTGACCATCCTGTGAGCTGTAGGTGCGGCGCATTATTTTTATTAATCAAATTGTTTCTTTAGAAACAATTTATGAGCTATAATGAAAGGAGTGAAGCTAGCAAAGGATGGGTTAAGCATGGAAAAACATCAAATGAACAAGCAATATGTGTATGAACTGCTAATAAAGCTGCTGCATCAGCAGGAGCAGTTCGAGCAGAACGAAGGCAGCCTGTTTTTACAGCAGCTGCGCAGCAGCATTGAATTTGATACGCCGCTTAATATGACGGAAATTCATGTGGTGTCCTGCATAGGCCAGCACGAGCCGCTTAATTTGACGGCAATTGCCGATAAAATGGGGCTGAGCAAGGGAAACGTCTCCAAGGTAACGACTCGCCTTTTGAAAAACGGCTGGGTACGTAAAACGCAATTAAACGATAATAAAAAGGAAGTTTTTTTTCGTCTGACTGCGCCGGGCAAGCAATTGTATGTCATTCATGAAGAGCTGCATGACAGGGCGCAGGAGAAATTCATGGGGATTTTACATGCCTATAGTGAGGCTGAGCTTGAGGTAGTCAAACGGTTTATTCTGGATTTGATCGGTTTTTATGAGCATAGTGTTGCGGAGATAGCGGGGCAGTCATTATGAATGCTCAATGGAGAGGTGTGACGATAAATGAAAGATGGCGTAATTGTGGTAGGAGGTGGGCCAGTCGGACTGATGGTAGCCTCTGAGCTGGCTTTAGCTAACATAAAAGTTTGCTTGCTGGAGCGTTTGAAGGATACAACACCTTATTCTCGTGCATTAACGATTCATCCCCGTACGCTGGAGATATTAGACATGCGAGGGCTTGCTCCAGAGCTGCTTGAGAAAGGGAGGCCGATTCCGAAAGGGCATTTCGCGGGTCTGGCAACGCCTTTGGACTTTTCGGTTTTGGATTCTGCCTCGAACTATACGTTAGTTCTTGCCCAGAGTGAAACCGAGAAGCTGCTGGAGGAGCGGGCAAGAGGGCTGGGCGTAGCTATTATTCGGGAGACGGAAGTGAAATCGATCCGCCAGCACGACGAAGGCGTTGAAGTGACGGCGCTAGGGTCGGAAGGAGAATATAGGCTGACCGCTGCATACGTCGTGGGCGCTGATGGCGGCGGAAGCCTTGTCCGTAAACAAATGGACATCGCTTTTTTAGGAACTGATGCTACCTTTACTTGTATGCTTGGCGATGTCAAGCTGCCAGAGCTGGAAGCAGGGGGAATCGTATCTCATTTTACGGAACAAGGCGGTATCATGATTGTACCTGTGACTAAGCAGATTCACCGGGTCATTGTATTCGATTCCGAGCGGATGGCGATTGCTAAGGACGAACCAGTCACACTCGGTGAGCTTAAGTCCAGCATGCTGCGTGTTTATGGACAGGATTTTGGGATTAGAGAAGCGGAGTGGCTCTCGCGATTCGGCAATGCAACCCGCCAAGCGGAGCATTTTCGCAAAAATCGGGTTTTCCTCGCCGGAGACGCGGCACATATTCATCTTCCAGCAGGCGGACAAGGAATGAATGTCGGTTTGCAGGAGGCTGTGAATTTAGGATGGAAGCTGGCTGCTGAGCTGAATGGCTGGGCCCCAGATTGGCTATTGGACAGCTATCATGAGGAACGTTATCCTGTCAGCACGGCGCTGCTTCGCAATACCGAAGCGCAGGCTCTATTGATTAGACAGCTTCCGGGCGTGGTGGAGTTAAGAAAGCTTATGGCATCCCTTCTGCAAATACCCGAAGCCAATGCCTTGCTCTCTGCCCAAATTTCAGCCTTTGATGTGGGGTATGCGCCTGACCCCCAATCGCCGCCACATCCCCTGAATGGACGCCGATTCTCGGAGCTTACTTTAAGGCTGGCGAGCGGCTCTCTTCTAAAATCCTATAAGCTCATGCATGCAGGCTCCTACGTGCTGCTTCACCTCGCGGGTGACCCCCAATTTGGCGAGCTAGTCGATTGGGAGAAATATGCGCATGTGGAAGGTGTGCAAGCATCTATAGCTGAAGCAGCAATCGGGTGGGAAAATGTCCATACGGCTTTAATTCGCCCCGATGGCTACATTGCATGGGCGGTTGACTGTACAGAATCGGCGCCGCTGGAGGCGGTCAAAGCAGGACTTGCCCGTTGGTGTGAGCAAGGTTCTACACACTTGAAATAAGGAATTTCCACATCTATTTCCCAATAGCATGGCTAGTCTATTCCCCCTATCTCGCTGCCGAGATAGGGGTTATTTGATATTCCTATCGTTATATCAATTAATTTGATAATTCCAATAAGAATAGTTGACTTTAAAAATATCGACTTGTATAATGCAGAAAAAGGTTGAAACATCCTAAATTTTACATGGAATGAGATTCCTTTTTATTTCAAGTATTTGGGGAGGAAACCTTGTTGAAAAAAGTAAAGATAGCAATTGCCCTATTCTCGGTCCTTTTATTATTAGCAGGCTGCACAAGCGCAAAGCAGGGCTCGGGTACAACGCCAGCTTCAGCCGAAAGCTCTAGTGCCCCTTCAGAGAGCACAACACCGGAAGCCAGTCCTGAAGCGCTGAAGGTGCTCAATTTGGGCAAAGATGTGGAACTTGCTTCGATGGATTCCGCCATTGCGACGGACGGGTTGTCTTTTGAAGTCATTGCCGCTACGACAGAAGGCTTGTATTCGATTGATGAGAATCGCGTGCCCCAGCTGGCTCTAGCTGAAAAGGTAGATTTGAGCGAGGATGGCCTCCATTATACGTTTACACTGCGGGATGCGAAGTGGTCCAATGGCACTCCAGTCACAGCGAAAGATTTTGAATTTGCCTGGAAGCGCCTTGTTAATCCGGAAACGGCTAGTGAGTACAGCTTCATCGCAGGGGTAGCCGGTTTGAAAAATGCCGATGCCATCATCGCCGGCGAGAAAAGCTTCGACGAGCTTGGCGTAAAGGCTGTTGATGACAAGACGCTTACGGTGGAGCTTGAACGCCCCATCCCTTTCTTTAACTCTGTAATCGCCTTTCCTTCATTCTTTCCTGTAAATGAAGCCTTCTTAACGGAGAAAGGCACGGAATTCGCTTTGACCCCAGAAGCGCTGCTGGCGAATGGCCCGTTCAAGCTGAAAACCTGGGAAGTCGGCGGCACAACCTTTTACTTGGAGAAAAATAATGACTACTACGACGCTGACAGCGTAAAGCTGGATGGCCTAAACTATAAAATTATTAAAGATACTCAGCAATCGGTGCTCGCCTATGAAAATGGTGACATTGACTATGTTGCGCTCTCCGGCGAACAAATTACAAGCTACCAGCAAAGTTCTGAATATCAAAGCGTGCTGACAGGCTATCTCTGGTATTTATCACCAAATCAGAAGGTTCCCGGCTTGGAAAATATCAATTTGCGCAAAGCGCTCTCGCTTGCTTACGACAAAACGGCGGTCGTTGATGAGATATTGAAGGATGGCTCCATCGCAGCAGATTTTGCCGTTCCGCAGTTTCTGGCGACGGGGCCGGACGGTAAGGATTACCGGGAAACGGCAGGCAGCTATCCATCGAACAATAAGGAAGAAGCGCTGAAATATTGGGAAAAAGCGAAAGCTGAGCTTGGCATTGATGCGATTGAGCTGGAGCTGCTGTTTGAAGATACGGAATCAGCGACGCTCGTATCGCAGTTCATTCAATCGGAAATTGAAACGGCGCTGCCGGGAGTGACCTTTACGCTCAAGTCCCAGCCGAAGAAAAATCGCGTCGAGCTGATGTACAACGGCGAATATGAAGTGGGCCTGACCAGATGGGGACCAGATTATAACGATCCGATGACCTATCTGGCGATGTGGACGACAGATAACCCGAACAATTTTGGCAAATGGAGCGAGAAAGCCTATGATGAACTCGCGGATCGGGTGAGCAGAGGCGATCTTGCCAGCCAGCCTGTGCAGCGGTGGGAAGCGTTAAAGCAGCTTGAGGCGAAAGTGCTGGAGCAAGCGGTTATTTTCCCCGTGTATCAGAAGGGCAACGCTATATTAATTAAACCGGAGGTGACCGGAGTTAATCTTGGCACGATAGGCGGCAGTATTTCTTACAAATTAGCCGATAAACAATAACGGGCTGCTCCCTCAAAGGGCCGGATCACAGAAGCGGAAGTTCAGGCAGCTGTGATTCGGCATTTTTAAAATATAAGCATTAATAAGTTTTACAATTATAGAGGTGAAACGATTGAGAAACTATGTGTTAAAAAGATTAGGCTTAGCCGTTGTAACTCTGCTCGTTATTTTGCTGGCGCTCTTCCTTATGCTGGAGCTTATGCCGGGCTCACCCTTTAACGATGAGAAAATTACCCAGGCGCAGCGGGCGGTTCTGGATGCCAAATATGGCCTTGACCAGCCCGTATTGAATCGCTTTGTCCATTATATTAAAGCGATGCTGAGCGGCGATTTTGGGGTTTCCTATGTTATTCAGAAAAATATGCCGATTTCCGCGATGCTGGAGGCGCGTCTGCCCGTATCCATACAAATTGGGTTTCAGGCCGTTCTGCTTGGAACGGTGATTGGATTACTGCTCGGCATTGCAGCTGCCCTTAAGCACAATAGCTTGGCAGATAGCTTGACGACGTTTATATCAGTGATTGGTGTCAGCTTTCCCTCTTATGTATTTGCCCTCGCTCTGTCGTATTTTCTGGGGTGGAAGCTAAAGTGGTTTCCGCTCTTATATAGCTCTGCCGCACCATTTGTGTCGACCGTGCTGCCAACGATCGCCCTTTCAATGTTTACGATTGCGACCGTTGCGCGGTTTACCCGCTCTGAAATGATTGAAGTGCTTAGCTCGGAGTATATACGGCTTTCGGAGAGCAAGGGAGTAGGGAGCGCGAGGCTGATTATCGTTCATGCGCTGCGAAATGCGCTCATTCCCATTATTACGGTGCTCGCGCCGCTCGTTGTCGCTTTAATGACCGGCAGTCTCGTTATTGAACAGATTTTCGCTATTCCCGGCATCGGCAGCTTGCTTGTGACAGCGATTCAAATCAATGACTATAACGTCATCATCGCCGTATCCTTCCTTTACAGCATGATGTTTATTGCGATTATGCTGGCCGTAGATATTTTATATGGCGTCATAGACCCGCGCATTCGTTTGGCGAAGGGGGAGAAGCATGGGTAAGCCGGTTCAATCTTATACAGGTGGCGATTTCGAACTTGCTGGCAATAGCGAGCGGGTGCAAATCGATCATACCTATACGAGCCAATCGTATGGGCGGGATGCCTTCCTGCGGTTTAAGACGAATAAAGGTGCGGTTATTGGCTTAGTCATTATTATTATCATTTCTTTTTTCGCAGCCTTCGGGCCGATGATGAATGAGCATACGTATAAATCAATCCATATTAAGCATAAAAGCTTGCCCCCGCGCATTGAAGGCTTGGAAAGCTTTTTTATTTTTAATGGAGCAGCCAATGGGGTTAAGCCGTACGAGCAGAAGGGGCTGACCGACGTCTATTATATTTTCGGCACCGATACGCTGGGACGGGATTTATGGACCCGTACCTGGGAGGGAACGCGCATCTCCTTATACATCGCGGTAATCGCCGTTGCAGTAGATATGATTATTGGCATGTGCTATGGCCTTGTTTCCGGTTATTTCGGCCGCTCGGTTGACAATGTCATGCAGCGGTTTATTGAAATTTTAAGTGGTATACCGAATTTGGTCATTGTGACGCTGCTCATTGTCGTGCTGAAGCCGGGGTTTGTGACGATAACGCTCGCCTTAATGATTACGGGCTGGATTGGGATGAGCCGGGTAGCGCGGGCACAAATTTTAAAGCTGAAGGAACAGGAGTTTGTGCTGGCGTCCCGGACGTTCGGGGCGGGTCACTTTCGTATTATTTTCAAAGATATTTTACCTAATATTTTCGGGCAAATCATTATCATGTCGATGTTTTCAGTGCCGAGCGCGATTTTTACAGAAGCTTTTCTGGCATTTATCGGTCTCGGCATTCCCCAGCCAATGGCTTCTTTAGGCTCGCTTATTAGCGAAAGCTTCAAGTCCATGACGATTTATCCGTATATGCTTGTCGCGCCGGTCGTTGTACTGGCGCTGCTGATGCTGAGCTTCAATCTGCTCGCAGACGGGCTGCGCGATGCGCTTGATCCGAAAATGAAGGAAAGCTAGGAGGGGAAAGCAAATGAGCGAAACGGTGCTTTCAATCCGAAATTTATCGATATCGTTTCAAACGGCCAGTGGACTCGTAAATGCCATACGCGGAGTGGATCTGGAATTGCGCAAAGGGGAGACGGTAGCGATTGTCGGCGAGTCCGGCAGCGGCAAGTCTGTTACGGTAAAAGCGATTATGCGAATCTTGAGCAGCAATGGGCAAATTAATGCCGGCTCTATCCTATTCCACTATGAGGAAAAAGGCAAACGTGTGACCCATGATCTGCTCAAGCTGTCACAAAAGGAAATGCGCTCGCAAATCAATGGCAGGCGAATCGCCATGGTGTTTCAAGATCCGATGACGTCGCTGAATCCGACGATGACCGTTGGCAATCAAATTATGGAGAGCATGATTATCCATTTGAAAAAAAGCCGCGCTGAAGCGCATGAGCGGGCGCTTGAACTGCTGCAGCTCGTCGGCATATGCGATCCTGAGAAGCGGATGAAATGCTACCCGCATCAGCTGTCCGGGGGCATGCGGCAGCGTGTCGTCATTGCCATTATGCTTGCCTGCGATCCAGAGGTGCTCATTTGCGATGAGCCGACGACGGCGCTTGATGTGACGATTCAAGCTAAAATTTTAGAGCTGATTAAAACAATTCAAGCCAAAACAGGCATTTCCGTCATCTACATTACGCATGATTTAGGCGTCGTTGCGAAGGTGGCGGACTATGTGACGGTCATGTATGCAGGGAAAATGATTGAGCAGGGGACGGTGGAAGAAATTTTTTACGATCCCCGTCACCCGTATACATGGGGACTGCTGTCCTCGATGCCGGACATGGGCTCAACGAATGAAAAGCTGTACACGATTCCCGGCAGTCCGCCGAATTTGCTTCATCCGATTACTGGGGATGCGTTTGCGCCGCGCAATGTCCATGCGTTAAATATTGATTTTAAGCTGGAGCCGCCCATGTTTAAAGTAACGGATACGCATTATGCCGCGACATGGCTGCTGCACGAGAATGCGCCGGAAATTGAAATGTCAGAGACGCTGAAAGCGAGATTGGGCAAGGTGGCGAAGGAGATGGGGAGCGAGTGGGAAGAGAAACAATCTTACGAGTTGCTGATCTGAAGCAGCATTTTAGAGTGAGCAAGCAATATACAGTCAAGGCGGTAAATGGGGTTTCCTTTGATATCCATAAAGGGGAAACCTATGGGCTCGTAGGAGAGTCGGGCAGCGGAAAATCAACGATTGGGCGAACGATTATTCGGCTGTATGAGCCAACGGCTGGCGCGATTTCTTTTCAAGGTACGGATATCTCCGGCATGCTGAAGGAGAAGGAGCAGACGCTGCTGCGCACCAGGATGCAGATGATTTTTCAAGATCCGATGGCCTCGCTGAATCCGCGAAAGAAAGTAATCGATATTATTGCGCAGGGGCTAGATATTCATAAGCTGTACCGAACCAAGCAGGAGCGCCAAGAAAAGGTAGAGCGCATACTCGAAAAAGTAGGGCTGTCACGCGAGCATGCGAACCGTTATCCGCACCAGTTTTCGGGCGGGCAGCGGCAGCGCATAGGCATAGCCCGGGCGCTTATTATGGAGCCGGGACTTATTATCGCCGATGAGGCTATCAGTGCGCTTGATGTGTCGATTCAGGCTCAAGTTGTGAATTTGCTTAAAAGCATTCAAGAGGAAACGAACACGGCTATTTTGTTCATTTCGCATGACCTATCCATGGTTAAATACATTTCTGATCGAATCGGTGTGCTGCATTTAGGCTATTTAGTCGAAACGGGAACGACGGAGGATATTTTCGAGCGTCCTTTACATCCGTATACAAAGTCGCTGCTGTCGGCGATTCCCCATGCCAATCCGTTGAAAGAAAAAACGAGAATCACCCTCTCCTACGACTATGCCGACAGCGGGATCGACTATGCGAGAGGGGTGCAGCAGGCTGTTTCGGCGACTCACAGCGTGCTTGCTACCGAGGAGGATTTTTCATTGTGGATCGGCAAATAAATGAAAGCAAGCGGCTTGCTATAAAGGGCGTTGGTGGCACAGTTGGCAAGGAGCTGTTTGTTATTGCCAGTTACCGTCTGCCAGCTGCTGTGGGCTAGTTGTCGTTTGCTTACAGCTGTTATCCCCTTAGCTCAGAAGATGCGCATAAATAGATAAAATAAAGAGACAGCTTCAAACCTGCAGCCTCGTCTTAATCCCCGTGCTTAACCTCTTCTTTGTTCATGTTTGTTAGATGATAGGCTTTGAATCGTTGTATTCGGCTGCAACTCCAAGCTTTCTGAGCTAAGGGGATAATGGCCTAAAGCGCCAATAAGCATGTGTCTATGTTTGAATAGCGTTGACTATTAAAGAGGTAAAGAGGCGAAGCCAATGTTAGGTGAAAAACAGCCTGTCCTTCCGTCATGAGTCATCCTGACTGCGGGGACAGGCCTTTTTTATGCGTAAACGGCAAGCCCGCCGCTCTTATTGTACCTCTATGCGCATCGGATTTGGTATTTCCACGTATAAGGGCGTTTCGCCACGCTGATGAAAACGGCTGAGCAGATTTGCCTTTGCCGGGAGCGTAGCGCTGGTCAATAAATCTGTAATGAGATTGTGCAAAAGCGCATGGGAGGAAGCATGCTTGATTTCATGCAGCACGTTGCTCGCGATGGCCCAGTACACCTGCTCTTCCTGTCCGCTATAATATGAAATTCGTGCAATTAGATGGGAGAGATGGTTAACGAAAAAATAATATTTTAAGCGATGGCGGGTTTGCTCCTCGGAATAGAGGACAGGGCTGTCTTCCCGCAGCAAGGTGTTAATCCAGCCCCGCTGCTCGGCCATTTCCACGTTAATGCTAATGCCCTCAAGATCCCTGACATAAAAAGTGGCTGGCATGCCTTGGTGCAAGCGCAGCATCGCATTTTGCACATGCGCTTCCAGGCTGATGCCTGTTTCTGCGTATAGATGCAGCAGCGGCTTCATCGACAGGTGCAAATATTGGCGCAGCCAATTTGTCCAGTCAGGCTGCTTTGGATGCAGCGCTTGCCGGACCGCTCGGAATAGGAGCGGCTCGCTATGTCCAGGCGGAACTTCGAGCAAGGAGGCGATGACTAATGGCGGCTCCTCGGCAGAAGTACATTCCTCTGGCGCTTCGCGCACAATCATAGAGAAAGCAGACATTATTTCCTCGTTCAAGCTTGGCTCGGCGTTAGGTAAACGCAGCGTGCGATAACCTTCCTCGAGCAAAAGCTTAAATGACCCCGTCGCATATTCCCCACGAATAGCATCAATTGCCCTTGAGGCGTCAAGCGTTCTCAGCAGCTGCTCGGGCGTGTTCTCACGAATGAAATTCGTAATCCGGATGTGCAGTGACAGCTTGTAAAAGCAAGCTTGCTCCGGGTTCCATACCGTTCGCACAGATGAGGTTGGGTATACGAGTGGTCCTGTGTCCCCTAAATCTACAAGTAGTCCTTGCTCCAGCAAGTTTTGCACAGGCGCAAGGCTGCGTACGTATTCTGCCTGCCAAGGATGGCAGGGCAGCAGCGCATAATCGCTGCTCGCCGCGCCCAGCTTCGCTGCGGCTGCCGCTTTCATCGCAGGTGGAATCCACGCGAGTTGCTCCTCCTTCGTCCGCCCCTCAAGCCAATCCTCCGCGATATATGCAGGTGCCGCAGCAAAGCAGTGGAGAGGGAAGGAGGCTCCGAATTCTGGTGAGTAGGCCTGAGAATCATGAACGGTAAAGCCTTGCAGGCTTTTGGGAGTCGGATGGAAAGGGTGTCCACACAGCAGCGCTTGCTCCAAATAACGAAAATCGAGCTGTTTTTCGCCCTGTTCTTGCTCCTTCTCAGCCGCATAAGCCAAATAATGATACATGCGCTGCTGGCTATTATGAATAAGAGCTTCCAGCTCCGTCCGTTTTTGCGTTTTGGATGTGGAGTCTTCTTCGACGAAGCTAATTTCATCTAGCACGAGATGGGTGATTTCGGAAAGGGAGCTTTTTTTCCACTGCTGATCTTCTTCTGTGTAAAAATGATCCCCAAACACATGATGTCCACCAGCAGACAAATGCAGAATGGTCCCGTAAATGCCAAGATTCGTGTGCGGGAGCCAGACGACTTTCGTTATTTCAGGATGAAAAAAGGAAACATCGCTGGGCTCGAATTGTCCTGACTCGCGAAGATAGGCATTTAATAAGCGGCTGATGCTTTCTTTTTCCGAGCGCTGAATGGATGGGCCTGACAAAGAATCTTGGTTTAATAGTGCTTGCGACATACTGGAATTGCTCCTTTCAAATGATGGTCTAATGGGTAGAAAAACGATTTTGCCGCCGGATATGGGCAGCGGGTAACCAGACTAACATAGAGGCGAGCAGCATGAAGCCTCCCATGACCAAAAAAACGGAGGAAAGGCCAAATTGGGCCCCAATAAAGACGCCGATGGTTGGACCTGATATTTGTCCTGCCATGAGGAGGCTGTTCGTTGCCCCGATTTTAACGCCTCTATCATGATCGGATGAGGTTTTGAGGACGGACAGCATGACGGTTTGCAATAAGGCACTGTAAAAAAAACCTTGCAGAAAGCGGACAATAAATAGCCAAATAACGCCAAAGGGCAGCATCTGGGCGATGATGCAAAGAGCACATAACAGTCCGGCTGCGGTGAAATTACGCGCGGGCTGGTGGTTATCATTTCTTTTTCCCCACCATGGGCCGCCTATTAATTCTCCGGCAGAAGAAGCGGCGATGAGTATGCCTACCGCCGTCGCCGCTTTAGCGGGAGAATCAAGCAGCTCCCGCATATACGGCGTGAAAATCGTAAAGGTTGCGAAGTCCGCAAGCTTGAACAAAATGCCGGCAGCGATAAAGGAGCGTGCTACAGGATGCTTTAGCAGCGCTGCGAAAGCAGCGAATATACCATTCCGCTTAGACGTGGGAATCGCAGCTTTCGGCTTTTCATGTGCAGATCCAGGTAAAACAAAGGCAGCAATCAGGGCAAAGGAAGCGGTTAAAGAGGCAGTTATGAACAGCAGAGGGCCGCTTCCCCATGTATTAACGCAAATGCCTCCGAGCAGAGGGCCAACGAGCAAGCCAGCTGCGGAAGCGCGTTCCATTTGCCCAAGCGCGAAGCCCTGCCTTTTAGGCGGAGCATGGGTTCCGATGAACGCACTGCTTGCGTCGGAGATGCCGCCGAATGCGCCTTGGCACAGCCGAAACAGAAAAAATTGAAACGGCGTAGCGGCAATGGACATCAGAAACATGCTTAGCGCGAGCCCGAGCAAAGCTCTGACGACCATCCATTTCCGGCTCCAGCGGTCGCCAAGCTTTCCCCACAACGGAGTCAGCAGCGCATAAGAGACCGCTGGCGCAGATACGGCAAGCCCCGTCCACATGAGAACCTGGGACGGGCTTCCAGCCTGAAGCGACTCCATGTAGTACGGAATAAACGGGCTGATCCCCGTCAAGCCGGCGCTGGAAAGAAACCGCCCTCCCCATAATATACGCACACTTCTATTCCAAGATAATTGCTGCATTTTCACTCTCCTGCCTTGTCTAACGTGATAAATAATCAAATACCACCCAAGATTATCAACAAATATTATCAAAGTCAATGACATTAAAGAAAAAATATACAAAATAAAAATATATTGACAGGTAAATAAAGGAATAGCATAATGTAGCCTATGTCGCATTTTTGAAATTAATAATCATTATCAACTATGCGTATAAGCGGCATCAAAACAAGAGGAAAGCTGGTGTTCATGCATGGAACAAAACGCTTTGCAGGTTAAAGAAAGGTCGCCGAAAATCGCCAATACGATCATCGATTGCATTGGACGAACGCCATTAGTTCGCCTGAATTCTCTGTTTGGTTCGCACGGGGCATCTATTTTCGCCAAGCTAGAGATGATGAACCCCGGCGGCAGCATGAAGGATCGCCCTGCCCGCTACATTATCGAGAAGGGGCTGAGGGAAGGAACGATTCAGGCCAATACCCATCTAATCGAGAGCACGTCTGGTAATCTGGGCATTGGCCTGGCACTTGCTGCCAAGATGTATGGGCTAAAGTTCACCTGTGTGGTAGATCCGAAAATTACCTCGACCAATTTACGAATGATTACCTACCTGGGTGCCCATATCGACATGGTTAAGGAGCCTGATGAATACGGCAGTTACTTGCAATCGCGAATAAGCAGAGTGAAGGAGCTTGTGAGCCAAGATTGCAATGCTTACTGGATCAATCAATATGCGAACCCGCTTAACTGGGAAGCGCATTATTATGGGGCTGGAGAGGAAATCGTGGAGCAAATGGACAGCCCAATCGATTATTTAGTATGCGCTGTGAGTACAACAGGCAGTATACTCGGAATTTCACGCCGCGTAAAGGAGGCATTTCCGCGGGCTAAAATTATCGCGGTAGATGCGGTAGGCTCAATTATTTTCGGAACACCGCCTGCACAGCGTGAGCTTCCCGGCATCGGAGCAAACCGTGTCCCTGAATTATTTGCTTCTCTTGAGGTCGATCAGGTCATCCACGTCAATGATCGCGAATCTGTGCAGGGCTGCCGAAAATTGCTGGAGCGCGAAGGGATTTTTGCAGGCGGATCATCAGGCTCTCTTGTAGCTGCTTTGCAAAAGCTGCTTCCGACCTTGCCGCCAGCGGCGAACGTAGTAACTGTGCTCCCAGACCGGGGAGAACGCTATTTGGATACCGTTTACGATGAGCGATGGGTAGAGCAGTTGCCGCAAGGCCATCATGCAGCAGAGCAAAACCAATATGAGCCAGGAGTGATCAACGAATGAGCCAGGTACAGGAACATGAAATTTTATATTTAAGCAAGCAGCATATTGTGGAGCTTGGAGGAACGCATTCAGCGCCATATGTCGCAGCGGTAACCCGGGCGTTTGAACTGCATGCAAAGGGGGAATATATGCAGCCGCTAAAACCGTATTTGCGGGTGAACGGGGACGCAGGCCATATTGCCGATCGTATTATTGCTATGCCTGCTTATGTCGGTGGCGAAGTTGCCGTAAGTGGGCTGAAATGGATTGGCAGCAAGCACGATAACCCGGCGAAGCGCAACAAAGAACGGGCAAGCGCTCTTATTATTTTGAATGATCCCGAGTCCAATTATCCGATCGCCGTTATGGAGGGAAGTCTCATAAGCGGCATGCGCACAGCGGCGGTGACCGTCATTGGTGCAAAGCATTTAGCGAAAAAAGGTTTTGGTGCCGTTTCAGTCATCGGCTGCGGCGTCATTGCGAAGATGCAAATCACCTCCTTGGTGGAGCAATTTGCGGCGATTCACACCGTTCGTTTATTTGACCTGAATAGGGGGAATGCCGAGCTGCTGGCAGCTGAGCTGCGAGAGCAGTTCAAGCAGGTCGACTTCAAGGTGGAGGAATCGGCGGAGCAAGCCGTTCGGCAGGCGGAAGTACTCGTCACCGCAACAGTAGCCTCAGCGCCGTATATTCCATACGAATGGCTGAATAAAGGCACGTTCATCAGCAATATCTCGATTATGGATGTGCATAAGGACGTATTCGTTCTTGCGGATAAAGTCGTTGTCGACGATTGGGATCAATCCAACCGCGAGAAAAAAACGATCAATCAGCTCGTGCTGGAGGGCAGGTTTTCGCGTGAGCAGCTGCATGCTGAGATGGGTGAA
This sequence comes from Paenibacillus sp. FSL H8-0537, assembly GCF_038051995.1. Taxonomy (NCBI): domain Bacteria; kingdom Bacillati; phylum Bacillota; class Bacilli; order Caryophanales; family Paenibacillaceae; genus Paenibacillus; species Paenibacillus sp. FSL H8-0537. The sequence goes on along the minus strand of NZ_CP150290.1, from coordinate 4,773,777 downwards.
ATCGTAATTGGCAGCAAGCCGGGGCGCGAAAGCGATGATGAAATTATTTTGCTTAATCCGATGGGAATGGCGGTTGAGGATATTTCAAGCGCGGCGGAAATTTATGCGCAGGCCGTGCAGAAAGGAATAGGTACGCGTCTATGTCTATAACCTCAAGCGGCGTACGTTCAGAAATCCAGAGCATCGTTCCTTATATTCAAAAGCTGAAGGCGGAGCAGCCCGGCCTATTATGTGCATATCTACGTGACATGGATGCCTTGAGCAGTCATGTGAGGGAGCGAGTGCAAACGCTGCCCCGGCGCTGCAAGCTGTTTTATGCGATTAAAGCAAACTCGGAGCGTGAGGTGCTTGCTGCACTCGCTGAAATTGTGCACGGTTTTGAGGTCGCATCGCTAGGCGAAATCAGAAAAGTGCGCGAAATATCCTCGAGAATTCCGATTTTATTCGGCGGACCCGGAAAGACGGAGGAGGAGCTGGAAGGCGCAATGGAATACGGCGTCAGTCTCGTTCATGTGGAGAGCGGTCATGAGCTGAATAAGCTGAATGCGATTGCTGAAAGGCGAGGCATGGTGGCACCGGTTCTGCTGCGCATTAATTTGCGGGGCCCACTTCCGCAAGCGAAGCTGGCGATGGGTGGAAAGCCAACTCAGTTCGGCATTGACGAGGAGTCGCTGCCGGAGGTTATGGGGCAATTGCAGAGGCTGCGGCATGTCCGAGTGGAAGGATTCCATTTTCACTCCCTATCGAATAATTTGGATGCGGAGCAGCATGTTCGCCTGGTTGAATATTATTGCACCTTATCACGGCAGTGGGCTGCAAAATATGGCTTGACCTTAAATTATATCAATGCGGGCGGCGGCATCGGTGTCAATTATGCGGATTTGGATCGGCAGTTTAATTGGACCGAGTTTGTTAGCGGGCTTGAGCCGATGCTAGGCAGGGAGCTGGAGCCTACGACCACAATCCTGTTTGAATGCGGGCGTTACCTCACCGCGTCCAGCGGGTATTATGCCGTCGAGGTGCTGGATATTAAGCGGAATCACGGGAAGGATTATGTCATTATTCGAGGAGGCACTCATCATTTTCGGCTGCCTGTTTCCTGGAATCACAGCCATCCGTTCGAGCGGATCGCCATTGAACATTGGCCGCATTCCTATGAGCGGCCGGCGCTTTATGACGGTACGGCGACAATAGTCGGCCAGCTATGTACGCCAAAGGATGTGCTGGCGCAAGATGTTGAAATGAAAGAGGTACGTGTAGGTGATGTATTGCTGTTTCGTTATGCGGGCGCATATGGCTGGGCGATTTCGCATCATGACTTTTTGAGCCATCCGCACCCTGAGCATATTTATGTCGAAGAGCTGAGCACTCTTTTTGGAGGTGCCCTATGAGCCATATTAGTTTGCAATTGCTGCACTCGAATGAGCTGATTCAAGCAAGAAGGCGAATCTTCCGCCAACTGATAGAGTCGCTGCTGTATGAGCAAATTGTAACCGGGCCTGCCATCGCAAACGGTGCAGAAACGGAATATGAGCTTTACGGAAAGGCTGACTCTGGCGAGCAGGTCGCTTATCGGTTTAAAGCTTCTCGTAAAAAAAGCTATGGTCGTATCCGCTTGTCGGATGAGCCTGTTTTACGCTGTGCGGCAGGTCAAGCTGTAGAGGCGGATTCTCTCCCTCGTTTTCTGCTGGAAATCGCACCGGCTATAGGCACGACAGAGGCGCTGCTGTCCGTCTTTATCGATGAAATCCAGCAAACGCTGCTGAAAGATACGATGGCCCTCCAGCAGCTGAAGGCATTGCAGCAGCATAAGCCAGCGGATTATGACGACTGGGAGAGTTATGTGCAAGCGGGCCATCCGTATCATCCCTGCTATAAATCTAGAATTGGCTTTACGCTGGAGGACAATTTGGCCTATGGCCCGGAATTTAAGCCGGAGCTGCACTTGGCTTGGGTAGCTGTGCACCAGACATCTGCGAGTTTTTCAATTTCTCATGAGCTTGATTTGACCAGCTATTTGCAGCATGAGCTCGGAGCCGATTATGCGGCATTCCAAGCGAAAATAGAGGCGGCGGGTAAAAATTCCGGCGAATATATGCTGCTGCCTGTCCACCCCTGGCAGTGGGAGCGGTTTGCGGCTATTGCATTTTTTGAGAAGCTGGAGACGCAAGAAATAATTTATTTAGGCTATGGAAGCGATGGATATGTTCCGCAGCAGTCCATTCGCACACTTAGCAATCGCTCAGATAGCTCCAAGGCGTATGTCAAGCTGCCGCTAAGTATTACAAATACGTCCTCCGGCCGTATTTTGGCCCAGCATACGCTGCTTAATGCGGCACGCATATCAGATTGGCTGGGCGAGGTGGCGGCAAGCGATGCTTTTTTACGTGATGAGCTCCGGCTCATTATGCTGAAGGAGGTGCTGGGTGTTTCTTATCAGCATCAGAAGCTGCCAAATCTGCTTGAGCAAAAGGTTTATGGCACCCTTGGCGCCATCTGGCGCGAAAGCCTGCATCCGTATTTGGAGTCAGGCGAGGAAGCACTTCCGTTTGGGGCCTTGTGTTATCTGCAAACAGACGGGACGCCGGTCATTGAGGAATGGATTCAGAAGCATGGCTTGGAGGACTGGGTGAAAAAGCTGATCAGTGTGACAGTCCTTCCTCTAATTCATCTGCTGTATGCGCATGGAACGGCGCTGGAGTCTCATGCGCAAAATATGATTATTGTATTGGAGCGGGGACTGCCGACACGTGTGGCACTGAAGGATTTTCACGATGGCATTCGCTATTCGCCCGCTGTTTCCCACCCGCTAGGCTATCCGGACATTATGTACCCTCCAGCCAATCATCAACGCGTCAATCGCAATTCATTTATTGCGAAGGAGGATGTTAAAGAGGTCAAAGACTTTTTGCTTGATGCGCTTATGTTTATTAATTTAACCGAGCTGGCCTTTTTTCTGGAGAAGCATTATGGCTTGGCGGAAGCAGCCTGGTGGGAGATGACGGCTAAAATTATCGCAGGCTATCAGGAGAAATTTCCTGAGCTTGGTGAACGATTTGAAACATTTGATCTATTTGCAGCAGATATCGAGGTGGAACAGCTGACGAAACGCCGATTGTACGAGGGGCCGAAGGATTGCGTTCACAGCGTAAGCAATCCGCTGCATGCCTACCAGCCGAAGCACTACACAGTAGCAGGGGAGTGAGAAGATGGGAAACGTTCATACAGAAGCTTTAACAGCAACGCCGACAGAGGGAGCGATGCAGGAACACCATTATGCGCTTGCGATGCGCTCACCTCATTTTGTGCAGGTAAGACGCCGGATTTTCCGGCAGCTGGTTCAGTCCATGCTCTATGAAGGCATTGTCGACGGCTTGAAGCCTGCGCCGGATAATCGCTGGTCCTGTGAAATTCATGGGGTGAGCCAAAGCGGGGAAGCGGTCGCTTATATTTGCGAGGGCACGCGGCATCTGACGTTCGACCGCTTGCGAATGGATGCTCAGCCACTGCGGCGCAGAATGAATAATAGCGAACGGGAAGCTGATTCGCTCGCGCTGTTTCTACTTGAGACTGCCGCTGGGAGCGGAGCGGATGAGGCGAGGACGCTTCATTTTATCCAAGAGCTTGAACAGACGTTAATCAACGATACGCTTGCCCAATATGAACGGCACCAGGCGGCGATCCCTATCCATCAGCAGCCTTATGAGGATTGGGAAAGCTTGATAATGGATGGGCATCCGTATCATCCGAGCTACAAATCACGTATAGGCTTTAATGTTTCGGATCATTGGGCGTATGGACCGGAGTTTGCTAAGCCAATCGAGCCTATTTGGGTAGCCGTACAGCGGAAGTTCGCGCGGACAAGCTGCTCAGCGAAGCTCAAAAACGCCTCTTTTTCGCAGATGGACCTGAACGAATGGGTCAGCGCACAGCTGGATGAGAGCAGCCGGTCCAAATTTGCCGCTTATTTCAAGCAGGCCGGCATTGAGGCAAGCGACTATGTGCTGCTTCCCGTCCATCCGTGGCAATGGAACAATAAATTAACCTCGGTATTCGCAGCGCAAATTCGCGCGGGAGAAATGATACTGCTAGGCACTGCTGGTGAGCGTTATACCGCCCAGCAGTCGATTCGTACACTTGCCAATCGGACTGCTCCCCATAAAGCCTATGTCAAGCTGGCCTTGAGTATTTTAAACACATCAACCGGAAGGATTCTGGCTCCGCATACAGTTGAAAATGCACCGCTCATTACGGATTGGCTGCAAGGCATGGCAGCTGAAGACAGCTATTTGCGCGACCACTTGCGCGTCATTCTCTTAGGCGAGATTGCGGGTACAGCCTATGTCAATGCCGACATTCCTGCTGCTTTGCAACCGCAAGCCTATGGCGTGCTCGCCTGCATATGGCGGGAAAGCCTGCATCCGCTGCTGCTGCCGGAAGAATCAGCGGTACCATTCAATGCTTTATGTGCCACAGATTTGAACGGCGAACCCATCATAGATCCGTGGATTAAGCGGCATGGAGCAGAGAACTGGCTGACTGAGCTGCTGGGCGCGAGCGTACGCCCGATTATTCATTTTCTGTTTGCCCATGGCATCGCTATCGAATCTCATGCCCAAAATATGATACTGATCCATCAAGCGGGACTACCGCAGCGGGTTGCACTGAAGGATTTTCATGACGGCATCCGGTTTATGAAAGCAGCTCTTGCTCAGCCGGATAAGTGCCCGCAGCTTGTGCAAGTGCCGGAATATCATCAGCGGGTCAATCGCAATTCGTTTTTGGAAACGGATGATCCGGCAGCTGTGCGCGATTTCGTCCATGATGCCTTTTTCTTTATTAACTTAGGGGAACTGGCGTTGTTTATGGAGGAGCATTATGGCTTCGCCGAGGAGAAGTTTTGGCATCTGGTTAAACAGATTATTGTGGAGTACCAGCAGCAGTTTCCAGAGTATGCCGAGCAGTTTGAACGTTTCTCTCTATTCGATGCGGTCATAGGCGTTGAGCAATTGACGAAAAGAAGGCTATTCCCAGATAATGAGCTGCGCATCCATCAAGTACGCAATCCATTAGCTGATAAATAATGACTCATGGATAATAATGGTTGAATTTTCACTGGATATAAAAATAATGCATGAGATCGACAGCTTATTGCATGGACAGCTTGCCAAGGGGCTTGGTATTCTTGTTATTAATGATAATCATTATTAATCGCAAGGGGATGTAGTACATGCTAGTAAGAGCTATAGACAAAAAACACCGTTTTACGATTTATTTTGCAGGGTTCATGATTATGCTCCTCATTTTATCAGGCTGCGGCAATGCGGCTGCTGGTGGAACAAATGCCGCTTCACCAACTGCTTCACCTGAAAGCACAAGCAGCACGGAGCCAGCGGCAACGACCCGAGTGGTCAAGGATACATATGGCGATGTTGAAGTTCCTGCAAATCCAGCGCGTGTTGTTGTGCTTGATATCGGCGCTCTGGACAATTTGCTGGAGATGGGCATCAAACCAGTCGGAGCTCCATCGATTTTGGCTGCTGGTGATCCCTATCCTGCCTATTTGACGGGAACGGATGGCATTGAAAATATTGGATCGGTCAATGAGCCTAATCTGGAAGCGATTGATGCATTGAAACCGGATTTGATTATTGGAAATAAAGATACACATGATGCGATTCATGATCAGCTGGCGCAAATTGCCCCAACCGTATTCGTAGAAACGCTTGGGGTAACGTGGAAGGAAAACTTGCAGCTGCATGCCGAAGCCGTGAATAAGCAGGCTGAAGGAACAAAGCTGCTGGAGGCTTACACGCAAAAAATAAATGAGCTGAAAGCAAAGGTCGAGGGCAAGGAAGTATCGCTCTTCCGTCCGCGCCAGGATAAAATCCAAATTTATTTGGAAGGGACATTTGCCGGCGGTATTATGAAGGAAACGGGCATCGTCCGTCCGGCCGCGCAAACCGATGAAGGGTTCTCCAAAGATTTAACGGAGGAGCAGATCGCTGATCTTGATGGAAATGTTATACTATGGTTTGACCGGGAGAAGGATGCCTTTGCCAAGCTGGAAAGCAGTCCGCTATGGAAAAGCTTACTGGGTGCTCAAAATAATAGCGTTCATCCGGTAGATTGGGAATATTGGATGAGTGGCCTAGGCATTCAGGCCGCTACAAAAGTGGCAGATGATTTAAACACCTACGTTGCAGGTTAAAAGGTTCGTGCATATCGTTTCATTGGAGATTGGGTCTTCCGCAGTGGCGGCCCAATCTTTCTGTATGATTATACCGTTTTACGTTCGGAGGTAGAAACATTGAGGGGCAGAATGACCGGTTTGGCAGTGCTGTTTGTTTTTCTTGTGCTGGCATGGACCTCCAGCATTATGTTCGGAATTGTACGGGTGCCTTTTGCAGCCGTTATAGATGCTTTTTGGGCTTTTGACGGATCGCGGGATCAGCTCATCGTAAGGTCAGTCCGATTGCCTCGGGCGATGATCGCGATGCTGGTTGGCGGCTCATTAGCAGCAGCTGGCTGTCTGATGCAGGCGCTTAGCCGCAATGCGCTTGCAGGCCCGGAACTGTTCGGCATTAATTATGGGGCTGCTTTAACAACCGTCATCGCTTCATTTCTTTTCGGTACAACTTCGCTTGGACTGTTTACTTGGTCAGCCTTTGCGGGTGCTGCTATAGCGGGTTTTTCGGTATTTATACTGAGCTCCATCGGCAGACAGCCGCTAACGTCGGTCAAGCTGGTGCTCGCCGGTGCGACGATTAATTTGCTGCTGGCTTCGCTGACGCAAGGCATTCTTATATTAAATGAACAATCGCTGGATACGATGCGTTTCTGGCTTGCCGGCTCCATTACGGGACGGGATATGCAGTTATTTTTAGCAGTGCTTCCTTATATGCTGCTTGGTCTGGTTGGCTCGTTTTTATTAGCTGGACATATGAATGTCATTAGCCTGGGAGAGGAAATGGCCCAAGGCTTAGGGCAGCGGGTCATATTCATTAAGCTGCTCTGTATCGGCGTCATTATTGTTCTAGCTGGCAGTGCCGTTGCTATTGCTGGACCTATTGCTTTTATTGGGCTTGCGGTTCCCCATATGGCCCGTTTCATGGCCGGAACCAATTATCGCTGGATTTTGCCATATGCTATAGTATTAGGCGCTTTATTGCTATTGCTGGCTGACATCGCAGCCCGGTTTATATTGCCTGGAGAGGAACTGCCAGTAGGCGTAGTGACTGCTTTTCTGGGAGCGCCTTTTCTCATTTATTTGGCGCAGCGAAAGGGGGGAGCGAAATAGTTTCTTCTATTATAAAGGGACGCTACTTAGGAATCATTTTGCTCTTGCTTGGCTTGAATCTGCTTGTTCTGCTTTTGAGCATCGTATTTGGAGAGCGAGCGGTGCCTCCCTTCGAGGCGATTCGAACGGCGCTTCATGTCGGCAATGATGAATTTGCTTTTACGATCCGTGGAGTAAGACTGCCTAGAGTGCTCACCGGCTTCTTAGCTGGCTGCGGACTTGCTGTATCCGGCATGATTTTGCAGATCATTACTCGCAACCCGCTTGCCTCGCCAGGCATTATTGGGCTCAATTCGGGAGCAGCCGCAGCTGTAGTCGCTGTCATGGTGCTTGTGCCAGCATATCCGATGAGCCAGCTGCCTATTGCTGCTTTCACTGGTGCCGTCATTGTTGCGGCTCTGATCTATTTGTTGTCCTGGAGCAACGGCATTTCAATCATTCGATTGCTGTTAGTCGGAATTGGCATTTCAGCTATGGCAGCAGCATGTATCACCTATTTGCTGACACTTGGCAATATATTTCGCGTTTCCCAAGCCTCCGTATGGATGGCGGGCAGCTTGTATGGGCGGACATGGGAGCATTTTTGGCCTTTGCTGCCGTGGACGGTGGTGCTGCTCCCCTTAGTGCTGTTAAGTGTGCGCCAGCTTGATCTGTTTCAATTAGCCGATGATTCGGCCAAAGGGCTGGGTTTGCGCCTGGAGCGGATGAGATTTTGGTTTATCCTCATAAGCGTCGCCTTAGCGGGATCGGCCGTATCTATGGCGGGTACGATTGCGTTCGTTGGCCTTATCGCCCCTCACATGGCAGTGCGATTGGTTGGTACGCGCAGCCTAAAGCGTCTTCCCGTTACGGCTTTACTTGGCGGTTTAATCGTTATCGTTGCGGATTTGATAGGGAGAATGGTATTTTCCCCCTATGAAATACCGGCGGGTCTAGTTACCGCATGTATTGGTGCACCTTATATGATCTATTTGCTGATGAGGCGTAATACTATATAATAGAAGAAATTGTCACGGTTTTACGAAAGGTCGGTGCTAAACCGAATGCCGCTGCGTTCTTCGAAGACGAATCAGCTCTATTTATTTTCATATATACGGAAACGTAAGTTTCCCGTTCATCAAGGTGCAGGCAGCTATCGGATCGGCGTGCATGTCTTATGTTTTATTTTAGAAGGCGAAGCAAGCCTTTTAATAGATGGTCTATTGTGCAGAATTCGCCCCTTTGAGCTGTATCTGTTGGTGCCGGGAATGATCGTTGATATTCCGGACCGCTGCAGCACGATTACGTATTATGGTCTTTTTTTCGAGCCCGTCATGCTTGTGAAGGAAGGCAAAAAGTTTGAAGGGGTAAAATCATTATCGCTATCCGGCGCTTTTTTGCCGGGCCATATTCCTATTCGCCAGCCGCAGCAGGTGCTTCAACGATTGCTGCATATGTATGACCGAAGCAGAGGGGCAGCGAGGGCCGATGCTTTTTCCTTGCGGCTGCTGTTGGAAGAGTTTATAAGCTTTATTATTACAAATGCACCGGAGCAGCGTGAAGCGAGCGATGAGCGGATTGAGCGCAGCATCCTTTATATGAAAGAAAACTATATGCGGAAAATAAACATCGACCATTTGGCAGAGGCTGCCGAAATGACGACGACCGCCTACTCACGCCTCTTTCGCAAAATGAAGGTCGCAAGCCCTATTGAATATTTGAGTCAAATTCGGATGGATAAAGCGAAGCAAATACTCGATCAGGAAGATCGGCGCGTGAAGGAAGTGGCCGATTATGTCGGCTTTCGCAGCGAGTTTTATTTCAGCCGCATGTTTCAGCGTTTAGTCGGCGTATCGCCAACCGTTTATATGAAACGCGGAACGATGAAAATAGCGGTAGCTTCTTCCCTTGGCTTTCACGAGCATTTGCAGTCCATTGGCATCGAGCCTGCATGCGTCGTCGATTTGTTTCAATATCCAGGCATAGGGGAACAGGCGTATAGCAAACAGTTGGATGAGCAGCTTAGCGAGCTGAAGCGTTCCAATTGCGACTTAATTATTGCAGATCATTACCATTTGCATTTTAAAGACAGCTTTAAGCAGATCGCAACACCATTTTTTCTTGATTTTTCAGTGTGGGATTGGAAACGGAATTTTTTGAAAATTGCCGAGCTTGTAAACCGGGAGCGTGAAGCCGAAGCGGTGTTGACTCGTCTGGATTTGAGCATCGAAGATGCCAAGCAGCTTTTGCACCATTCGATGGGCGAGGAACGAATTACAGTTATGCAGGTCAGTCACCGGGCAATCGGCATTCAAGGGAAAACGGCCCATCCACTTAATGAGCTGATTTATAAAGAGCTTGCTCTAAAGCCGGGTGGACAAGTGCCAGAAGAGATGTGGAGGCTGGAAATTCCGCCGGAAGCGTTGCCTGTACTGGAGACAGAGCATTTGTTTATTCAGAAGCATCATGTTTTGGCAGGCAGCGAGGAAATATTCAATCTGATGACACAAACAGCTGCGTGGCAGGAGACAGTGGCTATTCATGAGGGGAATGTACATGCGATTCCTAATTGGTTCGTGATGAGCTGGACGCCGTTGGGAAGGCAGCAAATTATAAAAACGCTCATTGATTTGCTGGCAAAATAGCCGATCAATGAGCGTTTTTTTTCGTACAGGTATTAGTGAGATTCCGATGCCAAGCGACGGCCGCTAATATGCACAACGGCAGCAGCGGCAAGTAATAATAAGGCGCAAACGCTGTACATAAAGGAGTAGGATAAATGATCGGCGATTGGTCCCATCGCCATGTTGCCAAGCACAACGCCAAGGTCGGACATGGCAATAAACAAGCCAATGAGCGTATTTCGGGAGGCGGCTGGCAGCACAAAGGTCAAATAGCTCATTAAGGTTGGATAAAGCAGGGCCATGCCAAGCCCTATAAATCCGGCTGCCACATACATATAGGCGGCACCCCAATAAATCGACATCGCTAGCAGCGCTGTACCTATCGTCATACACAGCAGCAAGCTGATCGTTAAGCCAGCAGGCCACTTGCCATCGGAGGGCAGCTTTGTCCGCAGCGCAAAGCGGGAGATTACGATGATGCCAGCCTGGATCATGAGATAAATACCGGCATTGCCGACCCCGCTTTGCTTCGTATACAGGGCAATAAAGGTGACGACAGCACCAAAGCCGATAGAAGCAATGAGCATGGCCATGCTGCACACGAGAAAAGCCCGATTGCTCCATAACTGGTTAAGCTGTGCCAGTGTAGAGCTTGTTTGCCCGCCAGTGCTAGAACTGGCCAAGCGGGAAGGAAGGAGGGAACTATACCCCACGAAGCCTGCTGCAACGCCGATAATAAGCATGGCGGCTGCGAATGTATGCATTTCGCCCCAATTCCACAAGTAAAGTGCAGCCATTGGCAGGATAACGGTTGGGAGCATGCCAGCTAACAAATATAGCGAAAGTCCTTGCGAACGCTCCTTTTCAGGCAGTGCATCAACAATGCCGATCTGCAGTGCCAAGGAAAAAAAGGCGGTCGTCACGCCCTGCAGCGCACGCAGCAGAAAATACCATTCCAGCCCGAGAAACGCATATAACGCCAAAATGATAACGTTCGCGAGCAATAACAAACGCAGTACAAACGGTGGGCCCAAACGGGCGACCACATTGCCCGCCCAGGGCCGAAGCAGCATGCTGGTAAGCATATAAGCGCCCATCATTATGCCAATTTCGGCATTGCTTGCTCCTTCGGCTTCACCGCGCAGCGGAACAACGATATTAATAATCGGATTTGCGCTGAAAAATAAAAAGGTTACAATATAAAGCCTTATAAAAGGCGGGGATACGGAGACAGCTATGCTTTTGCCCATTTTACGAATTTAGTTCGAGCCCTTCAAAAGGATGATCCCAACGGCTGGCTGGAAATTTGAAGTTTTTCAAGCTTTTCTGGTAAACGACGGTTTGTTTAATATAAGAGATTGGCAAAATAACCGACTGTTCATTCAATGTTTTCAAAATGGTCGTATACAGCTGCTGGCGTTCGACTTCGTCCGTGGAAGCGAGTGCTGTGACAATTTGCTGATCCAGTTCCGCCTTCATTGGGAGGCTGCTATGTGCTTCCGATATACCGAAGCCAGGTTCCCTGACCGAATTAATAAGCGTATGCGGATCATAAGGCACGCCGTAATTGAACCAGAAGTGGATGTCGAACGTACCTTCCCTCAAGCGCTGAGGAATCATGGCAAGCTCGACGGCATTGAGGTTCAGCTTGACTCCGATTTCTGCCCACTGGGATTGAATCGTTTCGGCCATCGCTTTCTGAATAAGATCGCCTTTATCGTACATTAACTCAAGCTCGAGCGGCTGGCCGTCTTTTTCCCGTACCGTTTTACCAGCTTCGAGCTTCCATCCGGCTTCCTCCAAATAGTCATTTGCTTTGGCAGCATCGTAACCGATAGGCGCAAAGTCGATATTGGAATAAGGATAGTTTTTGGATAAAATGTTGTTTGCAGCTTCCTCTACGCCACCCGTTACGCCATCTACCATGGTTGCTTTGTCAAAGCCTTGCTGAAGCGCAAGCCGCACCCGGTGATCAGCCAGCTTGTCGTTTAGCGTATTAAGCAGCAGGCTTCTTGTGCCAACAGGCTCGGACAGCCCGGTCTCATATTTGCCTGAATCCTTTAATTGTTGAAAAGCATCCATACTGATCGCGCCCTCTCCAAAAATCAGATCCAGCTCGCCTTTCTCAAAAGCGAGAACTCGTGTTTCGCCATCCGGTATGATTTTGACCGTAATTTTGTCTAGCTTGGGCATTTCTCCCCAGTAATTTGGATTTCTGGTGAAAACCGCATATTCATCCTTCTTGTAATCAGCGAGCTGCCAAGGCCCGGTGCCAATCGGCTGCTTGATGTCTTTCGTCGTATCTCCGTCATCCGGGAATCCGGCTTCAGCAAGAAAACGGAAAGGCCGCACAATCGCCAAATCCTGCAAGGTTGGATAGTATGGTGCGGACAACGTTATTTTAAACGTATATTCGTCGACAGCTTCCGTTTTTTCAAGCACTTTGACGAGTCCAATCCAGCTGTGGACGCTTTTGTTGAGCATAATAGCGTCAAAGTTTTTCTGGACAATAGCTGCATTAAAAGGCGTTCCATCCGCGAATTTGACATTTTGGCGGAGCTTGAACGTATATTCCTTGCCATCGGCTGAAATGACCCATGACTCAGCGAGCTGCGGTTTAAGCTCTCCGCCCTCATTGTAGCTGACCAATGGCTCATAGAGCATGGACTGTGCAAATAATTGCGATGGATAGTAGACATGAGGATTAAGCGGGCCTATATCTCTTAGCCAAGCCACGGTAATCGCTTTTTCCTGCGGGGCGGCTGTATTCGTTCCCGCCTTGTTGCCCGTAGATGACGCCTCTTGCTGCGAGCATCCCATTGCGAGGATGACTAATACTAATAAAGCTAAAATCATCTGCAGGGTGGTAATTCCTTTTATTCTGGACATCTGAGCAGGTACCCCTTTTCATCAATTGAGAATGATTATTACGTTCAATAATACTAAGGATTATTATCGCAGCTAACAATAGAGAAATGTCTGATTTTTTATTGGACAAAATGAAGAGCGGGCTCGAATGTTTGTTGATAGCCCTTTTATATTCCGATATACTAGTACAATTATGAAGAGAAGGGGGCTCGCCAATGGATGACGTTCCATTGTTAAAACCGGGTGAACCAACAGCTTCCCTATCACTGCCTTACTTGTATATCCTTACGTCGGTTAACATAGTAGATTGTGGGTTTGATCGAATCATCCCTTCATTAGAAAGCAAGGGGCATCGCATCGTTGCCTTTGCTCAAAGCGGAGGGAAGCTCCATCTGGAGGGCCACGCCATTTATGCCGAAAAAGGGGCGTGCTTTCTGCTTGCTCCCGGTGCACAAGCACAAATAGAAGCAAGGGATATGGAGGGGCATCGCGGAGCGGTGTATGTTATTGCTTTCGATGCCTATCGTATGGGAGAACGGGAGCCAGCGCTAGAGATCGGGTTGAATTTGCCCTACGAGACGAGAATTGATGTGGCAGCGATGTCTCGGCTCATTGATTTGTTGGAGCAGGCTGCTGAGGGTTCCGCAAATAATCAAGGCGACAAGCAAGTGGATCAATTCAAGCAGCAGATTCGGTTACAGGAGCTTCTTGTGCTGCTGATGGAGCATGTTGCAGCTTCACACTCCTTGTCGGATGCTAAGCTTGCTGTTCAGGAAAGCATCGCTTATATGGTAGAGCATTACCGGGAGGAAATGACCGTGGAGCAGCTGTCGAAAATGTCCGGTGTAGCCCGCTGGCAATATAGCGCTTTGTTCCAAACCTTGACGGGCAAGAAGCCGCTCGATTATTTGACGGAGCTTCGTTTGAATCGCGCGAAGGAACTGCTGCTGCTAACAGATGATCCTTTGCGCGAAATTGCCCGTCAGACAGGGTTCAAGGACGAATATTATTTTGCCCGCAGGTTCCGGCATGCCATGGGGCTGACTCCGAAGCAATATGCTAAAACGCGCGGCGTCAGCAATCAGACAATAAAACAGGACGTGAGCCCTTTTTCACGAGTCGTTGTAGTGGGTTATGTGCTTGGCGAATTGTTATCTCTGGGTATTAGGCCTGTAGGAGCGGACATGACGGTCATCGGCAGAAAGGTCGTTTATCGCAATGAGCTGAAAAATATTTCAGATATTGGCTTGCTGGGGGAGCTCGGCAAGGTGAAAGCGCTGTACCCAGATTTGATACTCTACAGCAGCTTCCGCCAGGATCGAATGGAGGAACTGTCGAAAATAGCGCCTACCGTATCCATTGATCGCTTGCAGCCCACCTATAACCGGCTCATGCAGGTGGCGGAGCTGTTCGGAAAGGAAGAGCAGGCAACGAGGTGGATTGAACGTTATGAGCGCAAAGCCGGAGAAATGTGGAGGCATTTGAATTTACACACGATGGAGAGGGAAACAGCTGCTATTTTCGTTCTAGTAGATGGTGATTTGTATGTCATGGGCATGAGGGGCATCGCCTTAACGCTTTATCATCCGATGGCGTTTGAGCCAGCTGTCAAGGTGAAGCAATTAATTGAAGCAGGAATACCATTTCAAGGGATTGATCAGGAGCAAATGAGTGAATATTATGCTGACCGCCTATTCTTATTAGTAGGTGAGAGCGAGCGTTCCAGAAGCGAGGCTTCGCGAATTATAAACAGCGTTTATTGGAAGTCGTTTGACAGCAGCCGGGTTTATGTAACGGAGGCCAAATGGAATTTCGATGATCCAATTACAAGGGACAGGCTTTTGCCCGCGCTGCCACGTATTTTCCGCTTGCCGTAGCAGCTGAGAAATGTGATACAATATGTTCAAAAAAACGTAAGGGGAAAATAACGATGAACACGCGCATTTCAAAAGGACGGCTCTGGACATCTTGGATCATGAGTGGATTGGTTATTTTGTTTATGCTGTTTGATGGCATAATGAAGCTGTTTAAGCCTGCGGTTGTAGTTGAGTCGACCATTCAGCTCGGATTTCAGGAGCATCATATTGTTATTATGGGTGTTCTTGCGTTAATATCAACGATTTTGTATGCGCTGCCGCGTACGTCATTCCTCGGCGTTGTACTGCTGACCGGGTATTTCGGCGGGGTCATCGTAACCCATCTGCGCCTGGATGCTCCATTATTCAGCAACACCTTATTTCCCGTATATCTTGCTGTGCTAGCTTGGGGCGGCATTTGGCTGCGTAATGAGCAAGTTCGTAAGCTAATTCCTTTTCAAAAATAAAGAGGGATAGGATGAAATTGCTTGCCTAAACAGCCTTGTTTACTCGCGTCCAGAACGATTACGGTTCTGGATCGCCGAGAAAATAAGGCTGTTTTTGTTTGAAGTTTAGTTTTTTTTCCTCTTCAAGCCTTTTCTGTAACTCATCAATAAGGGTGATCCATGCATTGGGTTCTCCCAATATCCAAACAGTATAATTAGCCAATATAAAATAATTTTCAATTTTTGAAGACTTATACTCTGCTCCCTGAATGATGGAGTGCTGTAGAAAGTGAGCAATTGCAGCAGAATCAAGCTTCCCATCGGTTTCGAAGGTATGCCGGAAAGCGTCTACCAGTCGGTGAATAAGGGTAGTGTTGGCATTATGTAAGCGGCTTGTCCATACCCTATTCAAATCATATGTTTCTGCGTGGTTAAGCAGGGGCGTTCTATCCGCAGCTTTCATCGTTGTTAGCTGAGCCATTCGTTTGCCTGGAGTTCCACCCACTAGCATCTTCACCCGCCCTAAACCATAGGACTCATAGGGTAGATACGCATCCTCCAGACACCCGATGCGGTTCGCTTGAGTAGGAATTGCCGGATTGGTCGGAATTTTATCTCCTTTGCCGCCGCCTGTTGTAGAATTGCAGGAAATACATAATGGAATAAGATTATTTGGATGGATTACAAGCGCAAGATGCGTCGATTTAGGAAAATAATGATCAAGTTGTGCTTTATCTAAGTTCAGTTCGCCTAGGCACGCGGGACATAAATAGAAATTATCAGGGTTTTCTAGTTTATATTCTTCTTTAAAGTGCCATCGCAGGTTAGAACCATTTTCCTCATAATTAAAGAAATCGTTATAAAATCGAGTAAATAATGTTTTCAATAAGTCTAAGCTATACTGAGGTATATTTAATTGGTAAGATTGAAAGGAGAAATTGGCTATCTGAGTCTTACCTTTGGGGCCCATCATAAAAAAATTATCGACACATAAGGCCAAGATAACCGTCTTCCGTTCTTTTTTAGCTTTGCATGCATCCCAAAAATCATTAATGCGATTTTTAAAAGTAGTGGCTGTTTTATTGGCAAAAACGCAAGCTTTCAGCTCGGGATGATCAATGAGAAATTGCTTTTTGGTAAACTGTTTGGGTTGTATACCCTTTACGTCGCAGTAGTATAGCAATCGAATCATAAAGGAAGAAGCCAATTGCAAGCGGATGCCCAACTGTTTAGGAGGACTGACTTTTAATAGCATAACATTATTCGTCCCTTCTGGTCGATTCTGAATGTCTCAGAGAAACGACCTTATCACGAAGCTGAAAGCGATTATATCCTGGGCCCAATTGGTTAAGCAATTCTTTCAATTGTTGAGGCGTTCCTGATTGTATCATTTGTTTCACATAAGATTCGGCAAATTTTTCTTCTTCTACATTTAATTTATATAAATTTCCATAAAGTTCAGTGCGGTCAGCGGCAAATGTTGATATAAAATGCTCGCCAGCAATTTGAACACCATTTTTAGTAATCAGGTACACCTGATGCGGTAGAGCATCAGTTAGCATTAAAGTCGAATGGGTTGACACGACAATTTCATGACTGTACCTTGGAACAGGTTCAAAAGCTAATCCTCCTCTATTGTCGCCAATAGTTGTAAAATCATCAATCCATTTGACAAAATGGGAAATCCATTCTTCATTAAGATGCACATCCGGTTCATCAAGCAGAAAAAGAACATTCGGTAGCACGCTGTCGCGGGCAAGCAATAAAAGGCCCATTCGGGCAAGCCACATAAATTCACCATCACTTAAAGCTGTTTCATAAAGCAAACCATCTACTTCATCCAGATGAAAACCTAGATGGGCAGAGCTCAACCAGCCATTACGCCAAGCAGCCGTTAACGCCGCAAACAGGGTGAATGGGGAGCAGATATCTTTTAGCTTGGGGGCACAGCATGGGGTTTCGTCCGAAGATTCAAAAAAATAATAAAATGTTCGGTTAATAGCTGGAAAAAGCTCCTCCTCTTTGTAAGCAGCCGTTCGTTGACAAGCGTCATACAAATCCCCTACTGAATCGTCCATTTCGGAAGTCATGCAGCCTATTAATTGGCAAAATATTCGCAAAGCTTCTTCCGTGGGTTTCAACTCTCCGTGTTCAAGCTGCTGTAAAATAGCTTCATTCACCGTTAATGTAAACCAAACGGGTTGAAAGTCTTTTACAATTTGAAGCAAAGAATGACGCTTGTTAATGTAGGCCCCTTGTTCGCTTTGTTCCTGCGGAAGCATTGCGCAAAGTGCGATCAAGACAAAGGGGGCTGTCTGTGGCCCCATAAATAAAAATTTCGGATCCTGATGATGCTGGCGGATGCTAGTCTTCAACCGCTCAAGCTCTCCTACATTAGCCGTAGCAGGAGAGCGCCTTGAAAGGTCATAAATATCACTAATCAGGCTGGACAGAGGGGAATGAATTAAAGCTTCCTCCATTTGTTGCGCGGGTCCTGAAGAACTAGCGATAATTTTTGAGGGATGATAGTCCGTTAATCTGCTGAATGGCTGCTCTTCTTTTTTAGCATCAAGCAAGTGTTTCTCGCTAATTGCAATTTGGACACTGAGCCGATACGTTCTGATCGGGGCATCGTTTGGCGTAACGCGAATAACCCGTTCTTCTTTACCAATCTGTACAGCGTATTGCAACTCAAAATCAAAGCCGGGGGTTTCGTCATGCATAATCCGAGTGAAAATGAGAGCCAGCGCTTCCAGAACCGTTGACTTCCCCGAACCATTTTTACCAATTAAAAATCGAACGAAAGGGGCATCCAGAAGTTCACTTTGTTTTGAGAAGCGAATTTCAAAATCATGAAGCTGCTTATATCTCGCTATTTTTAAAAAGATGAGTCTCATGTATGCTTGCTCCTTCTTGGGATTTGATAAAGTTCAATTGAATAGGAGTCGGTCGCGATGCTGTCATACCAGACAGTCTTGGAATGGGAAGTCGATGCATTTAGTCGCTGGATTAGACCGAATGCCAGCAGAAGCTCCACGGTTTGTTTTGCTAACTGTACATCGATCTTTTTATCTGAATTAGTGGTATCCGACAGCAAAGACTCAGTTTGCTGCTTAGCGGCGATATGAATAGCTTGTGGTGGAACCCTGTCTCTATAATTTTTATACAATTGGTACTGCTCCTCTGAAAGCTCCTTTTTGATTTTCATCTTCAACACAGTATCAAGTGGATAAGGCTCGGTATTTTCACTCAAACGATATGCTGATTCATTCAAGCCTTCAAGTGATAAAAAGATAGTTCCATCAGACAAAAGCTCTATTAAAGCTGTATGGGTCAGTATGGAGCGAAGTCGTGTGTGAACCTTATCTTGTGTTCGCCACGTTCCATTCATTTTTATTTGTTGCAAAATTTCCTGTTTCAATTCCTTAATTTGTGTAGATGCTGTAGCATCAGGACCAGATTTTAAAAAAGGTTTATATGTTTCTGGTCTTAATGAATAGTTTTGTTTTTGTAATTGATCATAGGAAGCGAACCAGAAGGCACGATGTTGCCACTTTGTTGGAATTTGTAAGCTGTAATCATCAGATATCTGCCGTTCTTTGTCCAGAAGCATCGACCAGCTTTTCCAGAAGTGGTTTCTTTTTTTCCATTGAATGACGAGATTTTTATGTTTATTGTATTGATCAATTTGATAGAATAAGGTTCTTTTATTGATTTGTGGCGAAGCGCTGTTTTTTCTAGGTTTATGTAGCAATAGAAGAGAAGATTTCGGCATTATATCATTTTCGGAAGGCAATGACACGACGGCCTCTAGAATCAGTTTGGTGATAAGCTCTTTACGACAAGCAACGGATTCAGAATCGTTTGAAAAAAGGAAGGAATTAGGTACGATAACGGCGGCGCGTCCGTTATCGGCGAGCAATGAGATAACACGATTTATAAACATAACTGTAGAGTTATTATAGTTTTCGAAAGAATTAGATAAAGTCGCAGTATTAATTTTATGCTGAATTGGTAAATGGGCTATAATTATTGGGAATTTCTGTTTATATGGGAAACGATCCTTGAATTGCTCGGACAATATATCATCTTGGAAAATTTCAAAATGGCATAAATTGAAGAGGCTGAGGCTATCACCGTATAGTCCAAATTGCATGAGATGTACATTGGCAATTCTCACCCGTAAGCTATCTAAATCATATCCTGTAAATACAATTCCATCCGAATCCGAATTAGGATAATTATTGGTATGATTATTTATATAGACGTAAGCGTCTGCGAGAAAATTACCGTTACCGCAGCAGAGGTTAAGGATTTGATTTTCAGGCTCCGGTTGCAGCATTTCAATAATGGAGAGAGTCATGCTGCGTGGAAGGGCAGTATATTGCTCATTATTATCATCAAGCTGCTGCACAATATAATTAAACAGTTCTCCTCTTAATAAATGCGAAGGTATCTGTGCTGATACAAATATATTTGAATGCGTGTTTTCATTGAACATACTTACCAAAAGCTTCTCAAGTTTTTCAATCTGATTAAATGCCAGTTTAGCCAGCGAAGGAGGTGCCTGAAAATAACGGAAAGTGCCCATTGCTGTTGTTAACGAATCGCTGCTAGTTATTGCTCTTACATTTTTAAGAGAGGGTAAAACCCGATCATTGATTTGCTCAACGATGCTATTGCCCTCTAACTGTGTTAATGAACTCCAGCGCAACGGGGAATTCTTAGGCCAATTAATTGGGTAAGTTTCATCCTCGAGTTCTGCATAAAGACTCATAACATCAAGACTATGTAGGAAAAATAAAAAAGCGATATGATCGAGAGCGGCATCTGTCTTGAAACCGCGTTTGGTGAAAAGTCTGCAAAGGCGCTGTGCTTCTTTTTTTAGTTCATCCGATAGCATACGTACACTCCTTGTGTGAGAAATGTGAAAAGAACAGTTGTATCCTATTTTATAACAAAATGTATCTACTGTTAATATGCTTCGCTTAAATGGCCGGCTAAATTAACCTTCATCGAATCCCAGGAATCACCCAAGTTGAGATGGGGTAGCTCTACGATCTTGCGAAAACTAATGTGATCGTATGAATATGCTGTCGCTAGGTTATAGCGGCATCGTAACGATTATTAGTCATAAATGTTCGTAGCAACATGTTGAAGTTAAAGGCAACATTTCTAGTAAAACTTATTATGATTGGTTAGGCAAGCGAATGAGTCACTTCATAGCTTTGAAGAATAGATTAAATAGAGAGAGATGATGTAGTCTAATCCGGCATATTTCCGTGGAGATAGGAGTGGGTGTTTTGTATTTTGAGCGGTTGGAGCAATATGATGTGGAGCAGCTCGTTTTTTGTTATGATCACAAATCGGGCTTAAGGGCAATTATCGCTATTCATGATACGACACTTGGACCGGCGCTTGGCGGTACTCGCATGTATCCCTATGCAACGGAGGAGGCCGCCGTCCACGATGTCGTCCGGCTTGCGCGAGGCATGACCTATAAATCGTCCGTAGCAGGGCTTAATCTGGGTGGGGGCAAGGCGGTCATTATCGGCAACCCCATGACGGATAAAAGCGAGGAGCTGTTTCATGCGTTTGGACGATTCATTGGAACATTGAACGGCCGATACATCACGGCGGAGGATGTAGGGACGACTGTGGCGGATATGGATTTTATTCGTCAGAAGACGAAGTTCGTTACAGGAGTATCTCCAGAATTTGGAAGTGGGGGCAATCCTTCGCCATTTACAGCACTCGGTGTATTTCACAGCATCAGAGCCGCTGCCCTTGAGGTTTTCGGGTCAACTGATCTGTTGGGGAAAACGATTGCGGTACAGGGTGTAGGCAGTGTTGCCTATCATTTATGCCGCTATTTGCATGAAGCGGGTGCTAAGCTGATTGTGACTGATGTCGTGCAAGCAAATGCAGAGCGTGCAGTGCTTGAGTTTGGGGCAAAAGCGGTCGGCGTGGATAATATTTATGGCGTCGAATGCGATATTTTTGCCCCATGCGCGATGGGGGGAATAATTAATGATGATACCCTTCCGCTGCTTAAGGCGAAAGTGGTTGCGGGTGCTGCCAATAATCAGCTAAAGGAAGAAAAGCATGGAGATCAGCTCGCGGCTCAAGGCATATTATATGCTCCAGACTACGTCGTCAACTCCGGCGGCTTAATGAATGTCGCTGACGAATTATATGGCTATAACAGGGAGCGAGTGCTCAGCAAGGTAGAGGGAATTTACAGCCAGCTCCAGCGTATTTTTGAACTATCGAAAGAGCAGCAAATTCCTTCTTTCCGTGCAGCGGATCGACTGGCGGAGATGCGGATAAATAAACATCGGGTATAAATGAGCGGTATTTAGTAATAGCCAATTGAACGCTAAATAAAAATGGCTAGCTAAAAGCATTCGCAAGCTTGTTACAGTAGCCGTTATATGCTCATTTATTTCCTGGGGAATTACTAGCTTGTTCGCATAAGCTTTTCCTATGTATTTAAACAGATGGTTTGGAACAACTGAATTTGCATTAAAGGTTTCATCGCGACTAGTGCTGACAATTCATATTGTTTTGCGCCTTTCCGCCGCAATTGTATCGTTCATTAATGCAAAACGCTGATGCTGTTTTTTGCGCTTTGCTAAGTTATCCCCTTAGCTCAGAAACTTTGTGTCAAATGGTGAGCCGATATTTTTTTCTGAGCTAAGGGGATAAGGGCCTAAAGCAATGGAAACCCCAATACAATTGGCGGATGCACCGTGGAAAAATGGAGAGCTAGGAAGCTACTTTCGGCAAGCGGGTTGCCGCCCAAAATAGAAGTGCTATGGCGCTAACGCCTGCTCCTAGCCAGCATACGCCGCTCCAGCCTGCATAAGCGTAAATGCTGGTAGAAGCAATCGAACCAGCTGCGCTTCCAATGGAATAAAACACCATATAACCAGCGGTTAGTCTGCTTCGCGCCTCCGGTCGAACGCTGAGGATCATGCTCTGATTGGTGACATGTACGGCCTGTACGGCTAAATCGAGCAAGATAATACCTATTATTAATGGGAAAAGGGATTGGTCGGCATAACGAATGGCCAACCAGGAAATAAGCAGCAGGACAAGCGCGATGCCTGTTGTTCGTTGGCCAAAGCCGCGGTCAGCAAGCCGTCCTGCTCTCGCTGCTGCTAAAGCTCCGGCTGCGCCGGCTAGACCGAAGGCGCCAATAGCAGTGTGCGAAAGCGAGAAGGGCTGAGCGCTAAGCGGCAGTACCAAAGACGTCCACAATATGCTGAAGGCGGCAAAAATGAGCAGCGCGAGCACAGCACGGACCCGAAGCACCCGTTCTTCGGCAAATAAGGTGAGTACAGAGCGCAGCAGCTGCCAGTACGATAGGCTGTCACGCTGCCGGTCATCGCGTGGCAATATGCGGTACAGCGTGACGGCCATCAGGAGAGTAAGGGCTGCAGAAGCTAAATAAACAGAGCGCCAGCCAGCGATGTCTGTCAAAATTCCAGCAAAGGTGCGAGCCAGCAATATACCCATCACGATGCCGCTCGTAACGACTCCAACGATTTGTCCGCGTTCAGAAGGTGAAGCTAGCGCGGCTGCGAAAGCGACCAAGGTTTGGGTGACAACAGCAAGCAGTCCGACGACGGCAATGCCTGCAAACAGAACAGCTGAGTTTGTGGAGAAGCCGACGACAAGTAAGGCGATGACGGATAATAGCATTTGCGAGGCAACAAGTGTGCGGCGATTCAAGAAATCGCCAAGCGGCACAAGCAATAGCAAGCCAAGCGCATAGCAAATTTGGGTAACGGTAATGACCGCACCTATTGAAGAGGCAGCAATGCCAAACTCGCCCGAAATAGTGTCCAGCAAGGGCTGGGCAAAATAAATATTTGCTACGGCAAGTCCGCAGGCGAAAGCGAATAGTAGAGCTGTTTTTCGCGATAAAGCCGGGGCAGGGTTGTCGTTTGCTTGAGCTAGTACGGTTGTGGCGGCGTGATCCGCAAATGGTGATTCTTTTTTCAGCATCAAAAATAACTCCTTTATGAATGTGTTTTTATGTACTGAACAGTACATAATTATGCTTGATTACTATAAAATTAAAGGTGGAATATTGTCAAGGTTTAATTGATTTTACGTTGACAATTCTCCTATTAGATTTTAATATAATAGTATACTGATCGTTGTTTAATTGGAGGTTTCTATGGCTCGTTTACGCGAATTTAATGAGGAGCAGGCATTGGATGCAGCACTGCGGATTTTTTGGGAGAAGGGCTTTGAAGCGACTTCCTTAAGTGACTTGACCGCGGCGATGGGCGTTCAGCGTCCAAGCATTTATGCGGCCTTTGGGGATAAGAAATCGCTGTTTGAAGCTGCGCTGCGAAAATATACAAGAGAACATGCTGCTCAAGTACGTGCGAGCCTGCAGAAGAAGACTTCGGTTAAAGCAGCGTTTCGTGATTTTTTTGAGCAAAAGCTGGATATAGAATACCGGGAAGGCTTAAAGTTGGGGTGCTTTTGCATCAATACGATGGTGGAGCTGTCCCCTCACGATGAGAAATTTGAAATTTTGACGAGAGAGCATCAGATGTACCTTTCGGTTATTTTTGAGGAGACGATTGAACGCGGCATTAGCACGGGCGAGCTTAATCGCAATATCAACGCTAAGGTTTTGGCGCAGACGCTGGTCGTGTCGTTAATTGGACTTACGGTTTTGATGAAAGCTCGCCCAGATCGTTCTTTTGTTGACAATAGCATGAATATGATATTAAGTTTGCTAGATTCATAACCGATATGAAAACAGGTAGAAGGATAGGGAAGAAGCGCCTTTGCCCAGCTTTCAGAACCACGGATTTCGTGGGGCTGGAGGCTTTTTTTTATGAGGCTGGCTGGCGTTCGGACGCAATATTTATTTTTTTATTCAAAATATCCAAAAATAAGGATTTTCATGTTAGTATATATGACAAGTAACTTGTAGTTTATACAACATGACGAAGATGACGCTATAAAGGGAGTGTAGCTATGTATTTGCTGGAGAGAGAGAAGGAAAAGCTGTTTATCGTTTTGGCGGCTGATTTGGCACGGAGAAGGCAGGCTCGCGGCCTGCGTCTTAATTATCCCGAAGCCGTTGCCATTATTACTTATGAAATTATGGAAGGCGCAAGGGATGGGAAGACGGTAGCTGAGCTCATGAGTTACGGCCGCACCATTCTTGCTGAAGATGAAGTCATGGAGGGCATCTCGTCGATGATTCATGAGGTACAGGTTGAGGCTACCTTTCCGGATGGAACGAAGCTGGTAACGATTCATGATCCAATCGTTCCGCGAAGGAAGGAGAGTCAAGCATGATTCCCGGTGAGGTGGTTCCAAAGCAGGATATGGTATGGCAAAATACAGGTCGCATCGTAAGAGACATATTAGTTATGAACCGCGGGGATCGTCCGATTCAGGTCGGGTCGCATTTTCCTTTTGCACAGGTGAATCCGAAGCTGGATTTTGACCGTGCGGCAGCAGAAGGCTTTCGCCTCAATATTCCATCAGGCACGGCTGTGCGCTTCGAGCCGGGCGAGGAGAAGCTGATACAGCTCGTAGCTTATGGCGGGGGGGCTGCGCCGCTCAGCACGGAAGGAGAGGATAAACAGGTAGGCTTGCCAATCTCTAGAGAAGCCTATGTCAGCATGTTTGGGCCGACGATAGGCGACCGGGTTAGGCTTGCAGATACAGAACTGTTTATAGAGATTGAACGCGATTATGCCCATTATGGCGATGAATGCAAGTTCGGCGGAGGCAAGGTGCTGCGCGACGGGATGGGACAGTCCGCATTTCGTACACGGGATGAGAATGTGCTCGATACGGTCATTACCAATGCCGTTATTATTGATTACACCGGGATTGTAAAGGGTGATATTGGCATCAAAAATGGGAAAATCGTTGCCATTGGCAAGGCGGGCAATCCGGACACGATGGACGGCGTTCATCCTGAACTCATCGTTGGCGCTTCGACAGAGGTTATTGCGGGGGAAGGGAAGCTCATCACTGCAGGCGGCATTGATACGCATATTCATTTTATTTGCCCTCAGCAAATAGAGACGGCGCTGTCTTCAGGCGTGACGACGATGATTGGCGGAGGAACGGGGCCGGCCGAGGGGACGAAAGCAACGACCTGTACGCCGGGCAGCTGGCATATCCACCGCATGCTGGAGGCGGCTGAGGAATACCCGATGAATATTGGTTTTCTCGGCAAAGGCAACTCATCCGGTCTGGATACGCTGCGCGAGCAAGTAGCTGCGGGGGCGATTGGTCTTAAAATTCATGAGGATTGGGGCTCAACGCCAGCTGTTATCGACGCGGCACTCACAGTCGCGGATGAAATGGACATCCAGGTAGCGATTCATACCGATACGCTGAATGAAGCGGGTTTTGTGGAAGAGACGATTAAAGCCATTAACGGACGGACGATTCATACGTACCATACCGAAGGGGCGGGTGGCGGCCATGCGCCGGATATTATTACGCTCGCAGGCCATCCGAACGTCATTCCATCTTCGACGAACCCTACAAAGCCTTTTACGATTAATACGATAGAAGAGCATTTGGATATGCTGATGGTTTGCCATCACCTCGATCGCAACATTCCCGAGGATGTCGCTTTTGCTGACTCTCGCATACGCCCTGAAACGATTGCCGCTGAAGATATTTTGCATGATTTAGGAGCGCTTAGCATTATTAGCTCCGATTCGCAGGCGATGGGCCGAGTGGGAGAGGTCATTTCCCGTACGTGGCAGACAGCCGATAAAATGAAGCGCCAGCGCGGTCCATTGGCTGGAGATGGCGGGGCTGGCACGGATGTCGAGGCTGTTGCGGATGGCAAAGCCGGAGAGGTGAGTGCTAACGACAACAGCAGGGTAAAGCGTTTTGTAGCTAAATATACGATAAATCCTGCCGTTGCCCATGGCATTTCGAAATATGTAGGCTCGGTCGAGGCGGGGAAATGGGCGGATCTCGTCTTGTGGAAGCCGGAATTTTTCGGGACGAAGCCGGAAATGGTGCTGAAGGGCGGCATGCCTGCTTTCGCGATCATGGGCGATCCTAATGCTTCGATTCCAACACCGGAACCAAAAATCGGTCGGCTCATGTTCGGAGCGCATGGGAAGGCCAAATACAGCAGCTGTATTACCTTCGTATCGAAGGCTGCTGCCGATGCTGGCATTAAGCAGCAGCTGGGCCTTGCAAAGCAGGTACTGCCGGTATCGGGCTGCCGAAACATCGGCAAGCGTGACATGCTGTTGAATGATTTAACGCCGGAAATTACCGTTAACCCAGATACGTATGAGGTACTCGTAGATGGCGAGCAGGCGATATGTGAGCCGCTAAGCGAGCTGCCGATGGCACAGCGGTATTACTTGTTTTAGCAGCTCGCTTGGAGGGAGAAGCCGAGAATGATATCTTTTTTGCAGGTGGCGCAGCTGGTGGACTCGGCCTTTCCAACAGGGGCCTTTTCCCATTCGTTCGGCTTGGAAACGTATGTGCAGGAGGAGCGGATTCGCACCATTCCCGATTTTTTGGCGTGGATGGATAGCTACATTTGCGCTACGGTTGCCCCCATTGAAGGAACTGGCGTGTATTGGAGCGCGATATGGGTGCCTGCTTACTTGCAGCAGCCTGAGCAGCAGGAGCAGGAAACGATTAAAGCGAAGCTGCTGGATTTATCGCGCAGGATGACGGGGGCGCGCCTGGCGCGGGAGTCAAGAGAAGGGGCAAGCAAAATCGGCAAACGGTATTTGCATACCGTGCAGGCGGTATATCCCGAATCGCTGCTGGGCGATTATGCGGCTTGGATTAAGCAGGAGCGCGGGGACGCAAACGCGGCGATCGTTCATGGCTGGATTTGCGCCTATTTGCAGCTGACGCCTCATATGGCGGTGCTCAGCTTTTTATATCAGACGGTTAACAGCATGCTGCAAAATTTAATTCGAATGTGGAGCTTGGGCCAGACAGATGGTCAAAAAATGATGACGGCCTTGTTCCCGCTTCTGGAGCGTGAGGCGGCAGCGATAGAGGCAAAGCCGCTTTTGCCAAAACAGATGTATACCGCGAACGTCATGCAGGAAATTGCGGCGATGCGCCATGAGAGCTTGTATTCCCGTTTATTTATGTCCTGATTGTGGAGAAGGCTAGCCATGTTGGCAATAAAAAAAGATGAAGGAGAGATGATTGTATGTGTGGAGGAGCAAATCATAGCCATGCCCATGACAGCTGGAGCAGCACGCCGTTTCAAGGAGGAAGAGCGCTTCGAATTGGAGTTGGCGGTCCTGTAGGCTCGGGGAAAACAGCGCTGCTGGAGAAAATCAGTGGAATCATGTATCCGGACTACAGCATTGGTATTATTACGAACGATATTTATACGAAAGAGGACGCGGTCATTTTGACCAAAACAGGTGTTTTGCCGCAGGAGCGCATCATTGGCGTGGAAACAGGAGGCTGCCCGCATACTGCTGTGCGCGAGGATGTATCGATGAATATGGAAGCGGTCGAGGATCTGGAGGCGCGTTTTAGCGACCTGGATCTGCTGTTCATTGAAAGCGGCGGCGATAATTTGGCGGCAGCATTCAGCCCTGAGCTGGTCGATATGTTTATCTACATCATTGATGTTGCCCAAGGCGAGAAAATTCCGCGCAAAGGCGGGCCGGGCATTACCCGCTCCGATCTGCTCGTCATTAATAAAATTGACCTCGCCCCCTATGTTGGCGCCAGCCTAGAGGTGATGAGCGAGGATTCCAAGCGGATGCGCGGTGATCGTCCATTTGTAATGACCAATCTCAAAAGTGAAGAAAGTGCCGCTAAAGTCGTGGAATGGATTATCGCAGCTTGCCCAGCCCTTAAGCAAAGTCATACTCATCACCACCATCACGAGCATCATCACGACCATGCATAGCCGATGGCAGGGTGAGATTGATTATATTAATGAAAAAAATGTTTTGAGCTATTCGGCTCATCAAGCACCGCTGAAAATTACCCGCCCGTTCAAGGGGCCGTCCGGCGAGATGATTATTTATTTAATGGAATCGTCTCCCGGCCTGTTTGGCGGAGATGTTCAGGAGTTGGATTGCACAGTTGGGGAAAATGCTCATCTTCTGCTTACGACACAGTCGTCATGCAAGCTGCATCCGGGAATGGGCGGGACAACGAGTGGACAGAGCAATCTTTTTCGAGTCGGGAAAGATGCAGTGCTGGAGTATTTTCCCGGTCCGCTCGTTCCTTATAAGGATGTTCGCTATAGAGGAATTACGTCGGTACATATGGAGCAGGGGGCGCAGCTGTTTATGAGCGATATGCTGACGCCCGGCCGCGCAGGTTTTGGGGAGATGTTTGAATACGAAATGCTGCATAGCGAGCTGTCGATCTATTGGGGGGATCGGCTGGTGGTGTGGGACTCGCTGCGTCTGGAGCCTTTGAGATTTTCGCCTGAATCGGTACTCGGGGGATATTCTCATTTCGGAAGCTTCTGGTGCTTATCCGAGGCTGTCGGGGCAGAGCATGTGGATGCGGTGCGGCGGGTGCTTGATCGTTATCTAAACGTGAAGACGTCAAGTGGAGGAGGAGCAGGGCAGAGGGTTTACGGCGGAGTGTCGCTCTTGGAGGCGAACGGGCTAGTCGTGCGCTGCCTTGGATATAGCGGGGCAGAGCTTGAGGCGCTGTTCCATGTCATTTGGAGCGAGCTGCGTCCACTGCTGCTGGGTAAGGATGCTTTTAAGCTGCGGAAGTAATTGTTTTAGGCATTAAAAACAGGGGGTTATGGGAGATGGACGCGGGTATACTCTCTGTGCTGGCCATCGGGTTTCTGCTCGGCATCAAGCATGCGCTTGAGCCGGATCATGTTATTGCGGTATCCACGATTGCGATTAAAAGCAAGCATATCGGCAAATCCGCTTTTTCTGGCGTATTTTGGGGGATCGGACATTCGCTGACGCTGTTTATTGTCGGGTTTATCCTCATGGCCATGAGAAGTGAAATGACGGAAAAATGGGCGATGTCCTTAGAGTTTCTCGTTGGAGTGATGATCGTAGTACTGGGAGTGAATACGATTATTTCGCTTAGAAGCATGCGAGCGAATGCGAATGTGGATGCGAGTGCTAAGGAAAGCCAGCATTTTCATGGCTCCTATCGTAAATCTTTGCTGATTGGCATCATTCATGGCCTCGCTGGCAGTGGAGCGATGGTCATCCTCACGATGAGCACTGTGAACAGTATTAGCGAAGGGCTGATCTATATCGCTGTATTTGGTGTTGGTACGGTAATCGGCATGCTGTGCTTTACCACCTTCATCAGCATTCCGTTTATTCTCTCTTCCAGCCGCTTTAAGCTCAATCGCGTCCTAATTGGGGCAACCGGCATCGTTAGCGCTGTATTTGGCTTGTATTATATGTATAATCTAGGTGTGAATGAAGGATTGTTCGGATTATGGGTTTAGCTTATTAGAAGCCTTGGTGTATTTGCGATTTGAGAAAAAGAAAGCTCAAGACCTCGTGGTCTTGAGCTTTCAGGCTGTCGAGAAAGTCTCGACAGCCATCTTTATAAGCATTTGGTTTAACACGACACCGCGTTACTATGGTATAATAAAGATAACTTATACGAACGGAAGGTGTCGCCCTATGCTGCGTTCTAATCGAGATAAACAACAAAGTTACGAGTTCGTTTCCATAGAAGACTTAGTGCCTGTTGATCATATGCTTCGCAAGATCGACAAGTATATTGATTTTTCCTTTATTGATGAAAAGGTTCGACATCTGTATTCACAAGATAACGGGCGTCCAGCCATTGATCCGCTTGTTCTTTTCAAGATGATCTTTCTGGGCTATTTCTACGGGATTCGTTCCGAACGTCAGCTTGAACGCGAAGTGCAAACGAATCTCGCGTATCGTTGGTTTTTAGGACTGGGATTAACGGATCGTGTGCCTGACCATACAACGATTAGTTGGAACCGGCGTACCCGGTTTAAAGATACTTCTGTTTTTCAAGACATCTTTGATGAGATTGTGCTGCAAGCCGTCTCGCATCGCATGGTTGGCGGCCGTGTGCTGGTTTCGGATTCGACCCATGTCAAAGCGAACGCGAACAAAAACAAATACACGAAAGAACAAGTCAAGCAAAACACAAGAGATTATCTCGATGAGCTAAATGCAGCCGTTGAAACGGATCGTCAAACCCAAGGAAAAAAGCACTAAAACCACGGGAGGAGGTGAACGAGGACAAGGAAGTGAAGGTGAGCACAACGGATCCGGACAGCGGATATATGTTTCGGGAAGGCAAGCCAGAAGGCTTCTTTTATTTGGATCATCGCACCGTTGATGTGAAGTACAACCTCATTACCGATGTTTTCGTAACCGCAGGCAACGTCCATGATTCCGTCCCGTATCTCTCTCGATTAGACCGTCAGCGTAAACGTTTTGGTTTTGAGGTAGAAGCCGTTGCTTTAGATTCAGGCTACATGACCACGCCCATTTGCAAAGGGCTGGAAGAACGTAAAATCTTTGGTGTCATCGCGCATCGCAGATTTCATCCCACGCAAGGGTTGTACCCGAAGTGGAAATTCACGTATGAGGCCGAGCGAAACGTGTACCGCTGTCCCGAGCAGCAGGAACTGGTGTACCGCACGACGGATCGTCACGGGTACCGACATTATGCTTCGGATCCGAAGAGGTGTGCCGCTTGTCCTGTCCTGGAAAAATGTACGCGATCTCGCAACAAGCGAAAGATCGTCACGCGGCACATCTGGGAGAATAGTAAGGAGCAAGTGCGATTAAACCGCCTCAGCAAGTCAGGCAAAAGGCTATACCGAAAACGAAAAGAGACGATTGAGCGAAGCTTCGCGGATGCTAAACAGCTCCATGGGTTTCGCTATTGCCGGTTGCGGGGACTGCGCAATGCTACGGAGCAAGCGCTGATGACCGCAGCCGTGCAAAACATGAAGAAGATCGCCCTCTATCTTGAAAGGAGGGCGCAATAGAGGAATCCTCCTCCTTTAGCTTCGTTTGGATCCCCAAAACAAAGAGAAACCCAAGCGTCTTGGAACAAGACGTAGGGTTTCTCGACAATCTGAAAGCTCAAGACCTCGCGGTCTTGAGCTTTTTTGGTTTGAATATTTATTGATTCGGCTGTTGGATCAAATAATCCATCAATCGCGTGATGACGGCCGCCATTTCAGCGCGCGTCAACGTTTTATCCGGTTGGAAGCTTCCGTCCGGGTAGCCTTTGAAGATGCCAAGCTCGATAGCTTTCTGAATACCATCAGAGGCCCAAGCTGGAATGGTGGATTGATCTTTGAACGATGAAGCTGTATTATTTTGTGCTTCTGGCAAAATCCGTCCCAGCATGGCAGCAAGCTGTGCGCGTGTTATGGATTCACTGCCTTGGAAGCCTTGCGCGCTGCCGAGCATAATATTATTTTGCAGCAGGGCGGCGACGGCCGGTTTTGCCCATTCTGGAATGCTGCCAGAGTCGGGAAGGCTGTTTAGCATTGATGCATTTGTGTTATCCAGCGGCAAGCCGAGTACCTTCGCCACCATAACAGCCATTTCATAGCGGTTGGTCACTTGATTAGGCTTGAAGGTTTGATCCTCGTAGCCTTGAATGATATTTAAGCTCATTAGCTTCATTATGTCTTCATTGGCCCAATTGCTTACTGTATCTACGGGCTGATAGACCGCTGGATTGTCCATAACGGCAACCCAGCTTTCTGGAGGCATATTGGCAGTGAGCGTATTGCCATCATGCTGCGTAGGAAGTGCAATCCATTTCTTGTATTTATCATCGTAGTAGTATACAAGAGCGGATGAACTAGTCTGACCGGCAGGCAAAGTAATGCTTTTTTCTTGTCCAGTTTTAAATGGTGCAGCTACTACATTAGCCTGCGCAGAATTTGGAATTACTGGTGCAGCTTCGCTTGAGACGACTACAGGATTGGATGGTGTCGTTGTTGGGCTTGGCTGACTCGGTTGACTGCCGCCAGTATTTCCACCGTTATTTCCTCCGTTATTGGTTTGGGCAGCCGTCGTGAAGTTCCAGTACGAATGATGCAAGCCAGAGAAAGGCTTGCCTTTTATATCGACAAAGGCTCCGCTAGAAATCTGAACGTAGTAGGATGTTGACGGCTCCAAGTTCAGATTTGGGTCAAGGGTCATCGCATTGCCGCTGAAGGAAATAGCGGCCCCTTGAATTTGCCCGCTGGAAATGGTGAACTGCTGCGCAACCGAATCATCTGCTGCCCGAACGATAGAGACGTTACCATTAGCGAGATTAACATACTCACTGAAATAGAAAGTGAGATTGGTATCTACAGGCAAGCCGGAAAGATTGCTTGGGCTGAAGCCTGTGAGATAGGGTGCATCGTTATAAGTTGTAAAGCTCCAAGTAGTAGAGTCTAGCAAGCCCATGAACGGATTACTGCTGAGATCGACGAACGTTCCGGAAGTAATGTGAACATAATAGCTCGTATCCTGCTCCAATCCAAATTCGGGATAGAAATTGAAATAACCACCGGAATAATGATCGAAAGTAGCATTAATGGCCTGATTATTAGCAATGGAAATGACCTGCACAGGTGCAGACTCTCCCTGCTTAAAGATTTGAATTTCGCCTTGTCCCAGCTCCACGCTCTCATTGAAGGTCACAGAATACGGTCCGTAATAGGATGCCTCATTACTTACTGGCGAAGTATAGACTACAACTGGCGGTGTGAAATCGCCGGTTGTAAAGCTCCAATGGGAGGCAGGGAAGCCAGAGAATAGTTGGCCTTTCAGGTCGCTAAAGGCACCGCTAGTAATCGTGACATAGTAGGAGGTAGAACTATCCAAATTGGTATCAGGATCAAGGGTCATCAGATTGCCACTGAAGGTAACTGCAGCGCCATTAATGTGCCCGCTGGAAATGACGAACTCCTGTGCAACAGAATCATCTCTCTCCCGAATCAGGGAAATAGAGCCGTTGGCAAGTTTTATAGGCTCGCTAAAATAGAATGATAAGTTCGTGTCGATAGGGATGCCAGATTCTTGGCGTGGTGAATAGTACCATAAAGATGGCTTCTCATCAATTGTCGTAAAGCTCCAAGAAGTGGAATCTAACAACCCAGCGAATAGATTGTTGCTGAGATCGACAAAGGTCCCAGAAGTAATATGAATATAGTAGTTTGTATCTTGTTCAAGGTGGAAAAATGGATTAAAAGAGAAAAATCGACCAGAAACCTGCTCGTAATAAGCATTGTTAACCTTATTGTTGGCAATAGATATGGTGTGTGCAGGCGTCGCTTCTCCTTGTTTGAAAATCTGAATTTCACCGTGACCAAGCTTGACCTCCTCATTGAAGGCAAGGGATAAAGGCTCATAATTAGAAACATTGCCACTCACCGGAGACGTGGATACAAGAGCCGGAGGTGTGAAATCACCGATAGTAAAGCTCCAGTCCAAATGATAAAAACCAGAGAAAGGCTTGCCTTTTATATCGACAAAGGCCCCGCTAGAAATTTGAACATAGTAAGTCGTATCCTGCTCCAAGTCCAGATTCGGATCAAGGGTCATCACATTGCCGCTGAAGGAAATAGCCGCTCCTTGAATTTGTCCGCTGGAAATGGTGAACTGCTGTGCAACCGAATCATCTGCTGCCCGAACGATAGAGACGTTACCATTAGCGAGATTAACATACTCACTGAAATAGAAAGTGAGATTGGTATCTACAGGCAAGCCGGAAAGATTGCTTGGGCTGTAGTCTGTGAGATAAGGTGCTTCGTTATAAGTTGTAAAGCTCCAAGTAGTGGAGTCTAGCAGACCTGTGAACGGAGTGCTGCTGAGATCGACAAACGTACCGGAAGTAATGTTGACATAATAGCGTGTATCCTGCTCCAATAGAAATTCTGGGTAGAAGTAGAAAACTCTCCCGGAATATTGCTCAAAGGAAGCATGAGTAGCTTGATTATTAGCAATGGAAATGGTCTGTACAGGTACAGTTTCTCCTTGCTTGAAAAATTGAATTTCACCCTGTCCTAGCTTGACATCTTCATCAAAGGCAAAGGAATATGGCCCGTAATAAGCGGCGTCTTCATTCATAGGAGAAGTGAAGACAAGAGCTGGCGGCGTCAAATTAGCAGTTGTGAAATTCCAGTTTGAAGTATGCAAGCCAGAGAAAGGCTTGCCTTTTATATCGACAAAGGCCCCGCTGGAAATCTGAATGTAGTAGGATGTTGACGGCTCCAAGTTCAGATTTGGGTCAAGGGTCATCGTACTGCCGCTAAAGGAAATAGCCGCCCCTTGAATTTGCCCGCTGGAAATGGTGAACTGCTGCGCAACGGAATCATCTGCTGCCCGAATGATTGCGACGTTGCCTTTAGCGAGATTAACATACTCACTGAAATAGAAAGTAAGGTTCGTGTCAATAGGCAGTCCCGAAATGGCAGTTGGATAATAATTCAACAAATATGGCGATACATTAATGGTTGTAAAATTCCAGGTCGTTGAATCAAGCAACCCAGTGAATTTGTTATTACTTTTATCGACAAAAGCACCAGAGGTAACATGGATGTAATAGCTCGAATCTTGATCGAGTGTAAAATAGGGCAAGAAATAGGCCGTATTTTCTTCTGCTGCATTTGCGCGATAAAAGTAGGCGTTTGATACCTGATTACCTGAAATCGTAATAATGTGATCAGGAGTAACGGCTCCTTGTTTGAAAATTTGAATTTCTCCATAACCTAACTTAATATTTTCGTTAAAATTAAAAGAGATGGCTTCGTCAAGATAAGTGTTATCGCTCACAGGAGAAACAGAAACGATAGTTGGTGCTGTGAAATCACCTGTTTTAAAGCTCATATTAGTGTCGTAAAACATTCTAGAAGGATTACCGTTCAGATCAACGAAAGCCCCGCTTGTAATAGAAATAAAATACTCAGTAGAATCGTTAAGATCCGCATCAGGATCCAAAACCAATATATTTCCGCTCAAGGAAAAGGCAGCATTACTAATGAGACCGCTTGAAATGATAAATTCACGAGCGACATTATTGTTCTGCTTGTTGATAAGAGAAATAATACCATGAGCTAATCGGATGTCTTCACTAAAACTCAAAGTAATATTAGTATCTACCGGTAAATTAGATTCATAGCTCACAGAGATTTCTGCTAAATAGGGCTCATAATCAACTGTTGTAAAGCTCCAAGTTGTAGAATCGAGCAGGCCAGCAAACTGATTATTATATAAGTCTACAAATGTGCCGGATGTCACATGAACATAATAATCCGTGGATTGATCCAGTACAAAATGAGGATGGAAATAAGCAGTATTGCCGGAGCTGCGATAAAACACAGCATTGCTGACCGTATCTCCAGAAATCGAAATCGTATGAACAGGCGTGACTTCACCTTGTTTGAAAAATTGAATTTCTCCATAGCCTAATTCGATATCCTCATTAAAAATAAAGGAGTAAGGACCTTTCAATGCGGCAGCACCACTAATAGGCGAAGCGTCCAACATGACTGGTGGTGAGAAATCTCCAACAGAGAAAGACCACGATGAATGATATAGCCCTGAGAACGGATTGTTTTTAAGGTCGACAAAGGAACCGCTTGAAATCTGAACATAGTAGCTGGTCAACTCTTCCAAATCGAAATCAGGATCTAAAATCATCGTATTACCGCTATAGAAAATAGTAGCGCCGTTGATAGGACCGCTGGAAATCGTAAACTCTCTTGCAATTGTGCCATCCTGCTCGCGTCTCAAGGTTATTTCTCCATTAGCAAGCTGCGTTGGCTCACTGAAGTAGAAGAAAAGATTCGTGTCAGCAGGCAGTCCTGAAAGATCGCTTGGGTAATATCTCAACAAATAAGGCGATACATCAATGGTTGTAAAATTCCAGGTCGTTGAATCAAGCAACCCAGTGAATTTGTTATTACTTTTATCGACAAAAGCACCAGAGGTAACATGGATATAATAGCTCGAATCTTGATCGAGTGTAAAATAGGGCAAGAAATAGGCTGTATTTTCTTTTGCTGCATTTGCGCGATAAAAGTAGGCGTTTGATACATGATTACCTGAAATCGTAATAATGTGATCAGGAGTAACGGCTCCTTGTTTGAAAATTTGAATTTCTCCATAACCTAACTTAATATTTTCGTTGAAATTAAAAGAGATGGGTTCGTCAAGATAAGTGTTATCGCTCATAGGAGAACCGGAAACGATAACTGGCGATTCAAAATCTCCAATAGAAAAATACCAACTGCTAAAATCTGTTCCCGAAAAAAGATTTCCCGTAGTATCTATAAAAGAACCACTGGATATTTTAACAAAGTAGCTTGTGGCGTTTTCCAAATCAAAATCAGGATTAAGCGTCATTGTACGACCGCTGAAGGAAACGGCAGCACCGTTAATGTGACCGCTCGAAATGACAAATTCTTGTGCTACAGAGCCGTCCTGTTGTCGGATTAAGGAAATGGCACCGTTGTTTAGTTGTACAGTCTCATTAAAATAAAAAGTGAGATTGGTGTCAATTGGTAGTCCGGAAAGATTGTTAGGCTCGTTGTTTGTTAGAAATGGACGAACATCCGCTGTTTTAAAACTCCAGATATCGGAATCTAATATTCCATCAAAAGGATTATTATCTAAATCTAAAAAGACATTCGGATCAGCTGTAATATAATACTGTGTATCTTGTTCCAAAAGAAACTCTAAATAAAAGTCGGCCCGTTTCCCGTTGTAAGAAAAGAATCTGGCATTAGAAACATTGTCTCCGTCAACCGTAATTGTATGGAGAAGGGCGTTGGTGCCTTTTTCGAATAATTGTATATTTCCATGTCCCAGTTTAATTTTTTCATTAAAATCTAAGCTAATCTTGTCATAGATGGATACTTCGTTTCCATTTGGATAAGTATTAACAATAGATGGAGGCGCAAAATCACCAGTCGAGAAACCCCAACGTGAGTGTGTTAGACCAGAGAACAAGTTCCCTTTAAGATCTACAAAAGTACCGCTGGAAATATTAAGATAATAATCAGTCGAACTGTCTAGATTAAGGTACGGATCGATTGTCAAGGATGTACCGCTGAAAGTCGCAGTTGCACCTTGAATAACACCGCTGGAGACAAGAAATTGCCTAGCAACGGATTGATTATCGGCACGCATTATAGAGATGGCACCATTAGATAGTTGTACCAATTCGTTAAATGTAAATGTTAAATTGACATTAGGCTGGAGCTCACTTAGACCTCGTAGCGAGAAATACTCTATAAAGGGGTTTTCCATTATTGTTGTGAAGTTCCAAGAAGTTGTATCATTGATCCCTCTATAGTTATTGCCATGTAAGTCCACAAAAGCGCCTGAAGTGATATTTATATAATAAGAAGTGCCATCTTCGAAACTAAAGTTAGGGTAGAAGGTATAGTAGCTTTTACTATACGAATAGTAGTCTCCATTGTACATATTGTTTCCGGATATGGTGATTGTACCGACAGGAAGATTGTCCCCTTGTTTGAAAAACTGAATCTCTCCATATCCAAATTTAACGTCCTCATTAAAAGTGATATCATAATATCCATAAATTGATGATAATCCACTGTTCATCGGATAAGTTGCAATGGCTTCTGGAGGGGTAAAATCTCCTGTAGTAAAGCTCATTTTAGTATTAAACAATCCAAAGGAAGGACGGCCATTTAAATCAGTAAAAGCTCCGCTGGAGAAATTAACATAATAGGTTGTAAAATCTTCAAAGTCCATGTCTGGATTAAGGGTGAAAGAATAACCACTGGAAGAAATAGCTGCAGTTGCCCCATGAATGTTTCCGCTTGAAATAACAAACTGCTGGTACACCGAATTATTTTGTGCATTTTTAATCGTAATAAAGCCATCTGCAAACAGCATAGGTTTATTAAAGTGGAAAGTGAGATCCGTGTCGTTACGGAGATTCATTTCCAAATTCTGCTCCATATATCTAACATAAGGATCCTCATGCGTGGTTGTAAACTGCCAAGAGGTTGGGTCTAGCAGACCGCCGTAGGCATTAGAACTCCAATCTGTAAAGGCGCCTGATGTAATATTCACATAATAGGAGGTATCTTCATCTAAATTAAAATAAGGTAAAAATTCGACTTGATGGTCATCTGTATAAAAATAATAATTGGCATTACTTACTTCGCTGCCAGATATGGATATGACATATTCAGGAATGACTTCGCCTTGTTTAATAATTTGAATTTGTCCGTATCCCAATTGGACACTTTCGTTGAAAGTCAGGTAGTACGGATCATACTGAGAAACGATTCCGCTTCCCGGTGTTGTAGAAATCAGCACAGGCGGAGTAGTGTCCTCCGTCATAAATGTCCACGAATATGGGGAAACACCTGAAAAAGCGGTCCCATTGCTTGAAACAAAGGCTCCGCTGGAAATATAGACATAATAAGATGTATTTTCATTAAGGTCAACATCAGGATCTATAACAACACTATTCCCGCTAAAGGTAATAGCTGCGCCATGAATAACTCCGCTTGCAATGTTGAAAAATTGTTCAGAGAAATCATCATTATAACGTCGAATCGATATAATACCGTCACCAAGTTCAAAGGAATCGTTAAAGGAAAGCGTCAAATTGGAATCTACAGGGATTCCGCTATAAATAGGAGAATACTGAGTGAGCTCCAGGCTGGAAGATGAGCTAAGAGAATAAATTAAGCCTGGGGAGTAAGTTACTTCGGTGACAGTGCTCATCAAAGCAGGTGCTGCCAACGGAGCGCGGGGTGCTGCATGCATAACAAAAGGAGCGAATATATTCGCTATTTGTGTGGAGGCTGCAGTAAGGGTAATAATTTTTTTAGCTCTGCCAAGCCTATTTTGATTCTTATTTTTCATTCTAGATGTCTACCCCTTTTCTGTAGTAACAAAAGTGTC
The DNA here is from genome assembly GCF_038051995.1 of Paenibacillus sp. FSL H8-0537. Lineage (NCBI taxonomy): Bacteria > Bacillati > Bacillota > Bacilli > Caryophanales > Paenibacillaceae > Paenibacillus > Paenibacillus sp. FSL H8-0537. The sequence goes on along the minus strand of NZ_CP150290.1, from coordinate 4,734,801 downwards.
GATTTCTTGGTTTAGCTTTTGAAAAAATGGTTGGATAAGTTTGTAATCCTCAAAGCATTCATATAAATATTCTCCAAACCCAGACAATAGTAAATTTGCTTTACTGTTTATATCGGTTTTAACTTTAATATTTACAATATGACTGTATAAAATTTCATACTTCACTCGGCTAAGCGGATGAAGTATAAATTTGAAAAACAAATTGTCCTGAAGGGATTTGAATATCTGGTCGAAAGCATGAAACTTTTCTATCTCAGGCTTGCTCTTGATAGTAGCCATAGCTCGCTGCAGCGCTGTAAATATAGCCTCTATTTGACCTGCCTGTTCTAGCATTTTTTGTTGACGCTGCTTTAAGAAGGTGTGTGGAACAGCCATTCTCCTTGGCTTCAAATACCATTCGTTGTCTATTGTTTGTTCGACCAACAGGCTATCCATAACAGAAGATAAAGTTTGATAGGGGGCTCCTTCAATTTTAGCTCCTTCTCGAGTCGTGTTGATTATAGTTTGCTGTGGATTAAGACGTATGAAATGCTCCATTTCCCTACGCATTGCATTAAAGCTGTTGTTGCTTTCAAGTATAGTGCCATCTACACCGATGCTTTGCTCTGCTACAACCCCTTTGTTTTCTCCATAAGGAACGCCAGCAGCGTAGTAATTTTTGTTGCGATAAGCGAAATTTTGACCAACTAAAATAATGGCAGAGCAGTTCATAAACATCAATGCTTGTAGTGTCACATTGGCAATACTGCTGGCATCGCTCAACACAGGCGATTGCTTGTTTCCGCTAAGATAAAATCCATATAACATATCCTGATTAATTGGCATATGAATTTTGGTCCAAGGGAATTGCGAGACGGTTCCTTTTCCGACAGAGGTTCCAAAAATCATGGGAAAAGGTATTGTATTCTCATTAATTGCCCGAGAAAACACATTGCGGTTAAAATCTCCCGGGTCATAGGTAAAGGCGGCATCCGGTAAAATGCCATATTCAACCAAGGTGTTAATGGCAGAGCCGACAGATACAATATAAGCGGAACGACTTTGCTTAATGACGCGTAAATGGTCAATTTCATCCTGTAAAGAAGGGCCGGCAGCTACAAGCAATACCGGTTTCTTATGAAAATGAGCATGAAAATCGAAAAAACTAGGTGTATTCAGTGTGGCACCAAAATTTTCAAAGCTGTTGGTTATCCATTTTTTTTCAAAATGATGATTTATACCAAGGCTCAGCTGCTTTTGTTTGATCGTATGCTGTATAAATTGAATGAAATATCCATGAGATTTTTGAAATAATTTCAAATAAGATGGAAGCGTAATCAGCGTAAAGCTCTTTGGAATTTGATAGAGCATAGATTTAATTTCCTCCAAAGAAAAACGACTATCCGCTGTACCGATACTGATATTGCGCAGCAAAGGTAGATTAATTTCGCTCATAGAGACAGAGGATAAAAAAGTATGCATAATCTTGGCTGATGGTTCAAAAATAGAGTAAGGAATGTTGGGATATGCCGAGGTGAATTGTTTAATGTGGTATCCTAGACCTACACCGAAAAAAATAACATATGGATCATTTTTTTTAAATTCGTTCTCTAATTTCATTAAAATTTGTGAAGCTTCCATAACAGGATTGTCAGGGTGATGTAAGCTAATTACCAGCTCATTCACTTCACATATAAGGTTGGGAGGGGGGGTTGCAAGCCTCTTCATTGACAAAGGGTCGACATGAGAGAGTTTTTCTACGGTTTGCAACGTTTGGAATAGATCTGGACGATGTTCTTTGATGATGGTTAAATTTTGTAGGAACATAGAACCTCTGCTTTCTTCTTGAATATGGGTAATTTATCATGCGCTACTTCCTTTATACTACAAAGTTCTACATATTACATTCTTTTCTTTGAAAATAAATGATTTGACTTCAAATTTGCAGAAGCAAGTGGAACCATTTCAAGGGAATGTGCGGGCTTATCGAGGCCTGGAGGCATTCCTTTTTTCTTTGTCCATTTTTGCAGCCAGCCTATACTGCAAATGTAAGGGTTTTCCTGCCATCATTTTTAGAATTAAGCTTTGTTTTCTCGATATATCTGATACAATGTTAGAAAACCTATCATTGAATGGCGTTGGTAATGAATAATTACAAGCCAATTTCAATGCTGTCAGATATGGAGTGAGGATTATGTCAAAGAATTGGTATCGCAGATTGCTTTTCTCCTATTTTCCGATTTTCATCTTGACGATATCTATGGTCATTTTCCTCTCCTTCCTCATTGTAAATGAGATTTCACGGAACGAAACGGAGAAGGCGGGCCGCATTTCGACTTCCTACGTCGTCGATAGTCTCGACAGAGCGGTCAATCAAGTGGAGATGGAAATATTGCGCCAAATGGAAAATGACCCGGTTTACGGACATTTTCTCGCGGGTGATGTGGAGAAGGGCAGTCCCGAATTTATGGAGCTCGCCAAAAAGCTGTGGATCATGGAAAGTAATAATGAACTGCTGGATTCCATGTATATATACCGTCTGTCCGATCAGCGTATCGTTAGTAAATATGGATTTACGACGCAGGAGGCGTTTGCTGATCGCGCTTATTTGGAGAATGCGCTGGATGAACCATCCTTTCAGCGCTGGTCGCAAATCCGTTCCTTCAAGCTGCTGGAATCCGATAAGCCGGAGGAAGTGATCAGCATGCATAAACGGCTGCCGCTTCCCTTCGGTCAGGAAGGCGTTTTAGTCATTAATCTCGGCGCCTATCCTTTAGGCCGAATGATAGATGATATGACACGCAGTAGCGTTTCCTTTCTTCATGTAACGGGCCAGGAAGGCGAAACTATTTTTCCTAAAGGTAATTTAGGGCTGGGTAGTATCGACGAGAAAGGCACTGTGCTAACGACGCTAGTGTCGCCAAAGCTGGGCTGGACGTTCAGCAGCGGCCTCCGCGCGGGTCAACTGTTCGCCTGGGTATCTGTCATTTCTTATGTATGGATTATTATTGGGCTTGCTACCTTGTTGTTAGCCGTCCTCTACATCATTTATATTACCCGCAAAAACTATAGGCCGATTAAAATCATGATGAACCGAATTCAGGCGCTTCCGGTGCGCTCCCTCGATGTCACGACTAGAGATGAGCTGACGTTAATCGATCATGCGCTGGAGCAGCTTATCCAGCAGACCGCAGATTATGAGCAGCAGCATCATGAGAATTTGCTTATACGCAGGCGGCAGTTTTTTATCGATTTAATCGAAGGTCATGCTGAGGCTCAAGGGGAGAGGGCTAAAAAATGCCACTCCTTAGCCGTACTGCAAGCGTCGGAGCATGCTGTGCACGCCGCAGTCGTTATTGCGGAAATGCATGATTTTGAGGTCGCCTACGGCGACTTCTCTCATCAGGATCAGCAAACGTTCCGTTTGACGCTCATGAATCTTTTTCAGGAGCTGGCACGGGAAAGAGAACTGGACAGCTGGGCGGAATGGATAAGCAGCAGCCAGTTGGGCATTATTTTTACAAGTGGTGCCGCAGAGGAAGAGGAAGAAGTTGAAAATTTCAAAAAGAGGCTGCGCTTGGCCGTCAGGAGCTCTCACCAGTGGGCCACAAGCCAATTTGAGCTGACGATGCAATTCGGTATTGGCATTGTGACGAATCTGGACGGCAGCTTAAAGGAATCCTACCAATCTGCTGGATCAGCGCTGCAATATGTATTGTCTCTGGGTGAAAATGAAATGGTGTTTGGCTCAGATGTGCCGCTGCAGCCGCATATGGAGTCTTATAAATATTTCCCTATCATGGCTGGTATCGTCAAAATGTTTCGCTTGACCAATCAGGAATGGCGGGAGCAGGTGCACACGCTGTTTCAAAGGGTCGGCTCCGAGCTGCTTGCGGATCAGGACATCCGAATGCTTATTCATTGGCTGCGCCAAATGCTGGGCAGAGAGCTGATGGATCTCTCCGACAGTCTGAAGGATTACTTTGTGGGCGAGCAGGCACAGCTGTGGCGTTCGGAGCTGGATAAGGCGCAGCGGCTGCCGGAGATGGAAGCCTTGCTGCTGGAAATGATGAACGAGGTTTACCGGGTCTATGTGTCCACTAACGAAAATAAAAGCTATCGGGCGATGATTAGTGAGATGAAAGCTTACATTGAAGAGCATTATACGAATCCGGATTTGTCCCTTACGATATTGAGCGATCGCTTCCAAGTGTCTGCGAAATATGCGAGCCATTTGTTCAAGGAAGAGTTTAATACAAAATTCGTTGATTTTCTGGCGCAGCTGCGCATTGTGCACGCCCAAAATTTACTGAGCCAAACCGACGAGGTTATCCAGCAAATCGCTTTGCAGGTCGGCTACGCCAATTCCGTTACCTTCGGACGGGTGTTTAAAAGAATAGTCGGTGTCACACCGGGAGACTATAGAAAATATGAAATGAAGCCAGAACCTGCAAGTGAATAAGCAGAAGCTAGAAGGTGGCTCCCGAACAAGTTCGGGGGCTTTTTTGATGGCTAATTCAAGCGAATCGGAAAAAGGTATGTTTACAGGAATAGCGTCACATCAGCGGAAATACAGGGCTTGCGACGATTTTCCACCCGATTTTTGAGGCGGAATTCTGTTTATTGTCAGATTTCCTGTCATCGTGTCATACTTGGCTCATCTCCACAAGCGGCATCGTCAACGAGAGGTTAGGAAAGCTCACCTCAATAGGCGAGGCAACCAAACAAAAAGGGGCTGTGAACAAATGAAGCGTAGCAAAAGTAAAATGGCGATTAGAAAATGGATGGCGGGTACGTTCGCATTAACTGTATTGGTTACGGGCTGTTCGAACGGAGGAGGAGCAACACCTGGCGCAAGCTCAAGCTCGAATGCAGGCGGTGCAGCAGCTTCTTCATTAAAAGTAGAAATTTTCGACCGCGGCAATACGCCGCAGGGCTACACGATTACAGACAGCTACTTAACCCGTTACGTGAAAGACAACTTCAGCAAAACGAGCAATATTGATGTTCAATTCGTGCCGATTCCCCGTTCAGAGGAAATTGCCAAGCTGAATGTACTCATGGCAAGCGGCGACGATGTGCCGGATATTGTTTTTACGTATGATCAAGCGGTATTCGAGCGCTACGCTGAGCAAGGTGGTCTTGCAGATTTAACGGATTTGTTAAATGAGCATGGACAAAACCTTAAGAAGTTTCTGGGAGACGATACGCTGGCCTATGGTCAACTGGAAGGAAAGCAATTTGCCATCCCTGGCAAAAGAATGTTAACCGAAAGATACTCCTCCTGGATTCGTAAGGATTGGTTGGACAAGGTGGGCTTGCCGATGCCTTCGTCAACAGACGAGCTTTATGAAGCGCTTAAAGCCTTTAAAGAAAAAGATCCCGGTGAAACGGGGGGCAGCGTTATTCCTCTCGGTATGACGATTGAGCCAGCTCAGCTTGAGCCTCTTCTCTGGTCATTCATTCAGCCGCAAAACGCCTTAACGACGGATGAGCAGTTGGCGAACCGTGATTATTTGCCAGTGCTTCCGGGCTTTAAAGAAGGACTGCGCTTTATGAACAAGCTGTACAATGAAGGGCTGATGAGCAAGGATTTTGGACTTGACCAAGATAAAAAGCAGCTGACGCAGGATATTCAAAGCGGCAAAATTGGGATGTTCAGCGACGATTATCCTAACATTTATTACAAAGATGGGGTATATGACAGCCTAGTGGCTAACAGTCCGAATGCTATTCTCGCACCAATCGATCCGTTTACGAATGCAGAAGGCTTGCATGCAAAACCGGAATATGCACCTAATGCCCTGTACATTATGGTTCCGAAATCAAGCAAGCACGCAGTCGAAGCGATTAAATATTTGGACTGGATGTCCGCGACAAATGTGCTTATTGATATGCAAAATGGTGTATTAGGCGAGAACTACGAGCTGAAGGATGGCATACCGGTTACCTTAGACAATGCATCGAAGGAAGCGACGGACAGAATCTATAACTTTGGCGATATTGTCATAGTAGCTAACGGTAAAATCGGAGGCGATGAAGAGAAAAACAAGAAGGCCTTTACTTTCAGTGTGGAGTCAAAATTCCAAAAGGATTTTGCGCAATCGATGGAATTTGCTGATACCGATACGATTGCACCGGTCATATTTAACCGCCCAATCGCTAGTAAAACCAAATATGGCACTACGCTTGACGGTAAGCTTGACGAAATGATTGTGAAAACGACGATGGCGGCCCCAGATAAATTCGACAGCATTTATGATGCGGCAATGGCAGATTACATGTCTCGTGGCGGTAAGGAAGTAATGGACGAGCGTACAAAGGCTTATACAGAAGCGAAATAAAGCTATTTGCGTTTTGGGTTTTAGGTTATGAGGACAAGTAAAGAGCAGGAGGACAGGGCGAGCCGAAGCAGGCTCCCTCTGCGCCAACTGCATATGAAGGAAAGAAGGGGCGAACAACATTGAACACAAACATTTATTTACGCAGGTATTGGCAGCTTTACGCGCTGATTTCACTCCCGCTCCTTTATTTTCTGGTGTTCAAATATGGACCGATGTGGGGCGTGCAAATCGCATTCAAGGATTTTAACCTGTTTCAAGGCATTTCGGGCAGTGAATGGATTGGCTTCGATGCTTTTGTTGAAGTTTTCAAAATGAAGGATTTTTATTTGACGCTTCGAAATACGTTAATGCTTAATATTTTGGATTTAATCGTATCCTTCCCGGCTCCATTGATTTTAGCGATCATGCTATATGAAGCGAAATGGGTTTGGTTCAAAAAAATATCGCAAACGATTTTGTATATTCCCCATTTTATCTCATGGGTCATTATAGGCGGCATTGTTTATCAAGTGTTTGGCACGCAATCCGGCATGATTAACAATGTATTAAGCTCGCTTGGCTTTGATGCGATTCCGTTTCTGACGGATAAAAAGGATTGGCTCGTTACGTATTTGGCAACTGGCGTGTGGCAAAGCGCAGGCTGGGGAACGATTTTATATTTGGCCGCATTGACGGGCATTAACCGCGAGCTGTTCGAAGCGGCGGAGGTTGATGGAGCGGGGCGCTTCAAACGGATTTGGCATATTACCCTTCCAGGCCTCAAAACGACAATTGTAACACTGCTCATTATCAATCTTGGCAATATGATTACAATAGGCTTTGAACGGCCGTATATAATAGGCAATTTGGCGGTTCGCGAGTATTCGGATGTGCTCAGCACCTTCGTGTACCGCGTCGGTATTCAGTCTGGCGAATATACGCTGGCGACAGTCGTCGGCTTGTTTCAGGCTATTGTAGGACTGATCTTCGTCCTAGGTGCCAATTATGCATCTAAAAAACTAACAGATGAGAGCATATTATAGCTCTTACGGAAAGGTGCGGAGGATTAATGAATGAACGTACGGCTAACCGCGTATTTGACACGGTAAATATGGTTTTGCTTACATTGGCAGTTGTTGTTTGTATTTTACCGTTTATGCATATTATTGCGGTATCGCTCAGCTCCAACCTTGCGATTACGTCGGGCAAGGTAACCCTTTTCCCTGTCGGGTTCAACTGGGATGCGTATGGCAAGGTTTTTTCGGATATGACGATGATTCGCTCATTAGGCTTTACTGTATTTCTGACGGCGCTTTGCGCTGCGCTATGTATGGCGATGACGATTGTGGCCGCCTATCCGTTAACAAAATCGCAGCTTAAAGGACGCAAGGTATTTATGATTTTAATCGTCATCACGATGTTTTTCACAGGCGGCATCATTCCTGAATATATTCTCGTGCGCGACTTGAATTTGCTCAATACAGTGTGGGCGCTTGTGCTGCCGGGTCTGATTAGCCCTTTTTATCTGATTATTCTGATTTCTTTCTTTAATGGTATTCCGAAAAGCTTGGAGGAAGCAGCTGAAATTGATGGCAGCTCGCATTTTGGAACGCTGATGCGCATCATATTGCCGCTTTCCCTGCCTGTTATGGCGACGCTTTGTCTCTTTTACGCCGTTGGGCGCTGGAATGGCTTTCAGGATACGCTTATGTATATTTCCAAGCCGGAGCTGTATCCGATTCAGCTCAAGCTGTATCAAATGATTCAGAACAATATGGTTTCAGAGCTAGCGATCCTTGAAGGCCACGGTGGCGCGCAGCAAATTACACCAGAAAGCTTGAAATCAGCGAGTGTCATTTTTGCTACTGTTCCGATTTTGCTCGTATACCCATGGCTGCAGCGTTATTTTGTCAGCGGCGTCATGCTTGGAGCAGTGAAAGGATAATCAACCTCATCATGAATGACGCGAAAAAAATGCTGCTAAAGCTGCGAGCCTTGTACTTGTTTACAGGGCTCGCTGGCGGTTTATTCAACCCTTATTTAACGACGCTGCTCGTTCATCAAGGCATGTCGGCGGGTCAGGTAGGCATGATGATGTCGCTTGGCACGCTGCTGTCCATCATCGTTCAGCCGTTCTGGGGCTACATGGTGGATCGTTACCGCCAGACAAAGCTGGTACTCATATGCAGCATCGGCATGCCCGCTGTGCTTGCTTACTTTTACAATGTTCAACTATTTGCGCTGCTCGTCATCGTGTATACGACGTCGATTATTTTCAGCGTGACGCAAAGCCCGATTGCCGATTCCTATGCCGTTACCGCTGCCCGCGAAGGACACACCTCCTATGGCACGATTCGCAGCCTCGGGAGTTTAGGAACGGCGCTTGGCGGTTATGCGGGCGGCTTGTATTTATCTTTTTTTCACATTACCCAGCTATGGCTGCCGTTTTTTATATTCAGTGCGGCTGGAGTGGCAATGGTGCTGACGCTTTCGAATAAGTCGGATAGTTATCGAACGACGGTGAGCTTGACCGAAGGGTTCAAAAAAATGCTCAGCAATCGCAATTTCCTCTGGTTTCTCGTGGCCTGTTTTTTTGTCAATCAGACGCTGACCGCATACAATTCCTTTTTTGTGCTTTCCTTTCAGGAGGCAGGGGGAAGCTTCTCCATGGTCGGCTTTGCGCTGCTGCTCGCTTCGATGACCAATGTGCCCTCGATGCTGCTTGCCGCTAAAATTATTGCCAAGCTTGGCAGGGAACGAACGCTCGTCATTGCCGCTTTTGCTTATGCGCTGCGCTGGGCTGTGCAATGGCTGTTTCCGTACCCGCCTGTCATGATCGGCATCCAAGCGCTGCATGGTCTGTCGTTCGGACTCTTTTATGTCGCAGCGGTCGAGTATGTAGCGAACGTGTCGGGCAAGGAAATGCAGGCGACCGGACAAAGTGTATTTAATATGGTTTTTGTCGGGCTGGGAGGCATTATTGGCAACCTGCTTAATGGATTTTTGTACAATGCGGGTGGCGCACAATTGATGTATCTGGCATGCACGGTCAGTGCTATAATGGGCTTGTTGCTGTTACATGGCGTGAATAAAAGAAGTCGTTCTGTGCCTGGGCATTAATTTAGATATGGAAGCAGGGCAGCAAATGGCTGAACTTCTAGGGGGAGAAAGGGCATGGCATTGAATGAGTGGAGCCAGTTGTCGGAGGAGCGCCGTTATTTGGTCGATCAAGCGCTGGCATATATGGATGCAAAGTATGATGAGGAGGCTAAGCTGATTGGCGACAGCGAGGAGTACGGCAAGCATGGCACGAGGGGCAGCGGACATTACGCGCTTGGACTGCTGCTGCGAGGCGAGCCGGGCGACGTAGAGCGGGCTTGCGAAGTGCTCCATAAAATTATCGATTTGCAGCTTGATGCGCCAGATGAAATTTACCATGGCACCTTCAAAAGCGCACTGCAATCGATCGACCCGCCAGCCGGCAACTATCCTTGGAAAAGCTTAGGGCCGGGTCATGCTTATTTTTTGGCGCAAACCTTTGAAAAAATAACGCAGCGCTTGGTAAGCGGCATAGAAGGCGAGCAAGCGAAGAAGGAATGGACTGACCGGCTTGTGACGGCTGTAGATGAAGTGCTGCCACCGGTTTGGAAGAGCTATGATCCGAACTGGCGGGAGTTCATCAGCTGTATTTTTGCGGTCATCCTGGAGCATTTCGAAGGCAAGCTGCCGCAGCCGCTGCTTGGGCGCATGGAGCAGTCGATGATCAAGGCCGTTACCGGCTCTATTGAGCGCCGATTGTCGGATGTCGTTCCGATGAATTCCAATATTGAGCTGATGCATACGTTTATTACCCATTACTACGGAACGCGCTTGCAGCGCAGCGATTGGATGGAGCATGCTGACCGCGAGGCGGAGAAGCTTCACGCCCGTTATGCAGAGTTTGGCTCCCTGTCTGAATTCAATACTACGACCTATTACGGCGTCGATCTGACGGTGCTTGGTTTATGGCGGCAATATGGCAAGACGGCAGCCTTCCAGCAGCTCGGCCATGCAATGGAGAAGGGGCTTTGGTCCAACATCGCCGACTTTTATAATCCTTATATCGAAAATCTTTCCGGCCCGTTTGCCCGTGCCTACGAAATGGAAATGACTGCTCACAGCTCGCTGGGCGTTATGCTGTATTTGGCACTCGGCAAAGGCTATGAGCATTTTACCGCAATCAACTGCGAGACGGAGCATGATATTATGATCGCCCTAGTCGGAGTAGACGTGCCGAAGGAATGGCTTCCACAGCTTGCCGAGCATCAGCGCGACCGGCTTGTGGAGCAGCCGTTCCGGGAGTTGTGTGAGCGGGATCAGCCGGATGTAAATACAAATTTATGTACAGCGAGAGCCTGGATTGAGAAAGAGATCATGATGGGCGCCATGTCAGGCAGCAAAAATACGAACGGTCAGCTCCATCCCGCCACGATTCATTGGAAAACGGCTGATGGGCATAAATACGATCTCCGGCTCATTCGGCGTGAAGTCGGCAAGCATTGGAACACCCATTTGCGAGGTGTCTATTATGAAGCGGCAGTGAACGAACGCCAGCTTGAGATAGAGGTTCAATGCAGCGCCGCTGTCGACATTGAATTTTATTTTGAAATTACGGGGCAAGGGGTAGACGCACGCGGTGTTTCAGCCAATCGCTGGATGCTGCCTGGGCTAACGCTTGGAGTGGAGGTGGATGCTCCGATTCCTGTTGTACAAGCTTTTGACAATCGTCTGGAAATCATCTATTTGGCACAAGCGAAACATGCAACAGCGGCTCCCGCGACTCCAGCTACTCCTACTACGATGAAATTTTTGCTCAGCCGAATGTAACGGAAGTAAAATGGTTGTTTTTCGTAGTCTAATTCTATATTTAGCACAGTACCCCCGTTCAGTTAGAAACGGGGGTACTGTGCATCGTCCGCCAAGCGGCGGGTTATTGCTGCCGCTCCTGCTGCGTCACTTCAGCTATTCTCTCCGCCCGAGCAAAAAGCAGCTCTGTACGTTTACTTCAATCCGTTCACGATCAGCAAGCGATCATCTGTATTTGAAGGATTTCCTCTGCCATCGGTATTATTGGTGATGACATATACGCGGCCATCCTTCATCTTTACATCGCGGAGTCGTCCCTCTCCATCAAAGACGACAGACATATCCTTTGTCGCCGGGTCATAGCGATACAGCGCACTGCCCGCGAGCGTAGCAATCAGCATCCGATTCTGGCCGTCGATTGCCGCACCGGAAGGGGCGATAGCCGGCTCGCCGGTATGATAGACAGGCGGAATCAAACCGCTCCCCGTCTGATTGCCGTATACATTCGGCCATCCATAATTGCCGCCAGGCTCAATGACGTTAATTTCATCATGTCCGCCAGGCGAGCCCGATGGGCCATGCTCCGTAACAAGCATAACGCCTTTATCTGTCCAAGCCAGTCCCTGCGGATTGCGGTGCCCATACGAATAAACGTAGGAGTCCGGGAATGGATTGTCTGCCGGTACTTTGCCATCGAGCGTCATGCGCAGTATTTTGCCTGCCAGACTGCCTTTATCCTGTGATAGCTCAGGCTGCTGAGCATCGCCTGTCGTAATATACAGCAGCTTGTCCGGTCCATAGGCCATTCTTCCGCCATCATGATTATAGGCGCCTGGAATACCCTCCAGCAATGCATATGTCTCATCCCAGCTCTCGCCCGTAAACTTCAGCTGCACGACGCGGTTAAGCATTTTTCCATCTTCCTCATAAGTATGGTAAGCATAGGCCTGCTGCGACTGTTCGAAATCCGGAGCAAGCAAGAAGCCCAGAAATCCGCTCTCGCCAACTCCCTGAACCGATTTAGTCAAATTAACGGTTTGTCTCGTTCTTTGCTCGCCATCGATTTGGACGACATTACCTTCCCGCTCACTAACGTAAATAACGTCACCGGAAAACGCAATGACCCATGGAGCTCGCAGCTCCTCTGCAACGACCTCATACGGTTCAGTTGATTCAGCGTTTGCTTCCGGTGCAGCCGTTGCCTCAGTAGTTGCTGTATCCGACGTCGCTTCTGGTGATGCAGTCGTGGAGGGCGGTATTGCCCCCGGCTCTTCATTTTGCCCACAGGCCGTGAGCAATCCTATGCATACGCTCAGCGTAAGCACAGTCGATATTCGTTTCAAGCTCAAAATAGGCTCCCCCTTATATTTCTTGGAATGAAACGAGCCGCTCCGCCAGAGGACGGCGACAGCCGTTTCACCTTGGTCTATCACCTATTATTACGCCTCGGACACATCGCCGAAACATCAAAGGGGATATTTCAAATCATACGTAATGGAAAGTAGCATAGTTGCAGTGTTTCTTCGCTGATTTCTTTGCAGCCTGAGCACTGGAAAGTCTCATGCTCAACACGTTATAGATGTGATAAAACGCTCCAATATGCGATTAAACGACTCTGGCGCATCAAGCTGGGCGCAATGGCCGGCACCGGGCAGCAGCACGAGCTGTGAAAATGTTTCTGCCATGTGCCAATTGCGCGCGTTATCCAAAAGCACCTTTAAATCTTGATCCCCGTATACGATTAGCATTTGGTAGGGGACGGGCGACTCTTTCTTCGTGAAAAAATCGCCTAGACCCGTCATCGCTGCGATAGAGCTCCGATTAAACAGCTTCGCGCCTTGGGCAAATATATCCCGGCCATAGCTGCTGGCGCAGGAAAAGCTAGTCACATGGCGGCGAAATCGCCCCATGGAAAATAAAAAATAAAACAGCCAACGCAGCCCCGCAAGCTTCTGCTCCTTCCAAATTTCTGCATGTTCGCGATGAATGGAGTAGCCTCCGACGATTGTAACAGAATGCAACCGCTCGTTATAACGTTCTGCGAAAGCTTGGGCTGCTAGTGAGCCGAGGGAAACGCCGACCACATGGCAGGCGGCAATGTTATGCTTAGCTAAAATCCCAGCTACAATGTGCGGCATGTCTTTTAACGTCACTTTGGTGCCTTGAACTTGGCTGCGTCCATGCCCTGGCATATCAACAGCTATCACCTGGTAGCCGTCCTTAAAATAGCTTATCTGCCTGCAAAAGACCCGATGATCCGTGAAGGCTGGATGGAGAAACAGCAGCGTTTGTTTGCCAGGGTTGGGCATGAATTGATAAAAAATGCTGCTATTGCGATACCGCAGGCGACGGTCAATTACTAGGAGCTCGTTCATTGAATAGGCCTCCACATTAGGATGCTTATCAGTATATTCGATCGATTAAGCCGTCATGTCAATAGCATGCAAGATGGAGGGGAGGTTAGCAGCTCTTTTAGAAGACATATAATATAGAAGGCAAAAAAACGCCGAAAGGGGGAAAGTCTCCTTTGGCGTTCCTTTTCTGCTGCACTTCTAGGCTTTAATGCTAGCTGGAAGCTTTGACCTTCCACTCTAAAATGCCGGTGGATGCCGGGTTTTTCGATACCATTTCGATTCGCAGCGATGTCGTTGTTACGGGAGTAAACGTTGTTGTATTGTATTGGTTGATGCTCGTTCCAAGGCCAACGGCGTTTTGGACGTCAACCCAGGCGCTGCCAGTCCAATATTTGATTTTATATGAGCTTGGCACGTCGATGCCGCCATTGTCCTTGAACCAGTAAACATCGGATTGTGTAACGGTGTAGCTTTTATTAAATGTATATTGGACCCATTGCGTCCCCGTTTCCGGCCAGTTTCCATAAACAGCATGGTTGCGGTCATTGGAATGAATCGGATCAAAGCCGTCATTTAACGCGCTTATACTTTCCCAAGGGGACACATAAGAGGATGTAACGGAAGCGCTAAGCGCAATGTTGCTCAAATTCGTATTGCCATTATCGGTTGTAGCTGGGAAGCGGGAAGCATCCTTTTTAATTTGGCTCCACGTATATCGCAGCATCCAAATGTCCCAGCTCGTAATCGTTGGTGAATTTCCTGCCCACATAATCGTTGGAACTGGGAAGCCGCCAGGAGGACGCTCATTCACTTCATAAAAGTCGGTTAAACCGAAGCCATGGCCGATTTCATGCTCTGTAATTTGAATTTCATTGGAGTTAACGGTGCTCAAAATGTAATCATCGGACATACGCTGTCCCCAATCGCCGCCTGCTCCGCCGCCAAAGCCTGACGTTGCCCATAAATACATATCAAAGCGCTTGTCGAGTCCGCCCGGATAAACATAGTTGGGGTTCGTAAAATGATCAAAGCGCGACAAAGCGCTCGGTGCGACAGGCAGCTTCGATGGGATAGCAGGATTAGAGGTGCTCAGTTGGTCCGTTATATAGTCTGTATAGATGATTTCATCTGCTTGCTTATTTAAAATTTGCGCAGAATTGGCTACGGCCCAGCCAACGATTTTCACTTGAATGTCTCCGTAAGGCCAGCCGTCATAATCTTTCAAATGCTTCGTCCAGTTGTTCATCTGGCGCTGCAGCATGGCGGCAAGGTCCTTGCGCTGCTGAAGCGTCAAGTTTTTGCCTGATTGCCAGCGCACGACGTAATTAATCGTACCTTTTCCAGCAAATATTTGATCGAAAATCAAGTTTTTGCGAGTCGTCGAGCCTTCCGTTACCATGCGATTGGTCCATACCCATTCAATGGAGTTTTTGAGATTGGCAGGCATGTCGGCAAGCGTAATGCTGCTGACCGCCGCGGCTGAAGCTTGGTAAGCGACCGCTGGCGTAATCGTTGGAGCTGCTGAGGCTGCGCCTGCTGCGACTGTAAGACTGCTTGCAAGCAGGGAAGCCGAGAGCAAGAAGGAAGTCAAGGTGAGGCTGGTTTTCTTAAACATTTGTATTCCTCCATATTCTGAAATTAGATTTGCTTTAAAACGCTAGTTGATCCTCATCCCTTCGTATACTTTGATTTTGAAATTATGGATACATCTAGGAAAATATCATTTCTTCTATCATTTTACAATAGATTAAAAAAATGGGAAAGTATTATTTTGTAAATTGCTGCTGGAAATTGTGGATAACTGTCGAAAGGTGCTCCTAGCGGAAATAATAAAAGGCTTGGCTTCCTGGAAGACGACAGGAGCCAAGCCTTTGTTGCTGTTCGATCCTTAAAACATGTATTATAGGAGCAAATCTCCTTTTCGTTCCCGATGCCACCGGTACGCGAGCAAGCCAGCGACGATGGCGAAAAACAACCCATAAGCGAGTGGCTGTACGTACTTTGGTCTATACAACATAATGAGCTCTTCAATCAGCACGCGGGAAAGCGGCTGTGTAATGAGATAAATATAAGGGATTTGCAGCGCAACGAGCGCCATGTAATTTGCCGAGATGCTGGAGAAGAAAGCTGCCGCCAGAGCGGTAATTAAGCCAAGAACATAAAGGATCGCGACCGTAAGCATCATAAACTGGACAAACGTAAGATCATACCAGAAGTAGGGGAAATTAAAGGCCGAATTAATGGGCGCATCATAAAATAAATCAATGCCTGGCTGCTGACTGTACAATAGAAAGAAGCAGCCGAGCTGTAAGGTAATAATAAGCACAGCGGACAGCATTGCCGCAATCAGCTTGCTGCGGAACAGGCTGCGTCCGATTCGCGAGGCATGCTGGAGATGAACGACCCGGCTGCGCCTGTCACGCAAAAAAATCGGAGATACGATTAGCAAAATGCTGATTATGCTTATGGCATAAACATAAAACATCACATTTTTAAAATTGCCATAAATCATCGATGGGAAAATCGTATTCAGCGTGCCAGACGCCACCATTTCATCCATCCGCTGTAGAGTCGCCGCATCCTCATTTGAAAGATTTGCATAAGGTCGCTCCAGCCTGCGTTCATAATTCTCGATTAAATACGCTCTGCCTTGCAGCTCCCAGAACAGATCGATGCCGGGGTTGAACATGGCGTAGCTGTTCAATTCATCCCATTCCTTATTGTCGATGAACACGTCCATTTCACGAAAAGCCTCATAAGTAGAAATGCCGGCCTTCATAAACTGCGGGTCATCATGCATAAACTGCTCAGCTTCCTGAACTCTTTCGTGATAGCTCTGCTTGAACTGTACGAATTCCGCTTCATCAAGCTCCAGCCCATATTGCTGCTGCATCTCAATGACAACCTTATACGTATCTTTATCGGGCCTGCCGTTCGCAAAATGTTCAAAATAAAACTGGATGTACATCAAATAAAAAAGGACGTTCAGCACACTGACTAAAACGATCATTTTCAGGCTAAAAAGCTTTTTCATCTCGTGAAGGACGATCCTCACAGCTGCACCTCCGATTAATGAATATTTTGGCGTTTAAATTGCTTTAGGCATGTGTAACAGAGAACAGTCAGCACAACGGCCCAGCCGCCTGCGGTCATCCATTCCCAATCTCGGATCATATTGAACGCACCGCCTGCTGTGAACCATATATGTGGATTGAGCATGAGGTGAAATGGAGTAAAGCTCGCATAAAATAACAGCTCCGAGCTCGCGGGTACGACTCTTCCTAGCAGCAGCAGGCTGCCGAATAGCACGGCAAAGCTTCCATATACAAGGTAGCTGCTGCGGATAAAAGAGCCGAGTACAAAGGCCAAGGCAGCGAAAATCAGCTGAAGCCCATACATAAGTGCTACAGCGCAGCCAAAATACTCGCCGAACGTAAGATTGCGCCAGGTCAGAAACGGAAAGATCATGCCGGGCTCCCAAGTGAAAAAGCTGCTGATCGGCACCTCCCACAGTCCCTTGTAGCTGAATGTGAGAAAGTAGACGGAAAGGGTAATCCCAACCACTATAGTTGTGAATACTGCTGTAGAAGCAAGCGCGGCAAGCAGCTTGTCTGTTTGCAGCTTTCGCCCATGCTTGGATGAATAAAACAATAAATGCGTATGCTGCTCAAATTCATTTTTACTCAAAAAGACGGAAAGGAGCACCGCTATAATCATAAGCTCGAACAGCAGCGTTCGAAACAGGCTTTTAAATAACATGGAATGTGTGCCATACACCTGGCCATCGAAAAATAAATGCTTATGTTCGCCGCTTGCCTCAAGCTGCTGCAGCCGTGTGTCCAGCCCGGCATAACGCTCTTTCAAGACTTCGGCAGCTTGCCCGCTAAGGCCGTGCAATTGAATTTGGCCTTTAGCCAACTGGCTCGTATCCAGCTTGGCATAGGCTTCATCGATGCTCTGCATTCTCGCAGCATAATGCTGCACAAGGCTCAGCCGATGAAAGCGGGCAATTTCCTGCTCCAGAAATAGGCCCGGCTGCTCATAAACGACCTCGTTGAAATTATCATAGATGAAGAAATCATCGGCCTGTGCATATATTTTTCCCGCACGTTCCTTGGTCAGCGCGTTCATTTCCGCGAGCTGCTGCTGATCATAACGCTCAAGCTTGGCCTGCATCTGATCGGTTATCTGTACGCCAAACTGTTCTGCCATTGCATTCAACACGGTCATATCCGGTCGTTTATGAAGCTGCTGGACAATGAGCAGCAAATTGAACGCGATGAAGAGACCTAGCAGCGCTAAAAGGACGGGGGACAGCAGCGCTTTTCTTAGCTCATATCGCCAGATGACTGACCTCATGGCGTTTCATCCGCCTGCGCCTCATCCTGGTAAATATAAATAAACACGTCCTCCAAATTGGGAATAGCTATCGTCCAATCCGGCTGCGGCTCGCCGCTGCTGATAAAACGGATTTTTAGCCTTCCTTGCTCCTGCCGCTCCGAGATGGATAAATAGTTGCCGCGAAAGTGATCAGCTTCCTCATAATCGACAGTCGTTTCGTATACCATTCCCGCAAGCAAGCGGCAAATGTCCGCGATCGGGCGTTTGTGCAGCACCCGCTTGTCCTTGATCATAATAATTTCATCGGCAATCGATTCCACATCAGAGACGATATGGGTCGATAAAATGACGATGCGATTGCGCGCCAGCTGCGCCAGCATATTGCGGAAACGGACGCGCTCCTTCGGATCAAGCCCCGCGGTTGGCTCGTCAAGGATGAGAATGCGCGGATCATTCAGCATCGCCTGTGCAATGCCTACGCGCTGTATCATGCCGCCGGAAAACTTGCGCATCTTTTTATCCATGACATCCTCCAGCGCAACGAGCTTCAGTAGCTCGGCAATTCGCGGTTTGGCGTCTGCTGCGCGCATGCCTTTCAAGGCAGCGATATACAGCAAATAGTTGCGCGGGCTGTAGTGCTTGTAATAGCCGAATTGCTGCGGAAGATAGCCGAGCTGCTCGCGATAGCGCTCATCCGCTTTAATAATATTTTCACCGTTGTATAAAATTTCGCCTTCGCTTGGAAACAGCAGCGTGACGAGCATTTTAATGAGCGTTGTTTTGCCAGCGCCATTCGGGGCAAGCAGCCCATATACGCCATTTGTAAATTCAAGATTAATGTCCTCCAGCGCGCTAAAGCTGCCGAAGCGTTTGGAAACCTGCTGTACAGTCAGCATCTTAAATCGCTCCTTCCGGATTTTGCAATTTTCGCAATTGGTTTAGGCTTTTGATATATAACGCCCCGCAGACAGCTGTTAAAAGCAAATAAACGGAGACAGGTATCGTTTGAAGCAGCTGCATATAACCTGTGCTGTACAAAGCTTTCAAGCCGATATTGCCAGCGAACCAGAGCGAAATCAGCACATATTTCATCATGTCCGAGCGAATGCGGAGAACGATATAGAGAAAAACAATGGAAAACAGAAACAGCGACGAGGCTGACAGAGCCAGCGCAAACAGCAATTGAATTTGCTGAAACATAGCGGAAGCAGCAAGCACGAGCGCTGCATTTAGCGCCAGACAGATTATGCTGAAAGCCAGCATCCGCAGCGAAGCAAGCTGGTACACATTGTATTTGCACACCATTTCCGTCTCATACGTTTCGCTATGCTTAGGGAGGATGAAGAAGAGGGTGGATACAAGGAGGTAGAGGACGGGCGACCCCATAAAGATAGCTGCATAAACCTCCTCAATCATGACCTGTGAATGGCTTGATTTCACATATAGGGCGAATAGCATAAGCAGGGAGCCGGCAGAGAGCGCAAAGACAATTTCCGTCCAGTCATGAAATATATAGCGAAAGCCCAGACGAGCGTGCATCAAGCGTAAATAGGCTAAAAAGGTTTGCTTTGGCACAAGTCCGTATGCCACAATCCTATTCACTTGCTGCTCCATTTCCAGCTCGCTTGGCAGCTCAATCGTCTCCCTTTTATCGGTTTTCATCATGATCGTCTCCCAATCTGTATTTCAGCTTTCTGAGCATAGTGTAATATTTCGTTTTGACGGTCGACTCCGGCATATGCAGCAGCGGCGCAATGTCGGCAAACGTATATTCGGCGAAAAATTTGAGCCGGAAAATATGCTGAGCGGCAGCATCCATCTCATTGACAAGCTGCAAAACGGCTTCGACCTGTTCTTTTTGCTCAAATTCCAGTGTGAAATCCTCATCCCCGGCGAGCTCTGCATCCATCGCTGTCGTCCGTTGATCGTAGCGATAATAACGCGAACGGTAATAGTCGACGATCCGGTTCGTTGCAAGCTTGTACAGCCATGAGCGGAAGGAACCCTTGCCTCCATCATAGCTTCCGATCGCCTGCAGCATATGGATAAAGATGTCCTGTGTGAGATCCATGGACAGCTGTTTATTTGTCGTCTGTCTATATACATAGCTGTACATTTCTTTGTAATAATGGCGGACCAGCGCATTCGCTGCCGCCTCGCTTGATTGCTTTTGAATTTGCTTAATCCATGCTGCTTCCGTCTTCATGCGCCCTCTCTTTTCCTCAAACGTTAAGTTGCCAGTCATTTTTCGCCGCTTATGTATATATTCGTAGTGTAGCGTAAAATAGTTTGGCAGAAAAAAACTTTTTCCAGCCCAATCGAAATAATACTGCCAGTACTCGTATTTCGGAGCGGGCGGTACGTCGGGTGCTTTTGCTGTATAATGGGAAATATACAGCTTAAATAGGATCACCGAGAAAGAGGTAGATACGAATGATAATATGGGAGAAGCCGCGGTTGCCCGCACCGAAGCAATTGGAGAAGCAAATGCGCATACTCGCTGCGCTGGATTTGATTATGTGTGAGGAAGACTGGCTTCGCGTTCATCGCTATGATTCCACATGGTCGGATGATGAAACGATGGGCAGCTTGAACAATGGCTCGGGCGATGTTGTATTTGTTGTTTTTGCACCGGAAGGGGCCGTTATTAAGGGCTTTGACCATGAATCCCCGTACAGTCCGCATGCGCAGGAGGAATACGGTACTTGGCCGGGTATTTATAATGAGGTGCCGGAAGCGCTGCTGCATCGTATACAGGATGTGGCATTCACCCACGAGGATGTCACCTTTTGCATTTGGCGGGAAAATGGCGATTCTGCGTGGCACACTAGCGAATATGAGCAGCCAGAAGGCTGGGAAAATGGAGCAGATTTTCTGCTGGGTTATTTGTGCGATTCCCCTGAGAGCTATCAGGAATGGGCGCAGGACTATTTCGAGGAGAAGCTGGAATTGGCAGCCGTGCGCGCGGTTTTTGAAGGCGCCGAAATCACACAAGAACTCATTGCCAGCCTGAATCCGCAGCGGGACGCTGAGGAAGCGCTTGAGGAACTGGAAGAGCTTGGCCTTCTTAAGCTTTCTTAAGGAATGAGTGGGTTTACAGCTTGACCTTAGTATATTATAATCGTCACTGACAAGTAAATAAAACTCGCTGTGAGACTAATGAGAACAGCCGCTGGATTGAGTATATAAATTCCGAAGATGGGGTGTATACATTCTTTCTGTCGGCTTTTTTTAATTGATAGCCGTTGAAATCGTTTACAGCTTTACAGCCGAAGCAGTGATTTTAGCAGCCGTGAATGGTTGCGAGGTTTGGAGGGAACAAGCATGCAGCCGAATACGGTTATTCCAGCGATTCGGAATTTCAAGGAATTAGAGCAGGCGCTGGCCTCGCCGCAGCAGATCTTATTTTTGCTCGAGGGCGAGCTTATACAATTGCAGGGCATCGCGGATGCGGTGAGAAGTGCGGGCAAAAAGCTGTTTTTGCATCTGGATATGGTCAAGGGCATTAAGGACGATGAGGCCTCCATTCATTATTTAGCCAAGGCAATCAAGATTGATGGCGTCATCAGCACAAGAACATCCAGCCTTCTGCTTGCCAAGAAACATAAGCTGGCGGCGATCCAACGCGGATTTCTCATTGATTCGCATTCGGTCAAGACGATTATTAATACGGCGGCGCATGTGAAGCCCGATTACATCGAGCTGCTGCCAAGCTTCGCCCACTCCATGGTCGGCAAAATCAGGCAGGAGACGAATACAGAAATTATTTTGGGCGGCTTTGTGCATACGCGCGAGGATTTGCCCGCCTTGTTCGGCTCTGGGGCCATTGCAGTTTCATCCAGCAATGCGGCGCTTTGGAAATTATAAATCGATGATTACGATTAGGTATAACGTGTAAATCAGGAGGTTTTAATCGAATGGAAAAATATATATTGGCGCTCGATCAAGGCACGACAAGCTCACGAGCTATTCTTTTTAATAAAAAAGGAGAAAAGGTTCATACAGCCCAGCAGGAGTTTAAGCAGTATTTTCCAAAATCAGGTTGGGTCGAGCACAATGCCAATGAAATTTGGGGCTCTATTTTGGCTGTTATTGCTGCGTGCCTGTCTGAGTCGGGCATTAAAACACAGCAGATTGCTGGAATCGGCATTACGAACCAGCGTGAAACGGCAATTGTGTGGGATCGCGAGACAGGAGTTCCGATTTACAATGCTGTCGTCTGGCAATCCCGCCAAACGGCAGAAATTTGCGAGCAGCTTAAAGCGGGCGGTCACGAGCCTTTGTTCCGCAGCAAGACAGGCTTGCTTATAGATGCTTATTTTTCCGGTACGAAGGTAAAATGGATTCTTGATCATGTGGAGGGTGCGCGTGAGAAGGCTGAGCGTGGCGAGCTTATGTTTGGAACGGTTGATACATGGCTGATCTGGCGTCTGTCTGGACGCAAAGTCCATGTGACGGATTATTCCAATGCATCACGGACACTAATGTATAACATTAACGAGCTAAAATGGGATGAAGAGCTGCTGGAGCTGCTCACCATACCAGCTAATATGCTTCCAGAGGTACGTCCTTCCTCCGAAGTTTACGGCTATACCGATGAATATCATTTCTTCGGCTGTAAAATTCCGATCTCCGGTATTGCAGGCGACCAGCAAGCAGCCTTGTTCGGTCAAGCCTGCTACCAGGAAGGCATGGCTAAAAATACGTATGGAACCGGCTGCTTCATGCTGATGAACACCGGAGAAAAAGCCGTTGTTTCCGAGCATGGCTTGCTGACCACGATCGCTTGGGGGATAGATGGAAAAGTTGAATATGCACTGGAGGGCAGTATTTTTGTTGCGGGCTCTGCTATTCAATGGCTGCGGGATGGTCTTCGCATGCTGCAAAATGCGACGGATAGCGAGCAGTACGCAGCACGAGTCGATTCAACGGAAGGCGTCTATGTCGTTCCAGCGTTTGTTGGACTCGGTACGCCTTATTGGGACAGCGACGTGCGCGGTGCGGTATTCGGGCTGACACGCGGCACGACCAAGGAGCATTTTATTAGAGCGACGCTGGAGGCGCTCGCTTATCAGGCGCGCGATGTGCTTGCCGCTATGGAGGCTGATTCAGGGCTGACGCTCAAAACGCTGCGCGTCGATGGCGGAGCTGTGAAAAATGACTTCCTGATGCAATTCCAAAGCGATATTCTTGGCGTTCCGGTCGAACGACCGGTTAATGCAGAAACGACGGCACTTGGCGCAGCCTATTTAGCTGGACTCGCCGTAGGCTTCTGGACCAGCCGCGAGGAAATTATGGAGCAGTGGCACAAGGAGCGGGCTTTCCAGCCGGCCATGGAGGAAGAACGTAAAGAAAAGCTCTATACCGGCTGGAAAAAAGCAGTGAACGCTGCGAGGGCGTTTAAATAATAGAGCTGCCTCGGGTTGCCGGAGCAGTCATAAATAAGGGCAATTCCTTTTGTCATGTAAGGTGACTTTAGGAATTGCCTCATTTTGTTTATACGTGAGTTTTAGCTCATTTCCCTTCTAGTGAATACGAACCAGCCGGCTGCGTAAAAACATAGCATATAACCAGAAAGAACAATCAGTGAAAATGACAAGGTAACACCTTCTACCGTTGGGGTACCTGTAAAGTAAGTTTCTAGATTCAAATGAGAAAATAAAAAATATTTTGCGAATTCCGGTTGAATTCGACTTAAAAAGGCAGAGATCATATTGCCGCCAAACAAGATGAATACTGAGAAAGCAATGGCAAGAGAATTACTTCGAAACAGTATAGAGATGACAAATGCCATAGTGACAATAACGCAAAGGGTAATGATTTTTAATCCATATGAAATTAATACATGCATAACCATAGGGATATCCTGATAATTTTGTTTATCCTTTGAAAATATGAATGGTTCTGATGCACCATCGATCCCAAATAAAATGGCTCCAATAATCCAAGATGAAAGAAATATCATACAGATAAGCAAGGCTGAGAACATAAGGACGGAACAATATTTGGCTAACAATATTTTATATCGGCTAACTGGACGTATGAGCAGCAGCTTCATGGTGTCCCATTTAAATTCACTAGCTACGATATCACTGGCAACAATAAGCGTAAATAACGTGACGAATGGAAGGAAATTGGAGACTAGGCTTACAAATTTCCAAGAAGTCATGCGATGGGGAGACACTCCATTTTCCAAGGCATACTCGTTACGTTGAATTTGTGAATTTAAATAGGGCAGAACATCCTCTGGAGCCTCCTTCATTTGTTCTTTTAACAATTGATTTTCTTCGTTTATAACGGTTTTCCAAGTGTCTGTTTGAGAATCGTTCCTTTTATCGATATTAAACAGTGCCGTCATCAAAACAATGATTACAAAAATGATAGCTATGGCCCATACCATAGGACGGCTGTATATTTTAAGTTGCTCTGCTCTTATAAGCCTTATCAATGGAAGCCTCCTCTGTCAAGCTCATGAACTTGTCTTCCAGGCTCAACTGTTTGCTTTGAACAGCATATACACTGATCTGATGATGAATAAGGAGATAAAGCATTTCCGAAATTTCTTCGCGAAGCAACAGGAAAACCAATTCGGATTCCTCTACTTTGAGCAAGTTCGACGTTCGTTCATGCTTATGAAGTACTTCTAACGCTCGTTCGGTTGAGTCTATCTCCATTGTAACGACTTGCCTAACGTTTTCTGTTTTTTGCATGGATTCAATCGATTTGACTTCACCATCCACTATAAACGCAACACGATCACAAATCATTTCCATTTCATTTAACAAATGGCTTGAAATAATGACGGTTTTGTTCTGCTCCTTGGTCAAATGATGGAGATAATCTCGGAACTCCTTCATACCGACAGGGTCCATGCCATTGGTTGGCTCATCAAGCAAAATAAGGTCGGGATTATGAAGCAGTGCCTGTGCTAGTCCGAGCCGTTGTTTCATCCCTAGCGAGAAGGTTTTCACTTTTTTTCTTGCAGCTTCTTGCAGGCCGACGACTTTTAAAATTTCCAAAATGTTGTTTTTATCTGGTTCCTGTTGGCTGTAGAGAGAAAAATGAACCAGATTTTGATAGGCGGTCAAAAAAGGGTACATATGCGGTGTTTCAATGACAGCCCCGATGTACGTTGCGGCGAGAACATGATTTTGATTAGCATTTATTCCATTTATATAGATGGAGCCTTGTGTTGGAAATATCAGGTTGGCAATTAGGCGAAATAGCGTTGTTTTACCTGCTCCATTGGGCCCAAGTAATCCGAAAATTTCGCCTCTTCTTACCTCAAGTGAAATATTTTGCAATATGCTTTTTCCTCGAATGGTCTTACTCACATTTTCGATTTGTAATGGATGAATGGTCACTGAGTTCCCACCTGGCTCAATGTAATAGATTGTCGTATTACACGTTTACTTACTAAAGCGGTTTTACGGTTTTTATAGTAAGCTTCATATGTATTACGGTTGAAAAAATTTAGCTCTTTTAAATTAAAGACATTTACTATAAAAGACTTATGCGACCTTACAAACATATCGGGCAATATGCCCATTAAATCTTTCAAAGAGACATATACATTAATTTCCTGTGTATCCGTGTGTATCAAGGTCTTTTGTCCAATACGCTCAATAAAAATAATTTCAGATAGGTCAAGGTAAATAATCTGATCTCTTTTCGCAATAATCAGTCGATTAAGCACTAGTTGAATATTCATTATTAACTCCTAAATATTAGCTATTTTTTAGAGAGAAAACATAATATAAAGACGCAATTTCATGAACTTCAAATCGAGAGTCGAATATTTTGAATGTAATGTGATTGGATTTCGGCGGTATTAGACCGTCTGGCACAGCTTCAGCAATAATCTGTCCATTTAAAGTAAAGCGGACAGTTTTATCAGCAAAATCTTTTTTGATCCAAATCTCTGCATTATGTTTTTTATATAAAAATTGTGGATTGGTTTTAATTTTTGTTTTTTTCTCGCAAACGAACTGATCTTCACCAATTTGTACATGCCATTTTTCTGTTACAAGCGTTTTCATTGTATTTATTTCTTTAATATCAACGATTAGATTGTTATATTCATCGTAGGCATGTACATTATTTACCATGTTATCAAATAAATAATTCATTAGCTTTTGTTTCTTGTTTGAGTAATAACGCTGCATACTCCCAACAGTGCTGCCGTTCTCATCTTCTAGTATTGACGATGAGGTACTCAGCCTTAGAAAAGGTAAAGTAGTTTTATAAATCATAGGACACCCTTCTTATTGAACCAGAATGAGCAACAGCCTATTAGATACATATACTTCAAAAAAAGCTGCGGCGAAAAGTATGAAAAGGGCCATTGGAATCGTTTTCTTTACAGTGACCCAGTAAAAGCTTTTCAATTGTTCATAAGAGATTTTTTTCCTGAAATATGAAGTTAAATGATAAAGATGATCGATTGTAAAAAGAAAGACAATAAGACAGGCTATCCATTCCAAAACACCGTGTGAAAATGAAGTACCGTAATAGAGTAAGGGAGAGATAGATAACGCATGCCAGCCTGTGCCCATACCGAAAATCGCTTTTAATATAAGCAATGGGGACAAGCCCGACAAAGAAAGCATGAACCAAATTAATAGATTGATACTATTGAAAACAAAGATAAATAGAGCATCATTGAAACCCAGTTGATTTATTTCATGATGTTCAGATTGTCCTGGCGAAAAAAAGCCGATTAGGAAAAAAATAAAGGACAAAATGCAGAAAAATAAAATCATTTTTTTTCGAAAATTCATAATTTGGATTACCCTTCAATGAATATAGAAGCATGGCCGAACTATGAAGCCACTTGCGATTTTGTGGATAATTGATAAGCATTAACAATGCTATAAATCCAGATAATAGGGTATAAAAAAATTCCGACAACGACTGAAATAAGAAGAATAGAAATAAATTCTACAACAAGCAAAACAATTCCCTTTTTGACATATCCTAAATATAAATGGCCGAGACCCGGATAAATAAAAGAAAGTAATATAGCTAGCCATGGTTTTTTCAACAAATACACCCCCTTTCATCTTGAAATTAATAATAACAAAAATGACCAAAATAATCAATAATGATTATTTAGATTATTTTATTTACCATTACGTAATGGTAAATGATTGTTTTAAGTATCAAACTAACCAGTTCGATTAGATTTGAAAAAAAATAGTAATAATCAGGTTACGATGGGTTTGTAATCAAAAACATATTTTTTAGGAGGAAATTGGATTATGTTATACAATGCTTTTACTGGTACGTCGAGTCTTGCCGATGCAGCTTGGTCTATTGCGCAATTAATTTTCAGAAAGCTTAATGTTGCGGGGGATGCTGTTTCACTTTATAACTCCTTGTTATGGAAGTTCCGCGCTATTTACAATTCATTTGGGGGTAATTTTTCTTGGGCAGATCTGGGCGGCGTCATTCTTGATCTAGGAGAATTCATTTTGAGTTTAACGCCAGCAGGGAAAATAGCAGACATTATCTCGGTCCTGTGGGGAAGCGCTAATATTCTTTAGTATTTAACTAGGGGAGTATTAGATTAAACAAACCTTATCCTTTTAATAGATTGATCAGGATAATAATGGGCAATCAAGTCGGTCGTTCTCGGTATTTTTCCGTGGACGGCCGTTTCTTGTGTTTATTTTCCTTCTGCTGTGGTACAAATCGGCAGGGCTTGTTATGATGAAGAGAATACCTGCAAAACATTTTGGAGTAAACATGCATTTACAGGAATATTCCTTTTGGAGTATACTTTAATGGATAACAAGTCTGGAGTAGATTTATAATGATGAAAGCGATGACCTTCAGCGCTTTAGCCGAGCCGAACCGCCTAAGTATCGTGGAGCTTCTGCGTGACGGGCCGCTGCCCGTAGGCGCTATTGCCCAGCAGCTGGAACTGAACCAGCCCCAGACGTCGAAGCATCTTCGCGTGCTCAGTGACGCGGGACTGGTGGAGGTGCAGCCGGCTGCCAATAAGCGAATTTACAAGCTGCGACCACAATCTTTACAGCAATTAAATGAATGGTCGGAGACGTTCCGCAGTATGTGGGAGCAGCGCTTCGACAATTTGGATGCTTATTTGAAGGAGCTTCAGAAGCAAGAGGCAGCACAAGCACAGCAGCCGATGACTAATCTAAAGACGGAGGATGAACATGACTGAGCAATTGGAAATTAGAAGGGAACTGCATGCGCCGCGCGAGCTTGTATTTAAAGTATGGTCTGAGGTAGAGCATTTGAAAAAGTGGTGGGGACCAACCGGGCTTGAAATTAGCTATGCCAAGCTGGATTTTAGACCGGGCGGCATGTTCCATTACAAGATGACGGCGCCGGATGGTGCTGAAATGTGGGGCAGATTCGTGTTTGGAGAAATTGTAGAGCCGGAAAAAATCGTTTTTGTTAACTCTTTTTCGGACAAGGATGGCAATGCCGTACGTGCCCCTTTCAGCGAAACGTTCCCGATTGAAATTTCCAATACGTTAACATTCACCGAGCAGGATGGCAAAACGATTCTTACCTTGCGCGGAGGACCGGTTAATGCGACGGAGGAAGAACGCCAATTTTTCATTGGCATGTTCGATTCCATGAGACAAGGCTTTGGCGGAACATTCGACCAGCTTGAAGCTTATTTGAAAGAGGTTCAGGCAGGCTAAGTCTATTTAATAAACACCAGAAGGCTATTTCTTTCGCAGTGCAAGCTGCAAAGGGGATAGTCTTTTTGTTATGCAATGCTCAGGCAAGAAATGAAGGCGATCTTTACAGCGGCGGCATGTTTTGCTAAAATAACAAAGATTAATTGTTAACTTATGATTATTAATTTTGGTTAACAATTAATCAAGCTTAAAATAAAAGGACTATGTCCAGATAAACAAGGGGTAGTTTTTTATTTGGTGGGAGGCAGGTAGTATGATGAAGGAGCAGCACCTTAGTTGGAGTATGTGGGAGGCAATGGCGCAAAAAGCGCTTGCTGGGGAACGTCTAACGTTAGCGGAGGGGCGGTCTATTCTTGAGGCGCAGCAGGAGGAGCTGCTGCCTCTTTTGCAGGCGGCATTTCGGGTGAGGCAGCATTTTTTTGGCAGGAAGGTAAAGCTTAATATGCTCATTAATGCGAAAAGCGGGCTCTGTCCCGAAGACTGCGGCTACTGCTCGCAATCGATTGTGTCAACTGCTTCCATTCCCAAATACACCTTGCTTGATAAAACGACGCTGCTAGCTGGCGCACGCGAAGCATTGGCCCGCAAGGCGGGAACCTACTGCATCGTTGCAGCAGGCCGGGGACCTACAGACAAGGAGATCAGTCAAGTGGTGGAAGCGGTGCGGGAAATTCGCGCGACGATGCCCCTGAAAATTTGTGCCTGCCTCGGGCTGTTGAAGGAGGAGCAGGCGAAGCGTTTAGCTGATGCAGGCGTTCATCGATACAATCATAATTTGAATACGAGCCCAAAGCATTATTCTTCCATTACAACGACACATACTTATGAACAGCGTGTACATACGTTACAAACCGCTAAAGTCCACGGTCTCTCGCCGTGCTCTGGCGTGATTATCGGAATGGGGGAAACAAACGAGGAAATAGTTGAAATGGCATTCGCCCTGCGCGAGCTTGAAGCGGACTCCATCCCCATTAACTTTCTTCATGCGATAAAAGGTACGCCGCTTGCAGATGCGGGCTGCGTACCGCCCTTGCAAGCTTTAAAGGTGCTGGCCCTGTTTCGTTTCATTTGCCCGTCGCGGGAAATTCGCGTCGCCGGGGGACGAGAGCGCAGCTTGCGATCGCTTCAGCCTTTAGCCCTATATGCCGCGAATTCGCTGTTTGTGGGCGATTACTTGACGACAGGGGGACAAGATATTACTGCCGATCATCAAATGATTGAAGATCTGGGCTTTGAAATTGAACGAAACGCATTATAATGAAGTATTGCCCCAGTCCTCTAAGCTTTGAAAAGGAATCCGTAGAATATTGTCGAATTTTTGGAGGTGCAAATGAAGCTCAGTAGGGAAAAGGAAGAACATGATGATATGGATCATTCAGGAACTAAAATAGAACGCGTTTGGTTTGAGGAGCATACTGCTCATCACGATATAGCCGTCTACGACACGACAGAGCTGGATGGGGAAAAAGGACGCTTTCGCGTTCTGCAATTTGCCAGAGATGCAACGCAGGGAGCGGTTGATCTGGAACGCCCGAGGCGTATATTGTTCGAATATCCGCGGGCAATCATTCATTTAATGGAAAGCAATCAGCAAGCTTTCGATAAGGTTTTTCTCATTGGGCATGGTATTGGCACGATAGCAAGTTATTTTGTAGAGAAGACGTTCAAGGTCGCTGAGCTTGATGAAACAGTCGTGGAGCTGAGTCGGACGTATTTTGACTATAATCAGGATAATGTCTTCATTGGGGATGGACGTGCTTTGCTTGAAGACGAAGCGGATCGTGCTTATGATTACGTCATTGTGGATGCTTTCACCCGTGAGGGGACGCCGCGGCGGCTTGTGTCGTTGGAGTTTTTTTTCTTGATTCAGCAGAAGCTGAGTGAAGGAGGATCAGTGATTTTGAATCTGATGGGCAAGGGAGCACGAGATGGGCAAATACATGCGATTATAACTACGCTGCATGAGCTGTTTGATTATACTAAAGCTTTTATTTTGCCAACGGGTGGAGCAGCTGACTTGCAAAATATCGTCATAATAAGCAGCAGCCGGCCCATCATCTTTCAAGCTCGCCACATGGCTGGATTCGTGGAGCTTGAGCCTAGTCAAGGCTATATTATTCGCGATTAAGGCGACAGCCACATATTAGTCAAATACAGGCAAAGGAGTACAGGACATGAGCCTGTACTCCTTTGTTTGTCTATTGATCATTCGGCATTCAACCAGCCTAGAGCTTAAGCCCGCCGAGGCTCGCGCCAGTTGTGAACAAGCGCTCAATTCGCTTCTCCACCGCAGGATCGGCGATGAGCGGCGGCGCTTGATGCGGCTTCGTCCGCGCATCAATAATAACGTTATCGCAGGCCCAGTGCTTATGCTCGTACCCGCTATTTACCCCGTAAATATCATGGGATGGGTTGCTGCGCGTAAACGTTGCCCACAGGAAGTTGTCCACCTTCGCGCTTAAAAACGTGCTGTCGTCGCATAAAATAATCATTGGGCAGGACGGCAGCGGCCCCTTCTCGGCAATTGCTTCGCTCAAGCTCTGTAATTGGACCTTCGCGTCGGCATAGCTTGTGAAAGCTGGCCCTTGAATCGCTACGATGCCAGGCATAACGAGACGTGCATTCTCAAATCCGCGCAGTTCCTTCAGCGCCTCAGGCGTTTCGCGGCACAGCTCGCGAATCTTCTCTCCATAGGCGGCAAAAACGACCTTGCTGCCTTCATTAAGCCCCGTTCCCGAATAATCGAGCGTATCAATCGTCGTATTCGTATAAAAATGAATATCGCGGCGCAGCTCCAGCCGTTCCAGCACATAGACGAGAAATTCCGCCTCATGATGCGTCGTTACAGGCTGCTTGTCCTCCGCTGTAATAAATAAATATTTGGCTAGGCTAAGCTGCCCCGTGCCCAAAATCCGGTTCGCCAGCGTCAAAATTTCCGTTGGACGTTTAACCTGCTGATACGGCGTATACCGCTCGCTGCCAATCGCGAACAGCAGAGGATGCACGCCTGCTGCATCGACGGCGTGGACTTCCTTCACGCCGGGAATTTCCTGCTTGATCGCATCTCCCGTAAGTTCATGGATAAGTGCTCCGAAGGCGGTATCCTCCTGCGGTGGCCTGCCGACAACGGTAAACGGCCAGATTGCATGGGGCTTTGCATACACTTTATGCACCTTCATTAGCGGAAACGGATGCGTCAGACTGTAATAGCCCAGGTGGTCGCCAAACGGACCTTCCGGCTTCGTCTCGCCGGGATGGATTTCCCCAGTAATGACGAAATCTGCGTCATTGCTAAGCACGAAGCCGTCCCGGTAGCTGTAGCGGAAACGGCGTCCCGCCAGCAAGCCGGCAAAGGTCATCTCGCTTAAGCCTTCTGGCAGCGGCATAACAGCCGCCAGCGTATGGGCTGGCGGACCGCCAACGAAAATGCTGACCTTAAGCGGCTTGCCCAGCTTATTCGCCATATCCTGATGAATGCCGATACCACGGTGAATCTGGTAATGAACGCCGATTTCCTTATTCAGCTCATAATCATTGCCGCTAAGCTGAACGCGGTACATGCCGAGATTCGCATTCATGAGTCCCGGCTTGCCCGGCTCCTCGGTAAACACCTGCGGCAGCGTCACGAAAGCGCCGCCGTCATCCGGCCAATGCTTAATGAGCGGCAGGTCGGAAATTTGAATTTCCTGCGCGGCTACTGGCACGCTGCCCGAGCTTTGCTTCGGCAGTGCTTTCCATGCTGCGAGACCTGTTCCAATATGTCCAAACGGGTTTTTTATCGCTTTCATGGGGTCGCCGCGCAAGTCCATGACGCGCTCGACTGCGTTCCATGTATGGCGAAACATAAATTTGCTCCGCTCAACCGTTCCAAACAAATTCGAGACGGCACGAAATTTGGAGCCTTTTACATTTTCAAATAATAGGGCGGGACCACCAGCTTCAAATACCTTCATATGAATCGCCGCCATTTCCAAATGGGGGTCGACCTCTTCTTTTATCCGGACGAGATGTCCGTTCTGCTCCAAATCCAGTACACATTGTTCCAAGTGGCGATACATGTTGAAATAGCTCCGATCTATATGAATTTTGCGAAATGATTCTCTGCCAAGGTGAAAAGGCTTTCGCCGTCCTTTGGCGGCGCGGCGCGTTTCAATCCGAGAAATATAAGCCGTTTTATAAGTGTGAAACTTATAAATTCTTATATTAAAAAAACCAGTTATCTCTAGTTAAAACGAATTAAAACCCCTTGTCAAATTTGCCGCCTAATCTAGTGAACAGGTTCAAAATTTAATAGAGTTCAGATGTTGATATTTACACAGCGAGGTGCATAAACATACACTGTAACCAGATTCTATTCCAGTCACATGTCATAAATTCCAAAATTAGATAGAGTTGAGTCGGGATAAAGGGAGGGCAGCTGGCGTCGAACGAAATTGAAACTATAAATCACGTGGAGGAGATTACATGCTACACACAGTTATTGTGCCAGTAAACCAGGATTATAACATTTTGAACTTATTTACGGATTCATTGCTGCGGACAGTAAGCCCATCCACCCAGATTATCTTCATCAATGACGGTTCCGGCACAGCAGTCAGACAGCATTTGGATAAGCTTCAGTCAGAGTGCAAGGAAGGCGTGACGGTGGAGATTTTGCAGCACGACTATCCGCTTGGATGCGCCGTTTCGATTAATAGCGCGCTAAAAATTGCACAGGGGCAATATATTTATTTTCTCGATTCCGACACGATCTTGAATCACAATTGGCAGCAGCTGATGAGCGAAACGCTGGACAGCAGCGACGAAATCGGCATGGCAGGCGGCGTACTGCTGTATCCGCAGACAGGCGGCGTTCAGCATTGTGGCATTGCCTTTGCGGACACGATTGGCCGTCATCTCTTCCTGAACGCTTCCCCTATGGATATTCCAAAGCATACGTTTTCCGTACAGCTCGTCATATTCGCGATGTTTGGCATGAAACGCGAAGTGTATGAGAAGGTGGGGCTGCTCGATGAGAAGTTTTTTAACGGCTACGAGGATTTCGATTACCAGATGAGAGCGCGGGCAGCCGGCTATGACATCGTTATTAATCCGGAAGTTTTGGCCTATCACTGGGAGCGCAGCAGCGGCATTCACCGCAGCTTCAATCGCAAAAACAATCTGGCCCGCTTCTGGAAAAAATGGGGCAGCGACATTAAGGCCGATATTTGGCCATTCATGTTTGACCATTTGAAGTCGCATCTGGAGCAGCAGGACGCAGCATCTGCATCGCTGCCGATGATTGGCGTCGATCTGGCTGAGGTGCGCAGCGATGCGGACATGTTCTGGAGCCAGCTTCGCGAGGCAGAGTTCGCTACGCTCACCGAAGTGTATGACTATTCAAACCGCTTCAACTCAAATGGGGCGATTTGGCTGCCGCAGGTGCTGGGCAAGGAGCTCATTCAGAGCCGGAGCCGTCTATTGTTCCTCGTAGACAACTTCACGCGGCTGCTGGAAAATCGCTACTGGATTGAAATGCGCCATGCCCACCGAGCACAGGATTTGATCATTGACCTCTACGGCAATGTCATCTCCATCGACCGGATTTACGAAAGCTGCTGGCCAGGAACAAAGGTGCGCTAGAACGCGCTAAATGGAGGAGAAACCATGAAGACGAGAGAGGAGCAGGCGGTATTTACCCAAAGCCTGCAATGGTTGGAGCGCGTGCAGCAATTGATTCCGAGCGGATGCAGCACGTTGGCGAAGACGCCAGAGCGCTTATTCCCCGGCGAAACGGCCATCTGCTGCGTAGAAGCCAGACAATCCAGATTTATCGATATTGATGGCAATGAGTGGCTCGATTGCGAGATGGCGATGGGCACCGCCTCATGGGGACATGCCCGCGAGGAAGTGCAAGC
Organism: Paenibacillus sp. FSL H8-0537; assembly: GCF_038051995.1. Classification (NCBI taxonomy): domain Bacteria; kingdom Bacillati; phylum Bacillota; class Bacilli; order Caryophanales; family Paenibacillaceae; genus Paenibacillus; species Paenibacillus sp. FSL H8-0537. The sequence goes on along the minus strand of NZ_CP150290.1, from coordinate 4,700,383 downwards.
GGCGATTGTAAAGCAGCTCGCCAAAGGGACAAGCTTCTCGGTACCCGCTGATGTGGAGCTGACGGCAGCGGAGTTTATACTCGCCCGCTTCGAGCAGCGTTATGCGGCACTGCGCTTCTGCAAAGGCGGAGCCGATGCAGTTAGCGGCGCAGTCCGGCTGGCAAGAGCTTATACCCGCAGGCCAAAGGTGATGTCGACGGCTTACCATGGCTGGAGCGATTGGTCGGCCTATGGTTATTACGGCGGAGACGCGGAAGCGCTGGGGATTCCGGCGGAAATCCGCAGCAGTACCGTTTGGGTGCCGCATGCAAGCCTGCGGCGGATCGAAGACGAGGTGCGCCGGCATGGCGACCAGTTGGCCTGCATCGTGTTATGCCCGAGCGAGTGGCAGCGCGAGGAGCTGGGCAAGGTGATGGAGCTGGCCGCACGACACAGCATTCTAATCGTGTTCGACGAGGTAACGTCGGGTGCAAGAATGGGCAAGCAGGCGACCGCGGGCGAATACGGGCTGTGGCCGGATATTCTTTGCTTGTCGAAGGGGCTGGCCAATGGCCTGCCGCTGGGCGTCGTATTGGGATCAGAGCCGATTATGCGGCTATGTGGGCAGGTCAAGTTCAGCAGCGCCCATTCGAGCGAGACGATTGCGCTGGCAGCGCTTATTGCCTGCGAGAAGCTGATGCAGGCGGCACCGAGCTGGCCAAGCTGGCGCGGCGGTACGCAGAAGCTGATGGCAGAGCTGCAGGCTCAGCTGGATGCGCTAGGGCTGACAGAGGAGCTCGCACTGCACGGCACCTATGCGAGCTTCTGCCTGAGGTCGCGGGCGGAGCAGGACTTTTACCGCGATCCGTTCCGCGCTTATATGATGAAGCGGCTCGCTCAGCAGGGCATTTTTACGAAAGGCTTCTTCGTCTTCTCAGATGCGCATACGGAGACGGAGCTGCTGCTCGTACAAGAGTCGCTTAAGGAAGTTTTGCTGGAGTGGAGCCAAGAACATAGGCCTAGCAAGTCGGCTGTTTAATCTAATATTCACAAATAGAAAGAGGAGGCAAGTTTAATGAAAGCATTAGTATATCAGGATTATCGCAAGGTGGAACTTCTGGAGATGGAGGAGCCGACCATCGTGTCGCCGACAGGCGTCAAGGTTAAAATTTTTGGCTCAGGTATTTGCGGAACAGACCTTAACATTGTAAAAGGAAAAATTCCGGCCAATTCCGGCACGATTATCGGACATGAAGGGGTTGGAACCGTTGTTGAGGTTGGTCCTAAAGTAAGAAGCGTTAAAGTAGGCGACCGTGTGCTCATCGATCCGACCCAATCATGCGGCATTTGCTCCTATTGCCGTGAGGGGCTGCACTGTTATTGCGAAAATTTCGAGGATCATCAGGTTGGCATGACCATCCATGGCACTTTCGCGGAATATTACGCGGGCGAAGAACGATATGTGTTCAAAATTCCTGACACGATGAGCTGGGAAGCGGCAATGATGGTCGAGCCGCTCGGCTGCGTGCTCAACAGCTTCTTGAAAGCTCGCGTTAAACCTAGCGATTCGGTGCTTGTGCTTGGCTCCGGCGCAATCGGTTCCTTGTGCCAGCTCGTTGGCAAGCGGCTGGGCCGCCTGACCGTTGGCACAGAGGTGGATGAATACCGTAAAAGCTTTGCTGCGAACATTGCAGATTATGTGTTCCATCCTCAGGAGCTGACGCTTGAGAAAGTGCTCGAAATTAACAATGGCCATAAATTCGATATTATTATTGATGCGGTCGGCAATCAGCTGCATGTTGCTCTTGAGCTGATCGGCAAAGGCGGCAGAATTATCCCAATGGGCTATGACGACAGCTATGAAGTATCGTTTAAGCCGACTGATTTTATTAATAACGGTGTCAATGTCATTGGCGATGTTGCGGTTCATCAAATGATCAGCACGGCGCTCAAGTTTGCTCAGAGCATGCCGGAGCTCGAAAACATGGTCACTTCAACCAAAAAGCTGCAGGACTACGAAGGCGCTTTTAATGAAACGATTGGTTATGACATGAGTACAGGCGCGCCAAGAGCGATGACCTCCGTGAAGACAGCACTTATTTCATAATGTAGGGCAAGGCAAGGGCGTTATGGCTGCGCGGGGAAAGGCTTACGGGGCGCCGCGCAGCAATGACGCATGAAGAAGAGGGGATGAGCCTTAGAGATGAAGCTGCTTGCCGATTTGCCAAAAAATCCGCGGTATTCGATTTTTCTGGAGCCGCTCTGGGCGATTCCTGGAACGATCGTTTTGTTTTATGCGCCGCTCTATATGAAGGATGCTGGACTAAGCGATATTGAAATTGGACTGATTAATTCCATTAACCTGTATTTTGCTTTTGTATTTCAGTTGTTTGCCGGATCGATTACGAATAAGCTGGGCCGAAAACGCACCTCGCTCATTTTTGATATTGTAGCCTGGAGCGTTCCAATGTTTATTTGGGCGTTCTCGCAAAGCTTCTGGCTGTTTATGATTGCCTATCTATTAAATGCGACATCCAAGTTCGTCACCGTGTCGTTCAATTTGCTCATTATTGAAGATGTCGAGGAGCGAAAGCGACCGAAAGTATTTGGCATCATGAATATGATTATTACCGCAGCTGGAGTGCTTACGCCGCTAGCGGGTTTTGTCATCGCCGATTTTGGTATCGGGAAGACGCTCGCCGTCATTTATTTTGCCGGAGGCGTAATGATGACGATTATGTTTATTGTAAGGAACCGGCTGACGGAGGAGACGGAGGCGGGCAAAGAGCTCATTGCGGTACATAGCCAGACCAAGGTGCTGAAAAGCTTGGGAGCCAGCCTGCGGCTATTCGGCAAAGCGTTTTATACCCGAAGGCTGTTCCCGATTATTTTAATCACGGTGCTGTCCAATTTTATTTTGCAGCTGAATTTTTTCCAGGTCGTGTTTTTTAAAGAGGAGCTGCATTTCGGTGATTGGACTATTTCCTACATTCCAGTCGTCACTGCGGTAACGGTCATGGTGCTGTATTTGGTCGTCATTCCTCGGCTGAAACAGCGCTCGGATGAAAAATACGTCAGTCTGTCGATCACCTTATGCACCGCGGGCTCCTTGCTGCTGCTCTTTATTCCTTCCGGCAATGTGCCGCTGCTCATGCTGACGATTGTTATATTGGCGGCAGGAACGTTTATTTTGCAAACGTACCGGGATGCGCTGCTGATGAATCGCCTCGGCACGCATGAGAAAGCAGATATGTTTTCGGCCGTACAGACGGTCATGACACTGATTGCTATACCTTCTGGTTATTTGACGGGACTTATTTATAACTATAGTCCGAAGCTGCTGTTCACCGTCATTGTTGCGCTTTATATGGTGCTCATGGCTGTCGTGTTTTTCCTCCCGCTTCCTTCCCGGCAACAGCAGGTTATGGAAGCGAACCATCATGTCTAATAACCATTTACAAAAGAAGGGTTTTCGCCAATTAGGTCGAATGGTTATACAGAAAATGGCTGCGGAGGGATAATTAATGATTAATGTATTAAATCATGAAACACGCGATAAACTGGCATGGATTAACGAACCATCTCAGTGGCAGTTCACAGAGCAGGGCGGCGTTATTATTGAGGCGCCACCGGAGGCGGATTTCTTCTGCGATCCATCAGGCAAGCATATTGCCAGCTCCGCTCCTTTCTTGTATGCTCCGGTCAAGCGCTCCTTCGAATTGACGGCAAGGCTAACGGTGGAGATGAAGCAGCAGTATGACTCTGGATGCCTAATGCTGTACGTCGATAAAGACAATTGGTGTAAATTATGCTTTGAATTTAATGGGCGGGCTGCCTCAATCGTCTCGGTCGTCACTAAGGACGGCTGGTCAGATGATTGCAACTCGGAAGAGATCCAGTCGGACAATCCTTATTTGCGAATCAATAAAGTTGAGGACTGCGTGTCCTTCTATTATTCGCCTGATGGTGAGGAATGGAAGCTGATTCGTTATTTCGGCATGCGTACGCCGGATGAAGTGAAGGTCGGCATCGTTGCGCAATCGCCGAAAGGCGGCGGCAGCACAAGCGAGTTCAGCTTTGTTCATCTCACCGAGGCGAACGAGGAAAGCCGATTTTAGCAGCGGCAGCTGCAAGCTAAGAGTCGGCTCCAGGTAAGCTGCAAGTAAAAGCAGGAAAGGAAGCTGATAGCAGCGATGAGTCTGAAAGCAATCATTTTTGATTTCGACGGCTTGATTATGGATACGGAGACCCCTTGGTATTATGCTTTTCGGGACATTTATCAGGAGCATGGCGTAGAGTTGTCGCTAAGCCTATGGTCCCGCAATGTGGGTACAAACTTCGACGAATTCAATCCTTTCCACTATTTGGAGGAAGCGCTGCAAACGCCGATTGACCATGACCATATTAAAGAGCTCTCTGAGCAAAAATATGCGGTTTATATTGGCGAAGCCGGGCTATTGCCTGGTGTTGCGGAGCTGCTGGCGAGCGTGAAGCAGCGAAATCTGCGCCTTGCGGTTGCTTCGAGCTCTACAAGGGACTGGGTTCATAGTTATTTGAAGAAGCTCGGCATCTTTGAAGCCTTTGATGTCATCCACACCTCTGAAGATGTGGGGCGGGTAAAGCCTGATCCGGAGCTGTATGAGCTGACGCTGGCACGGCTTGGCATTGATGCCTCAGAAGCCATCGTCTTTGAAGATTCGCCAAATGGCTTAAAGGCTGCGAAAGCAGCTGGCATCCGCTGCATCATAGTGCCGAATGAAGTGACGAGGGATTTGGAATTTTTGAATTTTGATCAGCGGCTTGCCTCAATCGCCGAATTTGATTTAGAAGCTTTGTAGCTTTTGCGCAGCACCATCGGTGAGCAGCCTTCATGCTTTTTGAAAACGGAGCCAAAATAACTTGCGCTATTAAAACCGACCGCCTTGGCAATGTCATGAGCTGTCATGGAATCATCATGAATGAGCATTTCTTTTGCCTTGAGCAGTCGGTAGCGGGTTAAAAAATCGAGCGGGGTCATCGCATATTCTTTTTTGAACATGCGATTCAAATGCTGCTCGGTTATGTAGAGCTGCCCGGCCAGCATAGATAGGGAAATGTCGAGATGATAGTTTTGCTTAATATAGGTCAGGATACTGGACAGCTTCGGTGTATGCTCCTTGCGTTCAGGAACAAGGTAAAGGTCCTTGGAGAGCTTCAGCTTGATAAGCAGCATATACAAGAGCGCTGATCCTGTGAAAACACGCTCCTGACGAGTGGATTGCTGGCTTAAAATAATTTCATCAATGAGCATTTGCGTAGCGGGATCCAGCCGAAATACGGAAAGGTTGGCGATATGTAACGCCTGCAGAAATGCTGGCAGCAAATAACCGGTAAAGGTTAAATATTTGATGCTGAGCGTTTCACTAATTTCGCAGGAAATAGAAGCGGTGTGGGAAAAATAAAGAATGGCGACGCCTTCCTTCAGCTGAATTTCCCGTTCTTGAAAAACAAGGCGGCCTGTACCTCCTACGCAGTTTACGATTTTGTAATCAGGGCTGCCTCCAGGGCAACGGTCGGGCTCAGTGACGGTAACGCTTCCAGATCCGGTAATCAATAGGGGGAGCTCGTTGTAGATGCTGCCTGTGTCTATTGCTTCCTGCATCAACTTCCTCTTTTCTCCTAAAAGTGGAATTAAAATGTGATCAAAAATGTGGACGCCTGATTGACAATTGGAATTATAACATACAAAAAGAAATATATGTTATATCTAGTTTTCGATGTTTTTCTCTGTTTTTCGCTATTTATCGTTATTTTGGAACCATTTATTGATGTTAAGAAATTGCCGTTCTTGGCTTAGAGAACGGTTTTTTACATGTGTGCCGCAGTTATTAAAGGGTAAAACAAGTTTTGCCTACCTTGACATGGCGACAGCTGTTTCCGCTTGTGTTAAGATATATGACAAACACATTTGGAGAAAGCATGGTGACGGGGCAAGCATGGGAATGGGTGCATTGAAGGGGAAAAGATTGGTCATAGCAGGATCTCGCAAGACAGAGGAAATGAGCGCCATTATTGAAAAACAAGGCGGGACATCGGTCGTGCGTTCGCTTCAGGGAATGACATTGCTCGATGAGGAAACGTTGGAGGCGCCACTGCGACAGTTTGCAGTCGAGGGTGCTGATTGGGTTATTTTAACGACGGGTATTGGCTCGGAGACGCTTGCCAGCAATGCGGAAAAGCTGAATATACAGGAGCCGTTTTTGGAGCAGTTGTCGCAGGCATCGATTGCTTCCAGAGGTTACAAGACGACTGCTTATCTTAAGCGGGCAGGCTTGAAAGCAGTTGTAGCGGATGATGATGGCACGGTGCAAAATTTAATCGACAAGCTGGAGGAATTTGATTTTGCCGGGCAGCGTATTGTCATTCAGCTGCATGGCGAGCCTTCGCCCGAGCTGGAGCGTTTTTTTGCTGCGAAAAAAGCGGGTGAGGTTATTTCGCTGCTGCCCTACAAACATGTTCCGCCCGAGGTGAGCGTACTTACTCAGCTCATGGAAGAGCTTACGGCAGGCGAGGTTGACGTGGTCTGCTTTACAACTGCCGTTCAAGTGCAGTATTTATTCCGCTATGCAAGAAAAATAGGTCTTGAGCAGCAGCTTCTGGAAATATTCGCTGGGCAGGTCCTAGCAGCAGCTGTGGGCAAAGTAACCGCCGAGGCCCTGCAATTAAACGGGGTGCAACGTTATATCGTGCCGGATATTGAACGAATGGGTGCAATGATCATTGAAGTGGCACATTATTTTGAAGCGCAAGGCTTAAACAAATAATTAAATTCTAAATCGATTGCTTTTGGACTGCACCCTTTTAAATAGCTGCTTCGTCTTAAGCTTGTAGTCGTTGCATCATTTGTTTAAAGGGGTGGATTAGGATGAGAAAAAGCAGCTTGTTGATATTTATGTTCATATTGACGATATGTTTAGGCGCATGCTCCTCAGAGCTTAAGCCATCTGGAGAAGGTAGCGGCGAAGAGGCGACGAAGGAGCCCGTCGCTGAATGGGCAGCCGCACCGCTGCTGGATACCGCCGTGCTTGGCAAAGGAGCATTTGGCTTTGCGGATGAAGCGGGCAAACAGCTGCTTGTAGGCCCGACTGAAGGGGGCGGCGGTCAGTGGCCCGGCTTCAATCTCGCGGTTGGCCACAATGGGCAATTGCTCAAAATTAAATACAAAACGGAGCAAACGGCCACCGAAGCCGATAACGGCAGGCAAACGGCGCAAAATTTTGCAAATCAGCAGGGCCAGCTGTTTGAGGTCGTGGAGGGCAAGGCGGAGCCGAATGAAACGTATTTTCTAATCGATGATCAGTCGGTAAAGCCGGAAATGCTGCTGTCCATAACTGGAAAGCGAAGCGGGCAGGCAGCGGATGAGGTGTTGGCGGCAATCGCCAAGAGCAAGAACCGCAGCGTAGAGAAGCTGTGGCCGCTTGAGGAAATAGGGGACGAGGGGAATACCTTGTATCTGGTGCAGTTCGAGCGTCAGGGCAAGGATATGCTGGCGAGCTTGGCGCTGCAGACGGCAGACGGCTTCGTTTTCCAAGATTATCCGGCTGAGTTTAATGAAAGCTCGACTTGGCGTGTGGATGATGGCGGCGAGGTCATACCGGAAATGTTCTCCTTCCTTTTCGCTGCGAAGACGGCTGATGGTATCGTTCTTGGGGTCAAATGGATGGGGGCGGAAGGGGAAAATGTGTCATTCCTTTCAGAGAAGGATGGCAAGTTTTCCGAGCTCGATCTCAGCTATGGCCGTTATATGTCGCCAGTGTAATCTATGCCAGGAATTTATTTGAACAACGAAAAAAGCGCCGACTGCTTCTATTTAGAAGCGTTCAGCGCTTTTTTAATTTGACGGTTGACCGCATCGACGTTGGCACGGGTGATGAGCTCATCTTTTAGTGTAAAGGCGCTTTTGAGATGAATGATCCGATAAACGCTGTCATCGAGCGCTTGCATAGAGATGTCGCCTGCTTTGACCGCTTTTTTTAGCGCCTTCAGCACGGCGATCTGCTGCTTGGTATCATGTCCGACAAGAAGAATATCGTTGCCCGCTTGAACGGCTTTGACCGCCGCATCCTGAATGCCAAAATGCTTCGTAATGCCAAGCATCGTCATATCATCCGTAATCACAACACCCGTAAACCCGAGCTTGTCCCGTAAAAGCTCAGTAATGATCGTCTTGGACAAGGAAGCGGGGTATTGTTTGTCGATAGCCGGAATAAGCAAATGCCCGATCATGACAGCAGGAGCTTGCTGCTCAATCGCTTCCTTAAAAGGAAGAAGCTCGAACTGCTCTAATTGCTTCAAGCTTTTGTCTACCACCGGCAAATCCAGATGCGAATCGACCGACGTATCCCCATGGCCTGGAAAATGCTTAACGACAGGCACGACATGTCCCGCCTGTATGCCCTTCATCATCTCAATGCCGCTGGTTATGACGCTTTCCGCTGTGGAGCCAAACGCCCGGTTGCCAATGACCGGATTGTCCGGGTTGCTGTTAATATCGAGCACAGGGGCAAAATCCATATTAAACCCTAAGGAATACAGCTCTGCGCCAATAGCTTCACCTATTCCATAGGCGTATTGTGGTTTGTTTTTTCTGCCAATAGACTGTGCGGAAGGAATTTTTACGAAATCCTGGGGCATCCGGCTCACCGTTCCCCCTTCCTGATCGATGCTCAGCCACAGCGGGACGGGATTTTTTTTATTTTGTTTTTTAAGCTCGTTCAGCAGGGCTAGCGTCTGCGAAGCGTCCGTAATATTTCTTTTGTACAAAATAAAGCCGCCTACATGATAGGTATTCATCATTTCGATAGCATCAGCTTGTATGGTCGTGCCTTCAAGGCCAACGAGCACGAGCTGTCCGATTTTCTCATCGACTGACATGCTGGCCATTTCTTGTTTGATAGGGTCCGTTGCTTCCGTCGCCGTTGGCGTAGGCGCTATAGTTGGAATGGCTGCTGCTGCCGTTTCTGTAGCAGAAGGGGTTGGCGTCGAGGCAGTGGCTGGTTGATTAGAGCCGGAATGGCTGACGTTCCCGCTGTTGGTACGATCGACCGTGCTGCCGCAGGAACTCGCACTTATAACGAGAAACGAAGCAAGGATTAATGAAGTGATTTTTTTAAGCATGTGGGAAGTTCCTCCTTTTCTTGCAATATCCCCTTTAGGCCAGCTTCTCATACTTTAGGGGAAGTTAGAAGTAAAAGCTATTGCAAAGGCTGTTTCGGTCTTATTTCCAAAATTGGGTTGTGAAGCTGGAAATGAGTCGATATAATGGGAAGTATATAGATTAACGATAATCGATAATTTGAAATAGGGACGTGTTTATATGTCAGAAAATCCAGCAATCGTGCCCATTCATTCTATAAGTACACATGTATATATGAAGCTGAAGAAAGAGATTTTGGCTGGCGAGCTTCAACCGGGTGCCCGCCTTATTGTACTGGAAATCGCCGGACAATTCCAGATTAGCCAGGCTCCTGTAAGAGAGGCGCTTGAACGGCTCAAGCAAGAAGGGCTCATTATTGGCGTTCCGAACAAAGGCTCGGTGGTCTCCAACATCACGGCGAAGGAAATCAAGGACTTGTTCGTGCTGCGGGAAATGATTGAAGGCTTCGCGGTTAGGCAATCAATGCCGCTGCTTACGGAGCAGGATTTCTCCGAGCTGGCTGGCATTATTGAGCAGATGGACCAAGCGGTTAAGCAAAACGATATACTTAGCATATTGGAGCTGGACATGGATTTTCATGGTTTTTTCTACCGCAAATGTGATAATGGGGCTATTTTGACGCTATGGAAGGATATGAAGACGAAGCTTATGCGGTTTATGGCGATTTCCAATCGGTATTACACGACTCTAGGGCTGGCAGATTACCATACTGTACTTATTGACGTGCTGCGCAAAGGGGATGTTGCAGCGGCTGAGCGGGCGTTTATCGATCATATGCACGCTTACAAAATCATTCATCTGGAATAGGCCGTGACTAAAGTCGAGGGACAGCTTGCTTGTTAACCTTTCAATTTAAAGGGGAAATGGAGCATGGTGAAAGAGGAGAAATGGCTGAAGGACGATTATATGCTGACCTGGATGAGGGATCGTTTGCTGCAGGAGCTGGTGTTGGACAGAATCAGCAGCAGTGGAAAGGCGAATGTGAAGGAGCAGCTGGTGAAGCTGAATGTAAATCCATATTTTACGTATCCGGCTGTAGCCATGCTTGCAACAGCGGCTTATTTTCATCATGAACATGACCGGCTCGGCTATATGGAGAAAATAAGGGAATATTTGCAGCCGCGCATTCCGGCGGGAAGTGTTCTTTTTTTAGATGAGGAGCATCGGCTCGTGCTGCTGTTTTCCTGGGTGTCGAAGAGGATGCTCGATAATGTGCAGGCGATGCTGGGCGAGCAGTTTTCCGATCCGATTACGATTGGTGTTGGGAAGCCCTGTGGTTATTTGCACGAAGTAAAGCATTCCTATGAACAGGCGGGGCAGGCGCTCCAGCATCAATTTTATCAGGGCATTGGCGAAATCATTTATTTTAGCGAGCTCCGCGCGTATATGCCGCTTCAGGAATATCCGGAGCATTTGGAGAAGGAGCTGTTTGATGGCTGCAAGGCGGCGACGTCGGAGGGGCAGCTTGAAGAGGCGGTAAAGGCGTTTTTTCGCAGTGTGATGAGGGGCGGGACGATTGATATTTCACATATGTATGAGCTGACGCTGCGTTTGCTCGTGGGGATGGAGCGAAGAGTGCTAGCTGATACGGATACCGCTGCAGCTAATAAACCTTATGAAATTTTATCCATTTTGAAAATGAAAACGCTTCATGAATTGGTTCGCTGCGTCAGCGAGTTTGTAACAGGCTTGTGGAAAGCGGTAGCGCCCTACCAGGGCGAGAGCCATCGCAGCATCATTAAAAAAACGATGTATTATATGGAGCAGGAATGCCAGCATGTTTCGCTGCAAAGCGTGGCGGAGAAGGTGTACATGACGCCAACCTATTTGAGCCTGCTGTTCAAGACCAATACCGGCAAAACGTTCATCGAGCATTTGACCGATATCCGAATCGACAAGGCGAAAGCGATGCTCAAGTCGACGCATTTTAAAAACTACGAGGTGGCGGAAAAGGTCGGCTATCAGGATTCGCGCTATTTTAGCCAAATTTTCAAAAAGCGGGTCGGCTTGTCTCCAAGCGAGTACCGCGAGTCGGCGGGGCATTAGATCGGATGCATAAAGGAAGAGGGAGCCCACGCAATGGTGGGCTCCCTCTGTGCTATGGATCGTATAGCCGACTGATCAGTTACTGAATGATAGTGAGCTTCAGCTATAACGCTTTGACCTCCGTTTCAGACAAGCCGCTTGCTTTGGCGATGAGAGGAATTTCAATGCCCAATGCCAGCATGTTTTTGGCGATTTCAATCGCTTTTTGGCGTTCGCCTTGTTTCATACCCTTTTCCGTAGCCCATTCAATCATGGAAGCCTCATCGTGCAAAAATTTCTGCCGCTCCTCATACAAACGGCGAGCCTCCCCATCCTGACTTAAGAATTCCAAGGTATCCATCGCTTTGCCTAGTGTCGGTTCATTCATCTTTAGCACCTCCCAATTTGATTTATCGGCACCTTTCAGAAATAACAGCCAATTGATTAAGCCGCCCTCATGAGGCAGTAATTGATCATTTAGCTTGGAAAGCTCCATAAAATGAACTTCAATATCATCCGTTAAGGCGAGGCCGGTGTGGTCTTCCCGCAAATGGAACACGTTATGATAACGGTCATTAGACAGGAAGGAATAATTCAATATATTAATAGTCACACATTTTTTGAGCTCTTTATACGTATTTCCTTCCTGCAATTGACTGGAGTACCGTTTGCTCCAATAAAACAGAGTACGTTTCTCTATATCGTACTTATTAAATAACTGCATTTCAATATTAATCAGCTTACCCTCAGATGTTTTGGCCCAGATATCAAAAATAGACTGTTTGTCCAATGGGGCATCCTTATCCGTATAGGGGTTCAAAAGTACAATTTCAGTTAGCGGAGGTTCGTTTGACTCTGCAAAAGTGCGATTCAAAAAGGCAAGCAATACATCTTTATTTTCTTCACTGCCAAAAATGCGCTTAAAGACGAAATCATTACGAGGATCAAGCAACTCGTTCATCCCAAATCAGCTCCATTCAACATGATTATACCATGCAAAATAAGAAACCGGAATTTACTAAAAGAAAGCCATAGTCCGCTTTTGTAAAATAAAAAAACCGACAACGGCTCCATACCGTCATCGGCTGCTTCTAGTCTAGTTATCCTTCTACTCTAGTCCCCTACAGACGCACATCGCTCCGCGGCCCATCATGCTCTCTCTTCTTCGCATCCTCAAGCTCATCGTCCCAGCTCAAATGCCGATATTCCGCTGCGGCGTCATCGTTATTGAACCAGTTGATGAAATCCTGCCACAGCGCCGTATTCCAAGCAGCATCTATTTGTGCCGTTGAATACACCTGCTGCTTAAGGCGAATGAAGCCGAATACGTCGCGCACCTGCGACTTCTCCGCCTGCACAACGGTCAGCTCCGCCAAATGCGGCGGAATAAAAATAACTCCCGCAGGCGTGCCCAGCACGACATCCCCTGGCATACAGATCGCCTTGCCGATGCGCGTCGGCACATTCATTCCAACCATCGTCACATCGGCAATCGCCGTCGGATCGCTGCCCCGATAATAGACGTTAATGCCGCCGATTTCCTTCACCTGCTGATTATCGCGGATACCGCCCCAGATCACGGCGCCGCCGCGCTTCGTGCGAGTGGCAATCGCCGTAGATAAATTGCCGCCAACGTAAGTGCCGCTATGAATTTTATCAAACATATCGACGACGACCACATCATCCTCCACTAGAGAATCAATGACCCATTGGTTGAAAAAGCCGTGGCGATCCTCGTGCTCATGTCCGTAATCAAGCAGCGTTTCATGCAGGTCAGGCCGCTTGGGCACCATGACGGCAGTAACCGCACGCCCGACCATCACCTGCTCGGGATGCATGATTTTGAACTCTCCTTCGAATTGAAACGTATAGCCGCGATTCCACAGCGGGCCCCACGCTTCCTCCAGCGTTATTTTTCGCATGCGGCGCAATATATCTTCATCTACTTTAGGGCGGCCATTCTCAAAGCGCTCACCCTCCCAAAGCGGGGTCAATTGTCTTATATCTTCCGGATTATCGAACTTCATCTTGCAGCACCTCTTCCGCTACTGTAATTGGTTCAAATTAGAGCTGTTCAAGCTATAGTTTTATTGTTGCAGGCAGCGGCAAATTTGTCGATGCGACGTTTTTAAGGTATTACACAGCGGACTCTAAAAAAAACCAACCATTTCATAAAATTGTCTCCTTCATTTATGAAAGCGTTTTCGTATAAAGTAAGGCTAGACAAAAGCAACTGACTCAGGCAAGCATTTGACTTGAATAAGCAAAGGGAGGGGAGAAATGGGGTGAAGCGTAAAGATAACCGGATTACACATTTGGCTGGTTACGTATTTATTTCGCCATGGCTGCTAGGGTTTTTACTGCTGACATTATGGCCGATTGCCCAGTCATTTTATTTATCCTTTACGGAGTATTCGCTGCTTGAAGCGCCCGAGTGGACCGGGATGGACAACTATGTCAACATTTTTACGAATGATTCCACATTCACCACGTCGTTAAAAGTTACGTTTATGTTCGTGCTGTTCTCTGTGCCGCTCAAGCTGTTTTTCTCGCTTATGGTAGCAATGGCGCTGAATAAAAGCTTGCGCGGCATGAATATTTACCGCACCGCGATTTATTTTCCGTCGCTCATCGGCGGCAGTATTGCAGTAGCGGCATTGTGGCGCAACATGTTCAGCTTAGACGGGTATGTGAATCAGGTGCTTGGCTGGTTTGGCATTCAAGGCGTCGCCTGGATATCCAATCCCGATACGTCGCTGGCTACGCTCATCCTGCTCAATACGTGGCAGTTCGGCTCCACCATGGTTATCTTCCTGGCCGGGCTTAAGCAAATTCCGCAGGAGCTGTACGAATCCGCCTCGGTCGACGGAGCGGGCAAAACGCGGAAATTTATTAGCATTACACTCCCCATGCTCTCTCCCGTTATGTTTTTCAACCTGGTGCTTGGCATTATTGGTTCCTTTCAAACGTTTACGTCAGCCTACATTATTACGAAGGGCGGGCCGATCAACTCAACCTACATGTACGCCATGTTCCTCTATGAAAAAGCGTTCAAGCATTACCAGATGGGCTATGCCTCTGCACTGGCCTGGATTCTGCTCGTTATCGTAGCGCTGCTGACCATTATTAACTTTGCCGCTTCCCGCTATTGGGTATTTTACGAGTCGGATGGAGGGAAAGCGAAATGAGAAGGCTGGGTGCAAAAGGTTTCGATCATATCTTTCTGGCGCTGTTTTCCTTCATCATGATTTATCCCGTCATTTGGTGGGTGGGCGCTTCGCTCAAAAAAACGTCCGAGCTGAGCCTGCCGACGATCTGGCCCTCCATTCCGATGTGGGAAAATTACAGCAAGGGCTGGCGCTTTTCCGGCGAATATACATTTGCCCACTTTTTCGGCAATACGCTGCTGATGGAACTTGGCAATGTGGCAGGCGGCGTCTTGACGGCGGCGATTGTAGCTTATGGCTTTGGCCGCTTGTACTTCGGGCTTAAAGGCTTCTGGTTTTCGATTTTGCTGCTGACGATGATGCTTCCTGGCCAGGTAACGGTCGTGCCGCAATACATTTTGTTCAATAAGCTGGGGCTGGTCGACAGCTACGTTCCACTTGTGCTGCCGCATTTTTTCGGGGGCGGCGCCTTCTTTATTTTTTTGCTGGTGCAGTTTATTCGCGGTATCCCGCGTGATCTTGATGAGGCGGCCAAAATCGACGGAGCTTCCGTGTACGGCATTTTTCTGCGAATTATTTTTCCGCTCATTAAGCCAGCGCTGGTGACCGTGGGGATTTTCACCTTTATTTGGAGCTGGGACGATTTTTTTGCGCAGGTGCTGTATTTAAGCTCGGTTGAGAAGTTCACGGTCGGCCTCGCGCTGCGCATGTTCATCGACCAGTTCGATATTCAGTGGGGGCAGCTGCTCGCGATGTCGTTGCTGTCAATTATGCCTTCCGTTCTCATCTTTTTTCTGGCCCAGAAGCACTTTGTAGAAGGTATTGCTACAACAGGACTCAAAGGGTAACGGCTTTTGTGAAAATCGCTTATAGAGAAAGATATTTCATTTGAAGGGGATGAGCGGATAATGGGAAAAAGGTGGCTGAAAAGCAAAGGCTGGGCGGTGCTGACGCTCGCTGTGGTGCTGACAATGACCGCATGCAGCGGCAATAGCGGGAGCGGTGGAGGCAATCAGGGCGCGGAGCCAAGCTCGGCAACGGAGACAGCGGCGGCTGGGGAAGCAGGCGGGGCAGCGACGACGCTCAGCATTATGTGGTGGGGCTCGGATGCCCGTCATGAAGCGACGAAAAAAGCGCTGGACATCTATTCCCAGCAATTTTCAAACGTAAAATTCAAGCCGGAATTTATGGCCTGGGATGCTTATTGGCAGAAGCTTCCGACACTGGCAGCCTCCAAGTCGATTACCGACGTGCTGCAAATGGATGCGGCTTACATTCAGGAATATGTCGCCAGAGGCCAACTGGAGGATATATCCGACATTGATTTGACTGGCATAGTGGACCCGAATGTGCTGAAAAATTTGCAAATAGACGGCAAGCTGTATGGCATCCCGCTTAGTCAGAACGCGCAAGGCTTCGCCTACAACAAAACAGAGCTGGAGCAGCTCGGTATCCCGCTGCCGCATAAGGATTGGACATATGATGCGTTTTTTCAGTGGGCGAGGGATGCTCGTGCCAAGCTGCCGGAGGGCAAATATCCGATTGGCGATACATCGACCTGGGATGGCTTCAACTATTACCAGACGGCGATGGGCAAACCGCCCATTATGTCGGACGGCGGCAAAACGTTCACGCTCGATAAGGAGCTGTTCATGACGTTTTATGGCATTTATGACGATTTCCGCAAAAATAAAATCGTTCCACCAGCCGAGCTAGCCGCTTCTTTCCTGGAAAATGACCCGCAAGCCGACCCTATGGCTTCAGGCGTAGTGCTGACGCGAGGCGCGACGACTGGCTCCGTAAGCGCACTGGAGCAGCTGATGCCTGGCAAGCTGGGCGTTGTCAATTTGCAGACGGGACCAGCTGGCGGGGGCTGGGCGCAATCGACGATTTTTCTCAGCGTAAGCGCCAATTCAAAAAACAAGGAGGAAGCGAAGAAGTTTGTGAAATGGTTTATAACGGATCAGGAGGCAGGCAAAGCACTTGGCTTGACGCGCGGACTGCCGATTAATCCGGAAATATTCAAGGCGCTTGAGCCGACGCTTGAAGCCAAGGATTTGCTGGGCAAGGAGATTTATGATATGTCGGTGGACAAAGCGCTGCCGTTTTATTCACCTGCCGCTGGATTTTCGGAATGGGTGGATACGTACAAAAAGGAAATGGATGCCGTCTCCTTCGGCCAGCAGTCGATTGAAGACGCCTTTAATAAAATCGACAAGCTGGGCAAGGAACTGGCCGCCAAAGCGGGAAAATCTTAATTCACGTAATGGATGCAGAGCTTGTAAACGAGCTGGGAGGAATTTTTAATGCAGCTAGCAGAATTTTTCTCGCCGCGGCCTGACCGCCTGTGGCAGCTTGCGAAGCAAATGGATGTCAATTATGCGGTGAGCGGTCTGGCATGGGAAGAAAAAAGTGAAAAGCCTTGGGATCTAATGCCGCTGATCCGCATGAAGCAGCGGTTTGCCGACAGCGGCATCAACCTGGCCGTCATTGAATCGATGCCGCCAAGCAATGAAATTAAGCTTGGCACAGCAGGGCGCGATGCGGAAATTGAAACATTTCAGCAATTTATAGTTAATATGGGGAGGGCGGGTATCCCTGTGCTATGCTACAATTTTATGGCGCAGTTCAATTGGTTCCGCACCTCAACGACGACTCGTACGCGGGGCGGGGCGCTCGTCTCAAGCTACGATCACAGCTTGATGCGGAATTCTCCGCTTACCGAAGCGGGCATCGTTTCCGAACAGCAGCTGTGGGAAAATCTGCATTATTTTATGGAGCAGATTGTGCCTGTGGCGGAGGAAGCGAAGGTCAAGCTGGCGCTGCATCCCGATGATCCACCGATTACCCCTATTCGCGGAGTGTCGCGTATTTTGCGCAGTGCCGATGCCTTGCAGCGAGCCATTGATCTTGTGCCAAGCGCTTATAATGGCATTACGCTATGCCAAGGTACGCTGGCGACGGCGGGGGAGCATATCCCAAGCGTCATTCGCCATTTTGGCGGACAGGACAAAATGTTTTTTGTTCATTTTAGAGATGTGCGCGGCACAGCGGAAAAGTTTGAGGAAACGTTCCACGATGATGGCATTACCGACATGCTGGAGGCGATGTACACCTACTATGATGTTGGCTTTGCTGGACCGGCAAGGCCTGATCATGTGCCGACGATGGAAGGCGAAACGAATGATAACCCCGGCTATGAGCTGCTGGGACGATTGTTCGGGGTAGGGTACATTAAAGGGTTGATGGAGGCAGCGTCCCGACGGCAAGCGGAAAGCTCGCAAACCAGCACAAATACGGCAGCAGCACAAAAAATAGCCGTAGAATAAGCTGCGGGTAAAATAAAGGTACTGCCGCCGGCTGGCATGTTGACATGCTGGCCAAGAGCAGTACCTTTTTTAAAATATAGGAAAGGATAGGATAGGATTGTTCCATCCTTTCTCTATATTTCTACGCGAAACGGTAGCTTTGCCGCCAGAGGACGGCGACAGCCGTTTCACCTAGTTGCAGCTAAATTAAGCCTCCAACGCTATCGTAATGCTGGCCTCCAAAGCTTTGCCTGGCTCGACCATTACAAGCCCTTTTTTGTCGTTCAGCGCTTCATTCGGAGCAGTCCAAGGCTCTACGCATACAAAAGGCTTGCCTTCTACCGACCAAATGACGGTTGTTCCGAATACTTCGCTGTAGCTTAGCTTAATTTGCTGATCTCCAAACGGAAATGAAATTTCCGGTGTCGTAGCATCCAGCAAAGCGACAGATTCAACGAGACCGTTCAAATCCAGCGGGCCTGAAAACGGCTTCACCTGATTGTCATTGTAATCTAGCGCTTGCTGCGCGTCAGAGCGATAAGTTAGATTTTTTTCGGCAATTGCAAAATAAGGATGGAAGCCGGCATGTACAGGCATGCTAGTCTCGGACAAGTTGCTGTATGCTTGCTCAATGTCCAGTTTGCCGTCCTTCAAGCGATAGGTGAAAGTCAGCTTAAAGTTGAACGGATACGCAGCCTGTGTCTGTGCGCTGCTTTCCAGAGAAAGCGTAAGCGAGGCTCCATTTTCAGCAGACTGCCCTTCAACGTTCCATGAAGCTTGGCGGGCTACGCCATGATTGCGCATATTATATCTTACGCCATCCCATTCGTAGGCACCGTTTCGCACTTGCCCGCAAATCGGAAACAAAACCGGAATGCCGCCGCGAATGTTGGCAGCCGGATCAATAAAGGTATCGCGATCGAGGTACAGCAGCTCTTGGCCTTGCAGTTGGCAGCCAATTACGATGCCGCCGCGTTCAGGGCAGATGAGGACGCGGGAATTTGTTGCGTGTTCCTTTAGCTCAAAGATCTGATACGTATCGGTATAGCTGGTTACTTCATAGCCTGCTTGGTTTGCAGTCATTTCTCTACCTCCAATAGGTGCAATCCTGTTTTTATCTTGTGGTTAACACTTCCTGTCCATTATAACAAGTTCAGCGGCGATAAAGGAATGATTATCAAATTTGTTCCTCGTCATGAACGGCGGGGAGCTCATCAACAAGCTATCCTCAAAAAGGGAACTGCAAGAGCAAACAAGCTGCTTCACAAATCCCTTTAGGACATGTGAAGCAGCTTGTTTGCTATAAACACTTATCTTTACTAAAATGATGGTTCCTTCGTATTCTGCTGTTTGACTAGCTCCACAAACGGTCGTTCGACAGCAGCTTGTTCCACGAGTCGGTAGACTCCCAGATGCCGGGAATATCGGGATGCAGGTGCTCGGCAAGCACCTCGTCATTCAAATCATCAATGCCAAGTCCAGGCGCATCGCTGATCGTAATGAAGCCATCCTGCACCAGCTTGTTTGGCAGCTTGCTGCTAATTATAATATCATCCCACCAAGGCACCTCGCAGGAATGGTATTCGAGGGCGAGGAAATTTTCCGTTGCGGCTGCAACATGCGCGGCGGCCAAGCAGGCAATCGGGCTCTCCGCCATATGGATGGCCATCGCCGCCCCGTAATCCTGAGCCATATCACCGATTTTTTTCGTCTCCAAAATCCCCCCGGTCGTCAGCACATCCGGATGAATGACGGATACGCCGCCCGCTTCCAGCAAAGGCTTGAAGTTTTCCTTCAAATAGATGTCCTCGCCTGTACAGATCGGCGTGGCCACTGCCCGTGCAAGCTTAGCGTATTGCTCGGTATACTGCCACGGGAGCATATCCTCCATCCAAGCGAGGTTGAACTTCTCGACGCGGCGGCCAAGCTTGATGCAGCTTTCCAGCCCGATATGTCCAAAGTGGTCAATAGCGAGCGGCACTTGATAGCCGATAACGGAACGGACATCGGCTACATATTGCTCAAGCAGATCGAGCCCTTTTTCAGTCACCTGAATGGCGGTAAACGGGTGAGCAATATTATAAATATCATAATGGCGGTTCGTTATTTCGCGAAGCTGTTCATCTGACATGCCGTCAAAATTTTGATTGTAGCGGTTGCGCGATTTTTCCCGCATTTCCTCGAGAAAGCCGAGCGGCGCGCTTAAGGTGCCCGGTTCATGGATGATTTGGCCAATACCGAGATCCATTTTTAGAAAAGTAAAGCCTTCGTCCATACGCTTCTTCAAGGCTTCGCCCATTGCTTTACCGGTGTCTTTGCCCACGACTTCCGTGTCGCAGTACATGCGTATGCGGTCGCGAAAGCGTCCCCCTAACATTTGATAGACGGGAACGCCATACGCTTTTCCGGCCAAATCCCATAGGGCAATTTCAAGTCCGCTTACCCCGCCGCCTTGACGGGCGTGGCCGCCAAACTGCTTGATGCGGCGGAACAGCTTATCGACATGGCAAGGGTTTTCACCCAGCAGCCGTGCCTTCAGCATTTGTGCATACACCTTATCGGCTCCGTCACGAACTTCGCCAAACCCGATCAGTCCCTGATTTGTAAATACTTTAATGAGGCTGCTGTGGAAAGGTCCGCCTACAATGTCAGTAAACCGGATATCGGTAATGCGAAGCTGTGTCGGATTGGAGCTTGTTCGCACATGGGCTAGCGTTTCCTCATACGTTTCTTTATTAATCACAACCGTCACTCCCCTATTATCGTTATCGTAAGGATCACTCGGCTGCTACAGCAGCATGCTGCCCCCGTCCAATCGGATGGCGGAGCCGGTCATAAACTCGCTTTCATCAGATGCGATAAAGCAGACGAGCCGAGCGACATCAAGCGGCTTGCCGACGCGTCCGAGCGGAAACTTTTTGCGGATATCCCGCTTTGGGCGTACGGGCTTTGCTCCGTCCGTGTCTGAGGCAGCAGGTCCAATGGGCCGAGATTCTCTTGCAGACTGCACGCCAACGTTGATTTGCCCAGGCTCTATTGTATTAACGGTAATGCCATACTTAGCCAGCTCGATCGCCGCTTCCCGCCCCAGCATGCGGATACCGCCCTTGGTCATGGAATAAACGGCGTCGAAATCGGTTGGACGCTTGCTGTGAACCGAGGAGATAAGAATGATGCGGCCTCCAGCAGCGTTATTTATCATATAAGGAATAGCTGCTTGCATACACTGCCAATAACCCTTCAAATTAATGTTCATCATGCGGTCAAAGGACGTTTCATCATGGTCAAACAGCCCATAATTAAGCTGCAACGCGGCATTGTTGACTAAAATATCGATTGTGCCTCCAGACTCCGATGGAGGAAAGGCATGTGCGGCTTGCTTCATCAAACGTTCGATTTCTGCTTTGCTGGCAACATCGGCTTGCGCTATAACTGCCTCTCCACCGGCTGCCTGAATTTGCGCTAGTGTTTCTTTCGCTCCGGCATCGCTGCGATTATAATGAATGACGACTTTCGCGCCACATTGTGCGAGCTGGACGGCAACACCTTGGCCGATACCTGTTCCGGCACCCGTTACGAGGGCCACCTTGCCTGTCAGGTCCATGCTCATCCTCCTTGACTGTCCAGTAGTGGGGGCCGCTTCATTTTGAAATCCATATAATGCTGCAAAAATCCGCCATCCAATCGAATGTCCGCGCCATTTACGTATCGCGCCTCGCCAGAGGCTAAGAACAGCGAAAGCTGAGCCAAATCATCATAGCTGCCGAGTACTGCATTTGGCACTTTGTGCGCGTAATCCTCATATAGCGTAGATAGCTCACTCGCGAACCGTTCATCATCGCCTACGATTGGTCCCAGCTCAATCGTATTGACGGTTACGCCGCTGCGCCCAAGTACGAGAGCCGCTTCTTTCGCCAGCATGCTGACCGCGCCTTTGGACGCGCTGTAGGCGAAGGAGGAGCCCGTAGGCTTCTGCGCATGAATCGAGGAGACGAAGATAATCGACCCTGCCCCACCATCAGCCATTTGCTGGCCGATTACCTTTGTACATATAAAAGCGGATTTAGCATTCGTATTCAATAGATCCAGAAACAAATCCTCCTCGCCATATTCAATAGAGGTTGGTTTCATGAGATCATTATTATGAATAAGCACATCTACTCGGCCAAGTTTGAGCGTTGCTTGCTCTAGCACCGCATGCAGGCCACTGCTGCTGCAAAGATCTGCAGCGCTCACGAAGACATGGAGCCCCAAGGTGCTGGCCCGCTTAAGCTCCTCGTTAATATGGGCCCCACCAGACATGCTATTTAAAATAAAATGCGCGCCCTGCTCGGCAAAAAGGCGAAAAAGCGCTCTTCCAGATCCGCTGTCCGCATCGGTAATAAAGACGACTTTATCTTTAAGCTTCATCGTAGTCATAGATCCCCTCCAAAGGGCGGATTGCTTAAATAAACGGATGTTCCATCCTCCTTTATCTTAAAGGTTTGGCCGGGCTGGTTGCGATGCCGTAAATTTATGATTTTGTTTGAATTTTATAGGAAGGATAAAAACGCGGCGATTGCTTGTGTCTCGCTTAGGTATCAGGTACTATTAGTGATGAACACGTTGCTTTAAGTCGGTAGCCTTCTACAAAAAAAGTGAAACATGTACAGGCTTGCGCCGTATAAGGTGAAAGGGTTCAAGAGACGAGACTAGATAAAAATGAGGGAAGTCTATGGAAGCGATGCGCACATTTTTTGCCCATTCTGTTGTGAGAAGAATATTGTTTATTATGTTGGTTGTGCTGTTATTCTACAGCCTACACAATATGCTTAATTTACTGCTGCTGCTCTTTCTTGTAACGTTCGTTATGGGACGGCTTGAAGGATTTGTAACGAAAAAGCTTAGCAAGCTGTTTCCTATATCGCCCGTCTTGGTGACGGTTGTGTTGTACATATTGCTGGTGACCGGACTAGTTTTCGGGATATCAAATTATTTGCCTAAGATGATCAATCAAGTCGTGGATATGATTAATAATATTACGAGGTTTTTAGACACCTCTCAAGACAACCAGATTGTCGGAGTGCTGGTCGATGCCTTGGAGAAGGTGGACTACCAGAAGTATTTGGGCAATGCTGTTGATTATATTATGAAGCTGGGAAAATGGTTGGAAATTATTTTGTTCGTTATTCTGCTCAGCTTTTTCTACCTTTTACAAAAAAACAAGGTCAACCAGTTTACTGAGAAATTCCGTTATAGCAAAATTTCCTGGGCTTATCGGGAGTTTCATTATTTCGGCAGTAAATTTGCTTCTTCCTTCGGCAAGGTGATAGAGGTTCAACTGCTGATAGCCCTGTTTAATACAGCGCTGACGATGATTGGCCTCTGGATACTCGGTTTCCCTTATTTAATCGCGCTGACGATTATGGTATTCCTGCTCAGCCTGATTCCGGTGGCAGGCGTGATCATTTCGTTCATCCCGATTGGTATTATCGGCTACCAGATTGGCGGGCTGCCGATGGTATTGTGGGCGATCGGCATTATTTTGTTCATTCATGCAGTGGAGACGTATTTCTTGAATCCAAGGCTGTATGCACATAAAACAAAGCTTCCGATGTTTTACACCTTTATTATCCTCATCTTCTCCCAGCATTATATGGGCATATGGGGACTCATAATCGGTATCCCTATCTTCATGTTCCTTATGGATGTGCTGGATGTGGAGAAGCCGGAGAATGCAGAGCTTGACAAAAAACCACTGTAACCAAGTGGTTTTTTTTATTGTCGGCAGCCGTTTAGGTCAGGTTAGGCCGCCGCAAAATTCGTCTATTTAAAACTATGAAAAAGTCCATTGAAGGAAGCAAAGGGGCAGAGTAGAATAAAGGAGCTATCATTGAGAATTATTATCATATAAAAGGGAGAGGTTTTATGTTTGTTTCATTTGCATCAGCTTCAAAACGATTGTTTACTGTGAGCGCAGTAGCTTTGCTTATGCTGCTGCTTGCAGCCTGCGGCTCGAACGCAGGCAATAAAGTGGACGGCGCGAGCTCGGCACAGTCAACGAGAGCAGCATCAACTGAGG
The DNA here is from genome assembly GCF_038051995.1 of Paenibacillus sp. FSL H8-0537. NCBI lineage: Bacteria > Bacillati > Bacillota > Bacilli > Caryophanales > Paenibacillaceae > Paenibacillus > Paenibacillus sp. FSL H8-0537. The sequence continues at coordinate 4,676,647 of NZ_CP150290.1, read as the reverse complement.
CTGCAGCTGCACAACCAGCCGCGACGGAAGAGCAGGCGGCAGTCCGCATCTATAAGGATGTAATGGGCAGAGAGGTAGAGCTGCCAAGCAATCCGCAGCGAATTGTAGCGCATTATTATGCTTCCGAGATGGTGGCGTTAGGTTTTCCAATGGTGGGTACGAACTTCTTGAATGCAAAAGCGGTACTCGGTGAGGAGAAGCTGCAAGGTATTGCAGACGTTAGCGGTGAGGGTGTATCGACGAATTTGGAGAAGGTGCTGGCCCTGGAGCCTGATCTTATTATCGTGCCAAACTTTCTGGATGCGGTGGAGTTTGAGGAATTGTCCAAAATCGCTCCTACGGTAGTCATGGATTACAGCGGCGATATTTTCAGCCGTCTGCGTACCTTGAGCGAAATTGTCGGCAAGCCGGAGCAGGCTGAGGATTGGATTAAAAAGTATGAGGCCAAAAGCGAAGAGAAGCGCGAGCTGCTGAAGCCCGTTGTCGCGGCGGGCGGTACCGCCTCTGCATTTGTCGTGCATATCGATGGCAAGCTTTATATTTATGGGCAGCAGCGTCTTGGGCCAACGATGTATGATGCCCTCGGATTTAAAGCCCCGGAGAAAGTGGCTGAACTGTTCAAGGACAGCAAGGACCTGTGGAAGGAAATCTCGCTGGAGGCGCTGCCCGATCTTGCTGGCGATCATATTTTCCTGATTTTGCAGGATGACAACGAGGATGCCGTGAAGGGGACGGAAGAAATAATGAATGGACCAGTATGGAAAAACATCCCTGCAGTGAAAAATGGCCATGCCTACGTCGTTGGCAAACGCTGGTCGTTCAACGATCCGCTTACCCTCGATTGGCTGCTGGATGAAATGACGTATGAGCTGCTAGCAAAGCAATAAGCGGCTAAGAGCGAGCCAAATACGAGTATAGTCGTAATTTTAAGAAGTCTTTATGCGCTTTTTTCGCGTATGAAGGCTTCTTTTTTAAAATATAGGAAAGGATATGATTTTTCCATCCTTTCACTATGTTTCTCGGAATGAAGCGCGCTGCGCCGCCAGAGGACGGCGACAGCCGTTTGACCTTGAGCCGTTTACGTCTCTGCAGGAATCTTTTATAATGGGAGCATGTTATTGATAACAGTTATCACTGGGCAGGGGGTAAAAGATGGCATATCAGCATGATGGACAAGCTTCTGCGTTTCCTCCTGCCCTCAAATTCTTGGGGCTGGAGTATCGGTTCTATGACGACTGCGAGGAAAATGAAGAGCAGGGCAGGGGACGGGCCTTCGTCTGGCTGACCGCCTACACACTGCTGGCCGTCACGCAGGGGCAGGGCACCATTTCGATAAATGGGGTGAGCCATCTCGCCACTTACGGCAAATGCTTTTTGCTGGCCCCCAACACAGCGATCAGCGTCGAAAGCGAGGCTTTTCAGCCGATTCGATTATATAAGCTCTCTTTCGAGATAGATGCACAGGATGAGGAATTGCTTGTTGGAAGCGGCGAAATGGTTTTTGAGCCGTTTACATTATTGGAAGACATGCTGCTGTCGCTTCGTGGCAAGCCGCCCCGTGGAAAGCTGGAGGCGCTCCAACGCCATATTCGTTTTCAGCAGCTCATGCTGGAGGTTTTGAAGCGCCAGCACAAAGCGGAGGATGAGCTGGATGCTAGAAGGGCAGTGGAGCGGACGATTTCTTTTATGCAGCATTCGTACAAAGAGGAAATTTCTATTGGGCGTCTGGCGCAGGAAGTGAATATAAGCCGTTGGCAATATGGGGAAAAGTTCAAAGCGTTGACGGGCAGCACGCCAACCGCCTATTTGGCTGCACTGCGGATTGAGCGGGCGAAGCAGCTGTTGCTGAGTCAAACGTCCCGCGTTCGCGATATTGCCGGGCGGGTCGGCTTCGGAGATGAATATTATTTTAGCCGGCGCTTCAAGCAAATGACTGGGCTTACACCGACGCAATACATGCAGGAGTTCGGTCGCGCTCCGCGTATATTTTCGATTCAATATATTGGGGAGCTGCTGGCGCTAGGCATTCGTCCGATTGCGGTGAACAGCGCGATGTTTCCTGTTTTTGAAGAAGAGCTGCTGCGCGGTGTTCATAGTATTGAGGAGCCTGTTGATGCAGAGCAAATTATGCGGCTCAATCCCGATTTGATTTTATATCCCAGTTTTACAAAGGCGGCGCTCGTCGATCAACTGGTGAAAATTGCGCCTATGGCGCACGTGAGCTGGCAGGATGATGTGTATGGACGGCTGCGTACGATGGGTGAGCTGCTGGGCAGACAAAAGGAGGCTGAGGAGTGGATTGCTGGCTATATGGAGAAGGCTGTGCTGGCACGCGAGCGGCTAGGGAATTGCATCCGGCCGGGCGAGACGGCTTCGGCGTTCGTTTATGTGGATCAGACGCTGTATATGTATGGGACGCATCATTTTGGGCATACGCTCTATCATGGGGTCGGCTTTGAGCAGCCGGAGCGATTGAAAGCACTGACGGAGCGGAATAAGCAGCTGAAATGGATGCCGATACAGCTGGAGGAGCTGCCCGTTTATGCAGGTGACCGGGTATTTTTTTCGCTTGCCCATACCGGGATCGATGAGCAGCAAGGAAGGGCGATTTTGAACAATCCAATATGGAACAGCCTGCCCGCCGTCCGCAGCGGCTGCGCCTATGTCTTCGATCAAGTATGGGGGAATTACAATCCGATTACGCTGGATAAGCATTTGGAGGAAGTCATAAGGCTGCTTGAAGAAACGGGCTCATGCAGCACCGCATCTGGTTCCTCAGATGCAGGCTTCTAGACGGCTGTCCGGAAGCGGCAAGGAAATTAGAACTATTTTTGCGGAAAATGGTTTTAAGCGCATGCAGAGGAGGTAATGATTGGGGGAATATTATTTTCAATAGATAGGGGTAGATAGATGTGAAAAGCAAAAAAATGGTCATTTCCGCAGCAGTATTCGGCATGGTGCTTACTGGCTCGGCAGGCGTATATGCAGGAAGCAATTTGGAGCAAATTAAAGCATATTTGAATAATGGCTTAAAAATCGAACTTAATGGCAGCACTTATACGCCAGTTGATGGCAATGGCGCCAAGCAGGCTCCAATTACTTATAAAGGCTCGACCTATTTGCCGGTGCGCTCGATTGCAGATGCCTTGAACGTGCCCGTTACTTACGATGCAGGGAGCAATAAAGTGAAAATTGGCAGCAGCAGTTCCACGGGAGGCGGCGGTACCAACAGCAATGTGTACACTGGCCAGCGCCCGAAATATTTGCCGGCAGATTTCCCGATTCCGAAAGATGCGAAAATGAAAGAAACGGTGGAAAACAACCGGGACAACAAAAAATCGGTGTACTTTGTCTATGAGACGCAAAATGATTTAGAATCGCTTGGCGTATCCTACAAAGCTTACTTCCAAATGAAAGAGCTGACGGATACTTCAGAGGATGTAAGCAGCACATCATTAACGATGGTCGGCAAAAAGGGTGAGGATTTAGCTGTAACGATTACCGGTGCTCCTGACCGGGACAAAGATGGCTATAACGAAATTACAGTGGTATGGTCAGGCAAGTGATATATTCGTTTTAGCAAGCTGTTATACTCGGTTTGAGAGCAGGCGGACACAGGGATTTCCTGTCGTCCGCTTGTTTGCGTTTTGCCGGTTGTATAAATTTTTACATAAGATAAATAACAATTTAGCAAAATCTATTACTATTCGTATCGAATAGGTCGATAGTATTAATAGTATCTGTTGAATAATGTATTGAGCTAGTTTGAGGGGAAACTTTCGGCAGATCAAATATAGAGAAATAGGTAGAAGAGCGAGGGAGTGATCAATGTTTAGAATTTTCTGATAAATAAACCGGTATAAGGCTAAAGTACGAATCTGGACTTGGAAAATTTCGACAATAGATCTTTAGTCTCAGTCATGGGTGGGAAGCAAATAGAATGCAGCCAACTGCAACAGCCGGATGACAGAGCCGTGAGCGAACCGCCACAATCATTTTTGAAAGTAGCATTACATCATACACATAGGAGCGTTGACAGAATGCAATTCATAAAACGAATGTCCTTTTTTTCTAAAAATTTGCTGCTTGCCTTCTTTAACATTGTATTAATTGGATCGATCTTAATTGCATCAGGCTACATCATTCAGAAGGATATTTTGATAAAGCAGCTTCGCGGACAAATTAGTGCAATTACACAGGAATGGGCACAGGAAATGGACCCTGCGAAAATCCAGCAAGCGATCAACGAGAAAAGCTACGAAGGCGCCACACAATTGGAATTGAAAGCAACACTGGACCTGATACATAAATATAATCCGAATATCGCGCAGGCTTATGTATTCGGAACAGAGCTGACGAATGGCAATCAAACGTCAATTATTGCTATGCCTACGAATCTGGTAGAAGCTTTCTCCAGCGAAAATATGGGCGTGGGCACGATGTATGAGCAGCCAGCGGCGATGTCTACCGCTATAGGGGAAATGCTGAATATAGGAGTACCTACATTCACCAGCTTTTACTCCGATGATTTTGGTATTTGGACGACAATTCTTTATCCGATTAAAGACAGCAGCGGCAATGTATTTGCTTTCTTCGCGGCGGATGTAGATGCGAGTGCTGTGCCTAACGGTCTGCAAACGCTGCTGATCAGCGGCATTTCGATCATGCTCATTTTCCTTGTGCTCATTTTCTTGCTTCAGTTCTTTATTTCACGTATGACAATGAAGCCGATTAAAGAGCTCATTAAAGGCATTGAGGAAGTGAGCGGAGGCAACTTGAATGTCGAGCTGGAAACGGGCGTCAGCGATCTAGGTATCGTCAATCATAAATTCAACATTATGATTCGCCGGATCAACGACATGATGGTCAAAGTGCGTCTAACGTCGAATGCTGTAACAGATTCTGCTAAATCCTTGTATGAGTTTTCAGAAAAGAACAGCAAGACGGTAGAAGAAATTACTGAAAACATGCGGGAAATCAACGTTGAAATTGCTAACCAGGAGCTGTCCTCCAGCGAAGCAGCCAAAGCGATGAACGAAATGTCAACCGTTATTCAAAACATTGCTCACAGCTCGTCGAGCGTAGCAGTTGAAGCTGGCGATATGGAACACAAATCGAAGGAAGGCAACAAGGTCGTTGGCCAAGTTGTTGAGCAAATGGAGCAGATTGAAAAGTTTGTGGTGGAGTCCTCCGGTGCGATTCAATCCCTTGCCAGCCGTTCACAGGAAATTGAAAACATCGTTTCGCTCATTATGGGAGTTGCGACGCAGACGAATCTTCTAGCGCTTAACGCAGCGATCGAAGCGGCTAGGGTCGGCGAACATGGCAAAGGTTTTGCAGTTGTAGCAGGCGAAGTTCGCAAGCTCGCTGAGCAGTCCAATAGCTCGGCAACTCAGATTTCCACATTGATTAAAGAAATCCAGCAGGAAATTACGACAGCTGTTGATGCATTGAATCTGGGGACAGGTCAAGTTCGTACGGGCTTGCAAATTTCCAGCGAGACGGGTTCGCTTCTGGACGATATTTTGTCCGCTACTCGCAGTGTAACGCTCCAAATTCAAGAAGTATCGAGCTCTACAGAGCAAATTTCTGCAGGTACGGAAGAGTTGACGGCTACGGCTGAAAATCTATCGGCTTCCGCAGGCATTACAGCAGCAAACAGTGCGAAAATTTCTAAATCGATTGCCGAGCAAAAAGAATCGATGAATGCCATTGTAGAATCGTCGACGCAATTGACACAAATGTCGGAAGAGCTGCAAGAGCTCATTAACCATTTCCAAGTCCGTACTTCTTAATCCCAGTATAACTATCATAAAGGGAGCCCTGCGGCTGCTTGCAGTTGCAGGGCAATTCCCCCACAGGAGGTTTTACAATTATGACGGAAAATAAACACACTACAATTAACCAGATTGCTTCCAGCGAATTTGTCTTATTAATCCCACTAGATTTTTCGCGTCATAACCGCACGTATTCTTATGCAACGGAAGAATACGCGCTGGGCGAACAGGTAAGCCAACTGATAGAAACGAGAAAAGAACAGGATTTAGAAGCAGAGGCCGCTGCGGCGTATGCAGCGCTCTTGTACCGACTTTCAAGTGAGAAGCAGCTGCTCATCGGCGTGCAGGGAGCCCAAGGCAAGGTTAAGCCATGGCTAGTCCATATCGAAGAAACGAACACATTTGCAAGTCTGAAAACCTCGTTATTGCATGCTGAAGATAATGGATCATCCTCGGACCAAGCCCATTATGATACTCTCTTCTCGCATCGACACCCGGTACAGCCTACTTCGGAAATGATTAACCTTCAGCTTCAAGAACGCAGTGGAAAGTGGCAGCTCAGCATTCAATATGATCAATCGTTGCTGGGAAAAGCGACCGTCGACCGCTATGCCGCTTATTATACGACGCTGTTCCAAGCAGCCTTAACTAATTCGGCCGCGAGTGTGGCAGCCATTGATCTATTAACCGATGCGGACCGGCTTGTCTATGAGAAAATGAATGCAACAACCGGCGCTTATGACCGCAAGCAGACGATTCATGGCATGATTGAGCTTGCAGCAGCGCAGCATGGCGAGCGAACGGCTGTATCATCTGTACACGGGGAGCTTACCTATCGTCAGCTCAATGAGCAGGCGAATCAAATGGCGAACCTGTTGATCAGCAAAGGCGTGAGCAAAGGCGATTTCGTCACCATTTATATGGAGCGAAGCTTGGAACTGATAGTCAGCTTGCTTGGCATTTTGAAGGCGGGAGCCGCTTATGTGCCACTAGACCCCGAGCATCCGGAGGAGCGCAACCGTTACATTTTGCAAGATACCCGGTCGGTGTTCGTGCTGACCAAAGCGAAATACGAGGAGCAGGCGCAGCATCAGTCCGAAGGGCTTGAGCAGTTGAAGGAAATCATCGTAGTGGAGCATATCGCTTATGACCGGGTAGAGGCTTCGAACCCGAATGCTCAGGTAGCGCCGGATGATTTGGCTTATATTATTTATACGTCCGGCTCTACGGGAAGACCGAAGGGAGCTCTCATTGCGCATGAAGGCGTCGTCAATCTAGGCGACACGGTGCGGCTGGACTGTGAAATCGGACATGAGGATATACTGACGCAGTTCGCCACCTACAGCTTTGACGCATCGGTATGGGATACGATTGGAGCGCTGTTCTATGGTGCGCATTTGTATTTGCTTTCTCCAGAGGAGCGCGTATCTGTTGAGGAATTTGCTTCAGCCATTGAAAGGACGAAAACGACGATTATTACGATTTTGCCAACCGTCTTTTTTAACCAGCTTTCTGCTTATTTATCGGATGAGGGTTACAAAAAGCTTGCAGGCGTAAAGCTGATCACTGTAGCAGGAGAGGCGCTTTATGGCGAGCAGGTTCGGGCGTTCCAGCGGAAGTTCCAGGACAACATTGCGATCGTCAATGTATATGGGCCAACGGAATGCACCGTGTGCACAACAACGCATAAAATCAGTAGCTATATTTCCGATGATTTGACAAACGTGCCAATTGGCAAGCCGATTCAAAACTACAAAGTGTATATCGTCAACGAGCTGAACCAGCTATGCCCCGTACATGTACATGGCGAAGTGCTTATTGAAACAATCGGACTTGCGAAAGGATATTTAAATCAACCGGAGAAAACGGCGGATGCGTTTGTAGCCAATCCATTTGGCGATGGTCAGATTTATAAGTCAGGCGATATTGCGAAGCTGCTGCCGGATGGCACAATCGAATATGTGGGACGCCGGGACTCGCAAATTAAAATTCGCGGACATCGCATTGAGATTGGGGAAATCGAAGACAGCTTTACCAAAATCGCCAATGTGCAAAACGTAGCAGTCATCTGCAAAAAGGATGCACAGGAGCAAAATATGCTCGTCGGCTTCTTTACTTCAAAGGACGGTAAGCCTCTTTCTACCGTTACCATCAAGCAAGAGCTGGGCGATAAGCTGCCCTCTTATTTTGTACCGAAATGGATCGTCCAATTGGACGAAATGCCGATTTCGCCAACCGGAAAAATCGACCGGAAAAAGCTGCAAAGCTATTCCTACCAAGAGGAGCAGATCAGCGTAGACTACGTTGCCCCTCAAAATGGCATTCAACGAATGATTGCGGGCGCATGGGCAGAGGCACTCAGCCTTGTGCATATCGGCATTCATGATGATTTCTTTACGATCGGCGGCGACTCGCTCGGAATTATTCATATTTTAGCAAGTCTTAAGCCATATTACCCAGAATTGAAAATTAATGATTTATTTCAATATAGAACGATTGAAGCGATTGCCGCGCGCATTGAGCAGCTTGCTTCCGAAGCGCCCGAGCAGCAGGAGACGGCCCGCCATGTTGGGCCAGCCTTGCCACTGGAAGAGTTGCCGGCTATGCGCTACAAGCCTGAGCTGCCTGTCAGCTTTGATCAGCAGCCGAAGGGCGTACTGTTGACTGGAGCTACCGGCTATTTAGGCGGATATTTGCTCTATGAGCTGCTTATGCAAAGCGATGCGACCATTTATTGCCTCGTACGGCCAGGAACAGAGTCGGGCGAAGCGAGACTTCGGAGCCATATTGCTTATTATTTTGGAGATGCGGCGATTCCATTAATGGAGGGGCGCGTTGTAGCGGTAGAAGGTAATTTGGAAGCGCCACGGCTCGGTCTTGAGGAGCAGCAGTATCAGCAGTTAATAAGCAGCTTGGATGCGATTATGCACAGTGCAGCGGATGTAAGGCATTTTGGCGAAGAGGGACAATTTGCCCGTACGAATGTGCTGGGGACAGCGTATTTGCTGGAGCTTGCCGCTGCTTGCAGACAAACGGTTCGCTTCCACCATATTTCTACGCTTGGCATTCCGGAAGATCTTGCTTTAAGCGGGCAATGGGAGGCCGTGGTAGCCGCAGGGGAGCTTGCGCCGGAGCTGCGAGTCGAGAGCTTATATACGAACAGCAAGATGGAAGCGGAGAAGCTGCTGTACGCTGCTGCTGAGCAGGGCGTTCCCGTCAGCATTTATCGGGCAGGAAATTTATCCTGCCACTCGGTAAGCGGCAGCTTCCAGCGAAACATTGACAGCAACGCGTTTTACCGGATGCTCAAATCGATGCTGCTGCTTGGACAAGCGCCAGAGGTTACCTGGGATATCGATATTACGCCAATTGATTATGCCGGACAATCGATTGTGAGCTTGGCACTTAAGCCGGATACAGCTGGAGGCGTCTACCATATTTGCAACCCGGAGCCGCTTCCATACGGGAGGTTGATGGACATGCTGCGCAGCAGCGGCTATTCCATCGAAACGTCAAGCCCAGCTGCCTATACGAAGTGGCTGCTTGATAAAGCCATTCCGAAAAATCAGGAGGGTGTGCAGCTCGCTATCGCGCAATTGGAAGGCGACGGGGCGAAGGACTCGGCCTATCGCTACAGCTGCGAGCTGACAAGCGCTGCCTTGCAGCCATCGAGCATTGCATGTGCAGCGCCTAATGAGCAGCTAATCGGAAATATGCTTGCGTATGCAACGTCAATTGGCTACTTCCCGCACGCAAGTGAGCGTCGTCCGGTCAGATAGTCCAATTACAAATTACACAAAACGCCAAGCTTCAGACCTGTGAAGGGCTGGAGCTTGGCGTTTTTTATACGATAAGAAAGGTGGAGCGGGTTAAAAGCTTGGGTTTGGCTTCTGGAAGCTTCTGCTGAGATTTTCAGCGTCAAGATCACGCACGCGCTTCTCGAAATCCTCCAAAACATCAATTAAATAGGATTGACCATCAGATTCTGCTTTGAAAATAAACTTATCGACATCGTGGATGACCACATCGTGGCCGCACAATTTAAGGCATTTGGCGTAATCCTCTACAGTAGGCTGCTGGTTTTCTTCCAGAAAAATCAACCCGTGCAGCGTCTTCGTTTCATGGGGGCGAATGATTTTGAAATGTACGGTATGTTGGATAGGCATATGGGCTTCCTCCTTATTCTTCCGGGCTCACTTCTATTATAATCCATTGGACGCAGGGAAGCTGTGAAAAATGTTACAATCTTTTAGATGATTAGCTAACAGGAGCAAAAGCGCATAGGTTGACATTAACTGAATGATCATTTATTATTAGCGAAGGTGTTCATTTTGCGCTTTATTAAATCTCTTTTATAATAAATGATCGTTCGTTTATGAGGTATCCAGCTTTTATTAACCATCACTTAAAGGAGTAATTGCCATGCTGACTGCTATTATTGTGCTTGCTATACTGCTGCTTGCGGTAGTGCTTGTTTTAAAATTCTATCCTGCGCTCGGAGGCGTGTTAACGAAGGAGCAGCAGGCGGCTTTCTCACATTTGCCCCATTACCAAGACGGCAAGTTTAAAAATTTGAGCACGACGGTCATGGACAACAATGCAGGGGGCTTACTTTCCATGCTGCGAGACTATATGAGAACAAACCCTAATCGCAGGCCGCAGGCTAAGCTGCCATTACAGCAGCTGCAATTTGGCGGGGATGATAAGGGAGAGCAAGCGCAAGTCACTTGGTTTGGACATTCGGCTATGCTGCTTGAACTGGATGGGAAACATATTTTGCTCGATCCGATGTTTGGCCAAGCGCCATCGCCGTTCCCTTTTTTCGGAAACAAGCGTTATAGCGGCAAATTGCCGTTTGAAATTGCCGAGCTGCCGCAAATTGACGCTGTTGTTTTATCCCATGATCATTATGACCATTTGGACTATGATTCCATTCTCAAGCTTAAAAACAAAGTTCGCCGCTTCATCGTTCCGCTCGGTGTAGGCAGCCATTTGGAGCGTTGGGGAGTAGATAAATCCATCATAACGGAGCATGACTGGTGGGAGGAGCTGGAATTTGAAGGCATTCGGTTAGCGGCTGCTCCAGCCCAGCATTTTTCAGGACGAAACTTGAACAATCGGGATTCTACGTTATGGTGCTCCTGGGTTATTACAGGACGCGCAGCTAATATATATTTTAGCGGAGATAGCGGTTATGGTGCGCATTTCAAAGAAATTGGCGAGAAATATGGCCCATTTGACCTGACTCTTATGGAATGTGGACAATATGATCCGCGTTGGGCGGCGATTCATATGATGCCGGAGGAAACGGTGCAGGCGCATGTCGATGTTAAAGGGAAAACGCTGCTTCCCATTCACTGGGGAGCTTTTACGCTCAGCTTTCACGACTGGAATGATCCAGTAGAGCGCGTGACGAGAGCAGCCCAGCAGCTGAATGTACAGGTTGCAACGCCAATCATTGGCGAGCCGGTAGCCGTTGGGGCCGACCGCCTTCCCTCTTCGATTTGGTGGAAAACCGCGCAGTAAAAGGCTAACCAAGGTGAAACGGCTGTCGCCATTCTTTGGCGGCACAGCGCGTTTCAGTCCGAGAAATAGAGAGAACGGATGGAAAAATCCTATCCTTTCCTATATTTCAAGGTGAAACGGCTGTCGCCGTCCTTTGGCGGCGCAGCGCGTTTCAGTCCGAGAAATAGAGAGAACGGATAGCGCATGGATCTACTTTCCTATATTTTCAATAAACCGTCCTGAAGCTCCGGCTTCAGGACGGTTTTTGTAATAGCTTGGGCAGCATGCCAAGCAGCTTGTTTCCTGTTTCCGCATCGCCGTAGTTCCATATATTATCAACTAAGTAAGCCTGCCCCCTTTGGACGGCCGCAAGCTGCTTCCAGAGCGGACTGCTTATGAGCGACTCCATCGCATGCCGCGAATCGTCTGTTTCGGGAACAATCATAAACAGGCGATCTCCGGCATATTGGGGCAACGAGGCTACTGTTATTTCTTTGTAAGCACGCTGAGCGGCAATGAGCATTTTCACTTCACTGACTGGGGCAAAGCCAAGCGGATGGTAGAGGGTGGATGCCAGCCCGCTGCCAGCCATAATAAACAGCCGATTTCCCCGTTCAAAAATAAATACGGAGGCTGTCTCGCCTGCCCTTAAATGGCTGCTTAGCTGCTGCCACATCTGTTCCGTCCGCCGCTTGTGCCTAGCTAACCAGCGCAGCGCCTCCTGTTTTTTGCCAAGCCAGTCTCCAAGCATAAGCAAACGCTCCTCCAGCGTTCCCCAAGAGTTAAAGGCAAGCGTCGGGGCAATGTCCGCCGCCTGCTCATAAATCTGCTCGTCGCCGCTTGCCAAAATAATCAAATCAGGCGCAAGCTCCGTCGCCTGCTCTTTATTGAACATGGGGAAGTCGGAAAAATCCTCCCCCCCGATAGATTGAAAGCCAAGTACATGCAAGTCGCCCAGCGTCTCGCCATAATACAAAATGCGCTGCGGCTCTGCTGGGATGATGACTTGATGTCCCAGCCAGTCTTTGATCTGAACGCGCTGCCGCATGGACAGGGCATATTGCCTTGGCGAACCGCCGGTCATTTGCCGGAAGCGGCGGCTGAAATAATATTCGTCGGCGAAGCCGCACCATTCGGCAATTTCACGCAGCGAGGCATGGGAGTTTGCGAGCCATTCCTTGGCATGGTCAATGCGCAGGGATACCAAATAATCGAGCGGTTTTTTCCCCGTTAGCGCTTTAAACAAGGAGCTGTATTGCCACTGGGCCATGTTCGTCAGCGCCGCGAGCTCCTTGACCGTAAGCGGGGATTTATAATGAAGCTGAATATAGTGCATGGTATCCTCAACTGAATATAGCTGGCGGTCACCTTGGCTTGCCGGAAGATGCTGTTCTAGCAGCATGCCCATTAGCTTCTGGAAAGCGAGATTTTGTTTATATGCCTCGATGCCTTGGAGTGACTTGCCAGCTACCAGTATCGATTCCAGCAGCTTGATATATGGAGCTAGCGGGTAAAGACGCAGCTCGTCCTTGCCAGGAAACAGCGATTGCTGATAAAACGATGGCTGCACATAGTCTACACGAACAACTGAATAGACGAGGCAGTAGTAGTCCATCGTCTCATTCGTCTGGCCATCAAATTGGTAGCAATCTCCGGGAGCTAATTGGAATGCACTGAACGCTTCAAACCGGATAAAGCGATTATTCAAATAAAGCGTGCCTTCACTGTCGACAATAATGAGCAGCGTATGGCTCTCGACGGTTTGCTCGGCAAAAGTAACGTCCGCGGACTTCGTTAGCCGCTTCATGCTCACAAGCTTAAGCAAGAGGTGGTGAAGCGGAACGGACGGGGTTTCATGGGCATTCATGCGAGCGATGCTCCTTACATTTAAGTTCTTTAGCAATACGATTGCTTTGTATCCTTTCATTATGCCACAGATAAGGGGGGAAGCGAATGGACGGAAAGAAGGATTGAACTTTTTGGCTGAAAAAGAAAACAGGCCGAGTCAGGGCTCAATGATGCCCTTTAACTCGACCTGTATCGTTTGTTATTTGCCATTCGTAGCGAGGCTTGCGCAGAAAGCGTTATTTTTTCAAAATTTCTGCTGGCAGCGCGTCAATCAGCCAATCGCGGGAAGTTGCATCGCTGGAAGCTTTCTGGATGTCAAAGTAATATACTTTTCCTGCTTTCACGGCTGGCAGGTTTTTCCAAATCGTGTTTTTTAGCAGCTCTTCTGTGTCTTTCTTGGCATCATCAGGTACGGGATTTAAAATAAAAATCCGATCGCCTGCAGCTTCAGGCAAAATTTCTGCGGAGATTTCCCGGAAGCCTTCGCGAGCGTCAATAATTTCCTGAATGAGTGGAGTCGGCTTGAAGCCATCCTCGTTGTAAACAGCCTGCGAAAGTCCAGCATTAGCCATAATGAACAGACGGTTGCCCGGATACATCGTGAAGATGGAAGCCGTTTCGCCTTCCTTCAGGCCATTCTCGTGCAGCATAGCCCACATTTCTTTGGTTTTCGCTGTATATTGGGCAATCCAGTCCTCGGCTTCTTGCTTCTTATTCAGCAGGTCACCCAAAATGCGCATGCGGTCCTCAAGCGGTGCAAACGTATCGAAGGTAACGGTAGGTGCGACTTTGGCAAGCGCCTCATACTGGGCATCATCTGAATTGCCGAAAATGATCAGATCAGGAGAAAGCGACAATGACTTTTCGACGCTGATGGGAAAGCCTACATCTTCCGCATCTTTAACTTGCTCCTCATAGACGGAGCCTTCTGTGTTTTTCATAACTCCGATAGGTGTAACGCCTAGAGCAAGCAAATCGCCTGTCGTTTCGCCATGGTAAATAACGCGCTGAGGCGTAACCGGCACTTCAACATCGTGGCCTGTCCAGTCCTTGAAAATTCGAGTCCCCGTTTCAGCTTCCGCCGAAGCCGCTGGGCTTTCTGCAGCTGGTGAACTGCTCACTTCTGTAGTAGGAGAGGTGAATACTTGTTCAGCTGAAGGCTGCTCCGTGTTGCTTCCGCATGCCAACAATAATGCCCCCATTAATGTGACAGTAGTAAGTAAAGAAATAATTCGTCCCGCTTGTTTCATTGTGTTTCTCCTCCTGCGTTATCTCAAAGATATTGATAATCATTATCGTCGACTAGCATAATGGATTGCTGCCAGTTGTACAATGGATAAAATTCAAAGCTGATTTTGGTTTGTACAAATGCATGCAAGGGCAGCTGCAGATGTTCACGATCCTGTTAAAATTTCCTGCGCCACTACACCCCATACTCTCCTATAATAAGGATAGAGGAAAATAGTTCAAGGGGGTGTAAGCGATGTTGGCATTATATTGCTTTTTAATTCTTACAGCATGTTTTTTTGGAGGCGTTATTTATATTATGAAAGCCGGAGCGACAATTGTTGAGGATGACTCGGTCATTCAGGATCGGATTCTTGAAGGATTGAGATAGGTTAGCGGCTTAAGGGCGGCCAAGCGATTTTTATCGTTTGGCCGCCTTTTGCTTGAAATATAGGAAAGGATATGATTTTTTCATCCTTCCTCTATATTTCTCGGACTGAAACGTGCCGCGCCGCCAAAGGACGGAGGGCAGCCGTTTCACCTTGGCCTTCGTATATTCAAGGCGATGCTCCTCGCGTTAGGTTGCAACTGTTCAGGCCGGAGCGTAATATGGAAATAAGGACTTCAAGCTAATTTATCGTTAAAGGAGTGTAGGAAGCGATGCAAATTATTTATCATGGTCATTCTGCTGTACAGCTCATAACAGGGGACAAGTCACTGATTATTGATCCGTTTATCAGCGGAAATGGGCAGGCGGTTACGAAATCCGAGGATATTAAAGTGAATGCTGTCCTTCTGACACATGCTCATCAAGATCATATTTTGGATGCGGCGCCAGTAGCTGAAGCTAACGATGCGCCTGTTGTAGCTAATTTTGAGCTTGCGGCATATATGTCCTGGAAAGGTGTTCAGACCATACCGATGAATATCGGAGGCACCGTCGATTTAGGCTTTGCGCAGGCGAAAATGGTGCCGGCTATCCATACGTCGGGCATTATTGACGAAGAAAAGCAGACGATTACATACGGAGGGCTTGCTTCGGGCTTTGTTATTCGCTCCGAAGGGCTGACGATCCTCCATGCCGGCGACACCGCCTTATTCAGCGATATGAAGCTGATCGGCGATCAAGAGGTTATCGATGTTGCCTTTATCCCTATTGGCGACCAGTTTACAATGGGGCCGGAGGAAGCGCTGCAGGCTGCGGAATGGTACCGGGCTAAGCTCGTAATACCGATTCATTATAATACGTTTGAGCCCATCAGGCAGGATGCCGAAAGCTTCGTGCAGGCTCTGGAAGCACGAGGCCTTAATGGCAAAGTGATGGCGCCGGGCGACAAGCTCGACATTATAAAGCAGGCGTAAACGAACCATTTAATGAAGCCATGTTGCTGTACGTTTGAAAATAAGCCAAGCAGGCCGTCATCAAGGACAGTCTGCTTGGCTTATTTTATCGGCCCCATTGCGGAGATTTTTACCTTGGTGGAAATATGGATATCGGCCTGTGACAGCACTTCTCCCCACTCGTTCTCCGTTTTTTTGAATGCTTGATATTCATATGCTCTGGCATAAACGCCTAGCCCAATAGGATCAATTTTGAGCTTTTGGATTTTGGCAATGAGCGCGTTGAACTGGGCGGTTAACTGCTCCTCAATCATTTTTTCAAGCTGCTTGCTGTCATGATAAACATCGAAGGGAAACAGATGCTCGGAGAGGCCGACGACTAGGCTTACTTTAAAATCATATTTGAAGCGGTTGTTTTGAAAACCCGTTTTTATTTTAGTTTTGACCTTGCCCGCAGTAAAGCTGACCATATTAGTTGCAAAAGGCGAGATTTCCGGCTCCTGTGGCAGTTGATAGGATAGGCTGAAGCCTGGCTCTGCATTTTTCTGCAAAATGCGCAGCAGCACCGTTTCCTGGGCGTCAAGGGTTCCCTTGTACAAGCCTGTCTGTGAAATAAGCGCTGTTCCCTGAAGCCGCACTTTTCCGCCAATGATTTTCACCTGTGAAACATAAGGGGTAATTCCTAAGTCTGTAAATTGTCGATGAAGCTCATGCGCTGTAGTGCTAACGGTTTCTGAGTGGGAGCTCGTTGAATCGACCATGCCGCGAAGCAAAATGGGTAGCATCGGCTGGTCTGGTGGATTCAAATACAGCATCTCGGGCACTGATCCATCAACGACAATGACCCGATCCGTTACTGTATTTCGGGCATCGCGGTAAATGACCTCTAGCATTTTGAACCAGCCCTCATAATTCAGCATTCGCTTGCCAATTAAAATAACCTGGTAATTTCGGCCTTGTGTTGCCCCTGAGCTTTGAGCATCCTGCGCGGCTTTGGACTGCCGCAGTGTTTTTGCTGTGCCTGTTAATTCATAGCTCTTTTTCTTAATGTTGTTGCTGAAAACGGGCGCAGTTAAATAAAAATGGAATTTTTCGTTTTTATCCAAATCCATTCCAAGCACAAGCGGGATATTCGCATTTTCCAAATTAAGCTGATCGCTGCAGCTCGAAAGGAAAAGAGACAAGATCATCATTAAACCGATTCGTGCGACGATAGGGCTCATGGACTGCTCCTTTCTTTTCTCCAAAGCTTGCTTAACCACAAATAACCAAGCAGGCATAATGGGAAAATGTATTCCATAAAAAATCCTACCGAGTTTAAAGAATTGGCCATATAGGTGCTGACATTGTAGGTGGGAAAATAAAAGTACGTCCCAATTGCCAGCGATATAATCAGCACTCGCAGCGGAACGATAATGCTATCCTGCTTGAACAGCCAGGCTGTGCAAAAGGAGACCAGATAAATCGTTGGAACCCAAATGAGTGAAAAGATGAGCAGATAGAAGGCAATGAACGGAACTTCAATGCGTTCGATAAATTTAAACTCAATGGACTTTAATACGCTGATGACTGGATCGTTATACAGCTTGTTTTCTTCGGGACTGAAATAAACATAGCAAGTAATCGTGACGAACAGGTAGAGGAGTGCCGTAATGGAATTGGCGATCACAATACCTTTTCCCGCATATTGCTTGTATTTCAAATGTGGATATAGCACGAAAATTTCGACCATGCCCAGCATCGGATAAATGGTTGATTTCACCGCCGCCAGCACAGGCATCCAGCCGTTTTTGAGAATAGGCAGCAAATACAGCCAGTGCGCATGCTTTAACGTATACAAGTAGATAAAGGGTATCCAAAGCGACATCCATATGACAAGCTCGGCATATCTCGCCACGTTGCGGATGCCATGTCTGACAATGGAATAGGCGGGAATGAGCATAAGCGGCATGAGTATGAACGTCTGTGTAGTGGGCAGAAGCCAAGTCTTGGTAACGAGAATAGTGCGCGCAAGCCCATCGTACATCAGGTAGAAAAAGTAGAGTGCAAACAGCAGGGCGGCCAGCTTGCCTGCCCATTTCCCAATATTCTCCGATAACAGGTCGAATAAGTTTCCATTCGGATGAAACTTCATGATACGAACAATCGAGAGCCCGGCAATCAGGCTTAGCGCCCAACCGATGATGAGAGCAATCCAGCCGTCTGTGTCTGCCGCTTCCGCTAGCCGTCTGGGCAAGCCTAGTACCGCGACGCTGACCTGGCTGCCAGAAATGATGGCAATGAACTGGAATAGCGTGATTTGCTTCCCCACGTAGCTTTTCATTCGGTATCCTCCTGAATCCGGCTTTGTCGTTGACGTTTGGATTGTTTAGGCGCTGTGCTGAGCGGACGCTTGTCCATGAGCCAGAGAGGGACGCGGATAAGCGTATCCTTCAAATCGGCTAGTCTCACAGGAGCGATAGGACTGCCATAGGAGGTACCCAGTGATTTAAGGGCTATAATATGCCCAATCATCGTCATAAAACCAATGACAAGACCAACGAATCCAAACATGGAGGCCAATATCATTAAAATAAAACGGATAAGCCGCACCGCCGCGACCATGTCATAGTTAGGCAGAATAAAGGAAGAGATGGCGGTAAAGGCGACAACGATAACCATAACATTACTGATTAGTCCCGCCTGCACGACAGCCTGTCCAATGACGATACCGCCAACGATGCCAACGGTTTGGCCGACCGGCGCAGGCAGACGGATCCCAGCTTCCCTAAGCAGCTCTAGCGTAATTTCCATTAGAATGGCTTCAACGAACGGCGGGAAGGGAACCTGCCCCCTGGATTCCCCAAGCGTGAGCAGCAGCTTGAGCGGAATGATTTCAAAGTGATAGGATACGACTGATATATAGATGGCGGGCAAAAAGGCAGCCGTAATAAAAGCGAACATGCGCAGCAGGCGAAGAAATGTTGCAATCGTCCAGCGCGAGCTGTAATCGTCAATATTTTGAAAGAAGGACATAAAGGTGACGGGAGCAATCAAAACGTTCGGGGAACGGTCGACAACAACCGCACAGCGTCCTTGCAGCAGCTGGGAAGCGGTCGTGTCGGGCCGCTCCGTCGTTATGAGCTGCGGGAACAGTGAAAAAGGATTATCTTCGATAAACTCGCACAGCTCACCTGTGTTTATGATGGCATCGACAGTGATTTTCCGAATTCGCTGCTCCAGCTCCGCCATATACTTGGCGTTTGCGATATCCTCTATGTACAAAATCGAAACGGTCGTTTGTCCTCTTTCGCCGACCATAATTCGTTTGATTTTGAGTCCGCGGTTGGGAAGATAACGGCGAATGAGGGCAATATTCAAATCGCCTGACTCCAGAAAGCCCTGATGCGCGCCCTTCAGCGATGATTCGAGCTGAGGATCTTCAATATTGCGCTGCGGCCATCCCTTTGTATCGAGGGAATAGGCTTGCTCTCCACCATCAATAAATAAGAGGCTGTTCCCCTGGAAAAATGCGAGCTCCGCTTGCTCCCAGCTGGACAAATGCCCCACATGGCCGACAGTGACGGCAATTTCCTGGCTATCCTCGCCGAGCTCTTGCTGCAGGGGACGTAGAACATTATCATTAATTGCCGCTTTGTCATTTAAGCCATCGATGTAGATCAGAACAGCCTGTTTGCCTGATTGCTTAATAGTCAGGTGGCGGGTAACCATATCGGGTGTTTCTGTGAAAAGCTGGTGAATTTTTGCGAGATTTTCCTGTAAGTCGGTGCTGATGGGTTCGCTATGCGGTATGTTTTGCTCCGTTTTTTTATCAGGCATAGCGTTAGACATCCTCCCTGTTGATTTGCTTAGGCTCAGGTATTTTTTCCAGTAGAGGCAAATTGTATGCAGGTGAGATAAAGCGCTAGCGGGGGATTAGAGTGCCAGCGGCTATTTTTTTCTATATAATGAATAGCAGCATGCCGCACAATCGGGCAAGGCCCAGCGCTAAGCATTCCAAGCTGTGCTTGTCCTGCTGCGGCAATTAAGGGAGCATCCAAGAAATGACGACATTTTTGACCGATATTTTATTGGAAATTAAACAAGCCAGGCAAGCCTCTTCCTCCCCAAGCTGGGCGGATGGTAGGCAACCGCTGCCAAGCCATACGCTGCTGTATGCAGCAAAAGGCAAGGGGGAGCTCATTATAAACGGGGAACGGGAGAAGCTTGCCCGCGATGGTTATTATATTTTTTCACCAAATACGGTAATGGAGCTGTCTCTCCATACAGCTGCTCCAGTGGAGCTGCGCTGGGTGATTTTTGACTTATTTCGCTTAAAGGAGCAGGGTGAGCATCAGCGGGCTTACGAACGCGAGCTGGAGTTTCCGGTGGAAGGGCTTATTAAGCTCAAAGGAAGCCGCTTCAAGCGGCTGCTTTATTTGCTGACGGCTGAAGAGAGCGGTATGGAGGAGAGCAGCCGGTTTCTGAAGCAGCATTATTTGCATGAAATGCTGAACGGCGTTATTGCACATGCGGCTCCTATGGCAGCTAATGATTTGGACAAGCGGCTGGAGCTGACGCTGCGCTATATGCAGTCCCATTTTCGCGAGGACATTCGAGTGGACAAGCTTGCTGAAATTGCCCAGCTGCACCCGTCCTATTATTCACAGGTGTTCAAGAAGGTGATGAATAAGACGCCGGTCGCTTTTCTGACCGATCTGCGGATGAACAAGGCGAAGGAGCTGCTGCTGCTGACCGATAAGCCGATTCATGATATTGCCGGTGATGTCGGCTATGGAGACGAATTTTATTTTAGCCGCCGTTTTAAGGCAACGAGCGGTTATGCGCCGACGGTGTACACGCGGAATCGGGATTTGAAAATAAGCTCGCTTTCCTATGCCTATACGGATCATCTGTTTACGCTGGGAGTAGAGCTCTGCGCTGCTCAAGTCCACTCCCATCTACCAATTGTGACAAGGGAGCTGGAGCTGCCAAAACATGCGGTTGACCGTTGGGAAATTGGGCGCCAAACCTTTCTTGAAGTGCAGCCGGATTTGTTTGTTTGCAAGGATAATGTGCTGGCAAAGGCGCTGAAGCATGTGAATGATGTAGCGCCAATCGTAGGCATTCCATGGACAACGATGGATATCTACAGCCATATGCATGAGCTGGCTGAGCTGACGGGCAAGCAGGAGGCTGCGCGAAAATGGCGGGATCGCCATGAACGCAAGGCGGAGCAGCTGCGCAGAAGCTTGATGCGCTTTTTGTCCATAGGCACAACAGCAACGATTTGCGTCGCGCGGCAGGAGGAGCTGCGCATTTATGGCACCCGCAATATTGGACACGTGCTTTATCGCTCGCTGCAGCTGTCACCGCCTGCCAAAATCCGTGAAAAACTCCAGCAGCATGCGCCGGGAACAGGTTTCAACTGGGTTTCGATAACGCCCGAGGAGCTGTCCGGCTATGAAGCTGATTATTTGTTTCTCGTTTTCTCGAATGAGGCGGAGCATAGGCTGCTGGTAGCTTTGCTGAAAACGAATCCGGTGTGGAGAAGCTTTCCGGCTGTGAAAAATGATCGTGTATATTTCCTCGATAAAACAAAATGGATCGTCTACGCCCCTTATGGCATTGATTTGCAGATCGAGGAAGCCGGGCAATTGCTGCTGTCACCGAATAGATTATCGCTGTAAACCTGAGAATAATCCATATGGCGATCTTGAATTATGTCATGTACGGGAAAGCGGGAATCGTTATAATGAAGAAGATGATAATGATTATCAATATTGATATTCGGGGAGGCTTTACGGGTAAAGGCGTATGAAATGGAACAAAGGATATACGATAAGCTTATCGCTTATTGCAGGCTGCGCATGGCTTGTGTTCTCGCTGTTTATGGCAGTATCGAATGGCGCGAAGGAAATGGATTTGCATACGGTTTGGACGGCTGTTTTTGATTATAATGCCAGCTTGACGCCGCATCAAATTATACATGAGCTGAGACTGCCACGTGTGCTGGGCGCCGCACTTACGGGTATGGCATTTGCTGTAGCAGGCGCTATTATGCAGGGGGTAACCCGCAATCCGATGGCGGATACGGGCTTGCTCGGCGTAAATGCCGGAGCGGCTTTCGTTGTGGCGCTTTGCTTTGCGCTGCTTCCGGCGTTATCCTATTCGCATTTGATGCTGCTGTCCTTCGTTGGCGCTGCTTTAAGCACCTTGTTCATCATGCTGCTGGGCTCGGCAGCTCCTGGCGGGCTGACGTCGCTGCGGCTTACGATAGCAGGCGCTGTTGTTGCTGCTATTTTGCATTCGCTCAGCACAGGCATTGCGATTTATTTTGACCTTAGCCAGGATTTGGCTTTCTGGTATGCAGGCGGCGTTGCGGGAATAAAGTGGATGCATCTGAAGCTGCTGGCCCCCGTTATACTGGCTGGTCTGGCAGGTGCGATGCTGCTCGGACGCCCGATTACGTTTCTCTCCCTTGGAGAAGAAGCGGCAACGGGACTCGGCATTAAAACAGCCCGCATCCGCATACTCGGCCTGCTCATAGCTGTAGTGCTGGCTGGAGCTTCGGTATCAGCCGCAGGCTCTATCGCTTTTGTCGGGCTTGTTATTCCGCATATGGCCCGCCGAATCGTCGGCGTCGATTACCGGTTTGTGCTGCCGTTTTCAGCGCTCCTCGGCGGAAGTCTGCTCGTCTGGGCTGATTTTGCATCGCGGATGGTCAATCCGCCGCGAGAATTTGCCATAGGCGCGATGGTTGCTATGGTCGGCGTTCCATTTTTCCTCTATTTAGCACGTAAAGAGAGGAGGGAGCTCTAGTTATGGATCAATCGGCATATCGGGCTCGCAGGGCGATTACGGTCAGCGTCGTCATGTTTATTTTAGCCATTGTAGTCATTTTGATCGGCTTAAATACAGGGACCATTCGTTTATCGCCGCTTGCGGTATGGCAGACGCTGCTGGGTGGGGGAACGACGGAGGAGCAAATGATTTTGTTCGATTACCGACTGCCGCGTATCGTTGTAACGATGCTTGGCGGCATCGGGCTTGGGGTTGCCGGAGCAGTGCTGCAGGGCGTATCACGCAATGCGCTGGCTGATCCGGGCATTTTGGGCCTGCATGCCGGAGCTGCCTTCGGACTAATCGTTTTTGTATCCTTCTTTCGGACGATGGAAGGCTCGCTTGCGATGCTCATTCCGATGTTCACCTTTGCCGGGGGCAGCATAATCGCCATCGTCATTATTTTGCTGGCGTATGACAGGCAGCGGGGCATTATGCCGATCCGGCTTATTCTTGTAGGGATTGCGATAGAAGCAGGTGTCAGTGCGATTACGCTGTTCCTCTCCCTTAAGCTGGACCCGGATACGTATACGTTTGCGGCACGTTGGCTGGCGGGAAGTGTATGGGGCAGAGATTGGATCAACGTTTGGGCGCTGCTGCCGTGGATCGTCATTTTGGTGCCGATCATTTATTTAAAATCGAAGACGCTGGATTTGTTCAGCTTTGGCGATGAAATCGCTTCAGGCGTAGGCAGCAGCGTTACGCGAAATCGGCTGCTCATGATGATTCTTGCCGTAGCTTTGTCCTGCGCCAGCGTCTCCATGACCGGCGGTATTGGCTTTATCGGTCTCGTAGCTCCACATCTGGCTCGCAGGCTAGCCGGCCCTCAGCATCGCTATTTTTTGCCGGCGGCGGCTAGCATCGGGCTTGTGATACTCGTAGCTGCGGATACGATTGGACGGTCTATTTTTCAGCCTAATGCGATTCCGGCCGGTGTCATCGTTGCCCTTATTGGGGGGCCGTATTTTCTGTACATGCTGTTTAGGAAGAAGGTTTGAGAAGGGCAGGGAAGTTTTTGCAATTTGAATCAGTGGATGCTGAACGAACGTTCAGACGATGAATACGGGGGACTTAACGAGTTATGAATAAATCACTATTTTCTTCTAAAGCGCTGCTGACGCTAATCAGCCTGATGGTTGTCGCCATGCTGGCGGCTTGTGGACAAGCTGGCTCGCCACAAAGCACGAATGGAGGCAATGCAGCCCAGGGAGCCGAAGCTTCTGCAGAAGCGAGCGCTTCACCGAGCGCTGGGCAAGTGGAGCCGCATGGCCCTAATGTGAAAATCGCCTCCATGTCGATTCATATTACGAACAATTTGCTTGCTCTAGGGATTAAACCTGCGGGTTCGGTTGTCGGCGGCGACGTGAAGGATTTCCTTCCCCACGTAGCGGATCGTCTGGAAGGCACAGCGAAGCTTGGTGTTGTTACAGATCCGGATATGGAAGCTGTGCTGGCGCTGAAGCCGGATGTTATTTACATCGATGAAGTATATTCTGGCGCAGACCTTGCCAAATTCGAGAAGATTGCTCCGACGATTTCCATCGATATGGACAATGGCACATGGAGAGATCATTTAAAGCGGATTGCCGAGCATGTCGACAAGCAGTCAGAAGCAGAGCAGTTTATTAAAGCTTATGAAGCAAAAGCGGCTACCATAAAGACGCTGATTAGTAGCAAGCTTGGCGCCAATGCCAAGGTGATGGCGATTCGCACAACAGCGAAGGAGCTTCGCGTCATGGGCATGAAACGTCCGGTAGGACCGATTATGTTCGAGGATTTGGGGCTGACACCAGCAACTGGTGTTGAAAAAATTACGGATGAGCCCTATGCGGTTATATCGCAGGAGGTGCTGCCCGATTTTGATGCGGATGCGATTTTCGTCATCATCAGCAAAGGCAATGAGGCGAAAGCGAATTTTGAGCAGCTGGAGCAAAATCCGGTATGGCTTAACTTAAAAGCGGTGAAAAACAATCACGTTTATGTGCTTGACGGGCAAAAATGGCTCGATTATTCGTCGCTAGGCCACAGCATGGCGCTTGACGATGCCCAGAGCCTGTTTGAGAAATAAACGTATCAGGTTGAGGGATGTCCTAATAAAACGGTGATGGAAAGGAAGTCACCGACCGATCTTCTAATGGCTGCAGAGCGCGAATGGGCTCTGCGGCCATTTTTTCAAAATATAAGAATGTTTATGTTTCCCCTTGAAATATAGGAAAGGATATTGTAACGCTATTCTTTCTCTATATTTTTCGGAATGAAACGCGCCGCCTCGCCAAAGGATGGCGACAGCCGTTTCACCTTGAAAATAGTCTTAATATCACAACTAAAAAGTCGGAATATGATTAGCCTGGGCATGGCCAAATTCGCTATAATTATAAGGTAAGCAAGGCATTTACAGGCACGCGAAGGGATGGGATCGGTTTGGCAGACAAGCGTGATCAGGCTACTACTATTCAATATATTCACAATAAAAACGGGCCCAAGCTCGGCTATTCCACTTTGTCAGGCGTCCGTATTTTGGAGCAGGACGGCTTTTATTTTAAAGATTTGAACAAGGATGGCAAGCTGGATAAATATGAGGATTGGCGGCTTAGTCCGCAGGAGCGGGCTGAGGATCTCGCTTCGAAAATGAGCGTCGAGCAAATTGCTGGGCTTATGCTCTACAGCAGCCATCAGGCCGTTCCGGCGAGCCTGGGCTGGCATCCGGGCACTTATGGAGGCAAGGCATTTGCGGATAGCGGTGCGGACTCACATGCGCTGACGGACCAGCAGCTTGCTTTTCTGGAGCAGGATCATTTGCGCCATGTGCTGCTGACGATGGTGGAAAGCCCGGAAACGGCAGCGCAGTGGAACAATACGATGCAGGCATACGTTGAAGGCTTAGGGCTGGGCATCCCGGTAAATACGAGCTCTGATCCGCGGCATGCGACAGATTCGACGAAGGAATTTAATGCTGGAGCTGGCGGCAGCATTTCGATGTGGCCGGAGACGATGGGGCTTGCCGCTACGTTCGATCCGGAGGAGGCGAAAAAATTCGGCGAGGTTGCTGCCAGGG
This sequence comes from Paenibacillus sp. FSL H8-0537, assembly GCF_038051995.1. Classification (NCBI taxonomy): domain Bacteria; kingdom Bacillati; phylum Bacillota; class Bacilli; order Caryophanales; family Paenibacillaceae; genus Paenibacillus; species Paenibacillus sp. FSL H8-0537. The sequence goes on along the minus strand of NZ_CP150290.1, from coordinate 4,651,072 downwards.
AGTATCGGGCGCTTGGAATTGGCACGGCGTTGTCGCCGCAGGTCGATATTGGCACCGATCCGCGCTGGTTCCGTTTTGGCATGACCTTTGGCGAAGATCCCCAGCTATCGACTGATATGGGTCGCGCTTATATTGACGGCTTCCAGACGTCGGAGGGCGAGCATGAAATTGCCGAAGGCTGGGGCTATGACAGCGTTAATGCGATGGTGAAGCATTGGCCGGGCGGGGGCTCGGGCGAAGGCGGCCGCGATGCGCATTTTGGCTATGGCAAATATGCTGTTTATCCGGGAGAGCAATTTGAGCAGCATTTGCGTCCTTTTACGGAAGGAGCGTTCAAGCTGGCTGGCAAGACCGGCAAAGCTTCTGCGGTTATGCCTTATTATACGATTTCGCAAGGACAAGACCCGATTAATGGCGAAGATGTCGGCAACTCCTACAACAGCTACCTCATAAATGATTTGCTGCGCGAGCAGTACGGCTACGATGGCGTCGTCTGCACGGACTGGGGTATTACCGCGGATGAAGGCGATGATATTACGAGGCTGATGAGCGGCGGCCGCTGCTGGGGTGTTGAGGAAGGCTACAGCGTAGCGGAGCGCCACTACAAGCTGCTTATGGCTGGCGTTGACCAATTTGGCGGCAACAATGAGACGGGTCCGGTTATTGAAGCTTATCAGATCGGCGTACAGCAGCATGGCGAGGCGTTTATGCGCAGCCGCTTTGAGAAATCGGCAGTGAGGCTGCTGAAAAATATTTTCCGGCTTGGCCTCTTTGAAAACCCTTATTTGGAAGTGGCGCAGACGACTGCGACGGTCGGCTCCCCTACTTTCATGGCGGCTGGCTATGAAGCGCAGCTGAAATCGATTGTGCTGTTGAAAAATGAAGGGCAAACGCTGCCGCTGCCTGCTGCAAGCGGGCGCCTGACCGTCTATATTCCCCGGAAATTCCGGCCGGAGGGTGCGAGCTGGCTCGGTCTGCCGACACCGTCCTTCGAGGGTTACCCGATTAGCTTGGATACGGTCCAGAAGTATTTTGACGTGACGGACAATCCGGAGCAGGCAGATTTTGCATTGGTGTGCATTGAAAGCCCGCTTAGCACGATGGGCTACAGCAAGGCAGACGCTGAAGCGGGCGGAAATGGCTATGTGCCGGTCAGCCTTCAATACCGTCCGTATACGGCTGTGCATGCACGTGAGACGAGCCTTGCTGGCGATGCGCGCGATGTGCTGAATCGTACCTACAAAGGGAAGACGGTTACCGTTGCCAATGAATCCGATCTGGATATGGTGCTGGACACGAAAGCGAAAATGAAGGGCAAGCCCGTTATCGTTTCGATGACGCTCAGCAACCCGGCGGTAGTCGCTGAATTTGAAGCTGAAGCTGACGCTATTATTGCCCATTTTGGCTTGCAGGAGCAGGCGCTTCTGGAGACGATCATCGGCGCTTCCGAGCCGTCTGGCCTGCTGCCCTTCCAGATGCCGCGGGACATGTTGACAGTGGAAGAGCAGCTTGAAGACACGCCGCATGATATGGATGTGTATGTCGATACAGTAGGCCATGCCTATGGCTTTGGCTACGGTCTCAACTGGAGCGGTGTCATTCAAGATGCAAGAACGGCGAAATATGCAGGCGGCAAGCACAGTACGAAATAACACTTATTATCTGCCGAAAATAAAAACGCATGGGAGGTCTGCTTGCAGCACTCCCATGCGTTTTTGCGTTGCCGCGATTGCGGCCTGTATCACCAAAAAATATTAGCCGCCGATTTTGAAGAGCTTATCGAGCGAGCCGCCTTCGGAAATGATCTTAATGGCGGTTGCAATGAGCGGTGACATTGGCAGTACGAAAAATTTGTCCGAATGATCGCTTAGCGCAATCGTATCCGTTACAACCACTTGACGGATGTTCGGATGCGTCAGCTTCTCGATGGCGTTGGCCGAGAACAAGCCGTGCGTTGCACAAACGTAGGCATCATGGGCGCCTTTTTTGTGGAGCGCTTCAACGACGTTTACGATGGTGCTGCCTGTATCGATCAAATCCTCAATAATAATCGGCGTCATGCCTTCCACTTCACCGATAATATGGGTAATTTCCGACTGGTTGTGGGCCGGACGGTTTTTGATCATGATAGCAAACGGGCAATCCAAGTAGTTCGCCAGCTTCTCTGCTGTTGAAGCTCGTCCAGCATCCGGCGAAACGACGACGGGATTGACGATATTTTGGCTTTTCAAATGTCTGATAATGAGATCCAGAGCCGTCAGATGATCGACCGGGATTTCGAAAAAGCCTTGAATAGGATCTGCATGCAAATCCACGGTAATGATGCGATGAGCGCCGACCGTAGTCAGCACATCAGCCACCAGCTTGGCAGAAATCGGCTCACGAGGAGCGGATTTGCGTTCCTGGCGCGCATATCCATAATAAGGAATGACGAGATTAATGGTTTTGGCGGAAGCGCGCTTCGCCGCATCGATCATAATCATCAATTCCACTAAATGTTCATTAACCGGATGGGACAGTGCTTGTACAATAAAGACATGGCATGTCCGAATTGGTTCTTCATACGATACGTGAATTTCGCCGCTTTGCTGGCGGGATATGGCGACATTGCCCAGCGGAATACCGAGTGAACCACAAATTTCCTCGGCAAGCGCGCGATTGGATGATCCCGAAAATATTTTAACCTTCTGCATTGTGCTCCTCCTTCAAGTTTTGCGCAGCAAAACTGCTTCGAAAGCGTAAACTTAAGTTTTGCGCAGCAAAACTGCTTCGAAAACATAAACTTAAGTTTTGCTACGAAAAACTACTACATTCCATTATACATCGAAGGAGGTCAGATTCAAGTCATAGTTCGCTCGATTTAGGAAGTGAGCGTCAGCTTAATGTTGCCGTATGGCTGTATTTAAAATAGACAACATAATCAGATGCACCGGGCGAGCCGCCAATGCCAAAGCTTGCATTTTCCATAATTGGTATATATGCCGATTCGCCATTTTGCTTGATAAGCGGCGTTTGGTTTAAGGGCGGCTACTTTTTTGGTCATAAACATAACGCAAAACAGCCTCCAAGCCTGCGATTAACGCAAGTGTGGAGGCTTGGAGGCTGTTTTATTAAAAATAGCGACTAACGAAGGTTAGGGATGGCAACATCCGGGTTGGCATCGGCTTCATAATCAATGCCATCGGTTTCAAAGCCGAACAGCTGGAAAAACTCTTTGCGGTAGCCAGCAAGGTCGGACAGCTCGTACACATTTTCTGTAGTCAGCTCTGACCACAGCTTCGCAACCTCAGCTTGGATTTCAGGTCTCATTTCCCAATCGTCAACGCGGATTAGGCCTCTGTCGTCAACGAGTGTTTCGCCGGAAGCATTGTACAGGCGATCAGAGAACAGGCGGTACATTTGCTCGATACAGCCTTCATGCGTGCCATTTTCCTTCATAACCTTATACAGCGCGGAAATGTACAGTGGTACAACTGGAATCGCCGAGCTGGATTGGGTAACGAGCGCTTTGTTAACGGAAACGAAGGCCCGTCCGCCTTTCGTGCTGAGCTGCTTGCTCAGGCGCTTCGCCGTTGCTTCGAGATCATTTTTAGCATAACCAATTGTACCTTCACGGTAAACCGCATGCGTAATTTCCGGGCCGATATAGGAATAGGCAACAGTAGTTGCGCCGTCTGCCAGTAAGCCTGCTTCCTCAAGCTGATCGATCCACATTTGCCAGTCTTCGCCGCCCATAACGGCAATCGTCTGGCGAATTTCATCCTCAGTAGCCGGCTCGATTGTCGCTTCTGTTACGTCGCCGCTGTGGAAGTTAACCGTTTTGTTCGTGTAAGTGCCGCCAATCGGCTTAATGACCGAAGAAAAGGTTTCGCCGGTTTTTGGATGAGTACGGCGCGGTGATGCTACGCTGTACACGACAAGATCAATGGTGCCCAGCTCACTGCGGATCAGATCCAGCGTTTGGGTTTTGATTTCATCAGAGAAAGCGTCTCCGACGATGCTGAACGATTTGCGGCCTGCTTCTGCTGCCGCTTTCTCGAAAGCAGCGGAGTTGTACCAGCCTGCGGAAGCCGTGCGCGCGCCTTCAGCGGCTTTGTCGAAATAAACGCCAATCGTATTGGCGCCAGCTGCAAAGGAGGAGACGATGCGCGATGCTAGGCCGTAGCCTGTCGAAGCGCCGATTACGAGCACATTGCGCGGGCCTGCAATGGCCGGCTTGGATTTTACATACTCGACTTGACGAAGGACCTGCTCGGCGCAGCCTTCTGGATGTGCTGTCGTACAAATAAAACCGCGTGTTTTTGGTTGAATGATCATATCTAATTATTCCTTCCTATTTGTAAAATGGGCTTCCTATCCATATTACTGAACAATTCTCTACCATTTTACCGATTTTTTCGGGCAAATGGAAGGGCGCGAAAAAACGCAAGACCGAGTGGAGTCGGCCTTGCGTAAGATGCTGCTGGAATGGATCAAGCGGGATGGGCAATCAAGCCCGCTTATTCGTGAATTTGTGTCAGCAAATCGCCAAGGGCCTTCATCGCTTCGGCTTCCTGCTCGCCGTCGATTTCCAGCGTTACTTCCTCGTTCACGGCAATGCCGAGCGTCAGCATGCTGAGCGAGCTTTTGCCATTTACTTTTTTGCCCTTGTTCAGGACGGAAATTTTGCAGGGAAAGGCGCTTGCGGCCTGAACGAAAGTTTTAGCCGGGCGAACGTGAAAACCTGTTGGGTTAAGAATCGTAAACGTTTGACTGATCATGTGGAGATCACTCCATTTCGGATATATTTTTATTTGTAGTATTTAAATATTAGTCTAATTCTTATTTGCGTTTTTGCTCAACGAAATCGGTCACTTGCTCATAGCTGCGAATGAGAAGCGCTTGCTCAGCGTAAGCAGCCCACTCGGCCTGGTCCAGCTCGCCAACGAGCTGTCTAGCCTGCAAAATCGCGCCAGCGCTCATGCTGAATTCATCCAGCCCAAGCCCAAGCAGCAGCGGAATCGCCGTCGTATCGCCAGCCATTTCCCCGCACATGCCAACCCATTTGCCTTCCTGCTTCGCGGCTTTGATCACCATGCTGATGAGGCGCAAAATCGAAGGATGCCAAGGCTGGTACAAATACGATACCGTCTCGTTCATTCGATCTGCCGCCATCGTATATTGAATCAAATCATTCGTCCCGATGCTGAAAAAATCAACCTCTGGCGCGAACAGGTCAGCGGACACAGCAGCGGACGGAATTTCAACCATCATGCCGACTTCAATATGGTCTGCGACAGCAATTCCCTCGGCAGCAAGCTTTGCCTGTTCTTCGGCCAGCAGTTTTTTCGCCTCAAGCAGCTCTTCGATGACCGCAATCATCGGGAACATGATTTTGAGATTGCCGTGGCTGCTGGCACGAAGCAGGGCGCGCAGCTGCGTGCGGAAAATATCCTGGCGGTCGAGGCAAAGCCGCAGCGCGCGCTGACCAAGGAATGGATTGCTTTCCTTCGGCAAATCCATGTAAGGAAGCTCTTTGTCGCCGCCAATGTCGAGCGTGCGGATGACGACGGGCTTGCCGTTCATTTTTTCGAGTACATATTTGTAGCTGGTGTATTGCTCCTCTTCGGTTGGCAGCGAGCTGCGTCCCATATAAAGAAACTCGGTGCGGAACAAGCCGATCCCCTCGGCGCCATTATCGAGCGCGCGCTGCACATCCGCAAGCTTGCCGATGTTGGCAGCGAGCTCGACCTGCTTCCCGTCTCGGGAAAAGGAGGGCTGATCCCTCAGCTTGGTCAGCTCAGCCTTATGCTGGTCATATTGCTGCTTTTGCTGCTGGAAGACAGCGAGCTCGTCAGCGGACGGGTTGATGATGATGGAGCCAGCCTCGGCATCCATTAGGATGAAAGCATCCGCTGGCAATGAGCGGAGGGCGGAGCCGACGCCTACGATTGCCGGAATTTCCAGCGTCCGCGCCATAATGGCGGAATGGGAAGTGCGGCTGCCGATTTCGGTAATGAAGCCGCGTACGACGTCCAAATTGAGCTGCGCCGTATCCGAAGGCGTCAAATCCTCGGCAATAATAATACATTCCTCCGTCATATTCGCGAGATCGAGATGGGGCACTCCGCGCAAATGACTCATAATGCGGCCCGCCACATCTTTAATATCGACGGCGCGGCCTTGAAGCAGCTCATCCTCCATCGCTTGCAGCAGTTCAATGAAGGACGTTGCAACCTCATGAAGGGCATATTCAGCGTTAATGCCTTCTTCGCTCATTTTTTCTTCTGCAGCATCAATGAAATCAGGGTCTTCTAAAATCATTAAATGGCCTTCGAAAATTTCAGCTTTATCCGCGCCAAGCTTTTGCTCCGTGGATACCCTGATTGCTTCAATTTCTTCCTGCGCCTGGGCTACTGCGCTGCGAAAGCGTTGAATCTCCCCGGTTCTATTTACAGCTTCAAGCTTTTTCGGCGTATAGTGGTCTTGATGAATAAAGTAAGCGGGAGCTGCTGCAAGTCCTGGCGACGCTCCGGTACCCTTCCATTGTGTTGTCATGCAACCTCATTCCTTTCCTTAACCCTGTGACTCATGGATTTAAACCGAGAGCCATTCGTTTCAAAGATGATCAAAGCTTGCTGTAGGCTTCTACGATTTGTCCGTGCAGCGGATGATCCGCTGGCAGTGACGTATAACGCGCAATAACCTCGCTCAGTGTTGAGCTTGCAAGAGCTGCTTGAATTTCCGCAGCTTCGGGGTCTTCTGTATAGGCAAAGCGCAGCGCTGATGCCATTGCTTTAGTCAAATGGACAGTAGGCAGGCCAAGCTCGAAGGCGAGCAGGGCGGGCCGCACAAGACGGTCATCCGGCGACAGCTTGCGAATCGGCGAACGTCCAACACGCACCACTTCATCCGTCAAATAAGGATTAATAAAACGCTCTAAAATTTGCTCAATGTATGCTTGATGCTCGTTTTCTGAGAAGCTGTAAGTACGAACAAGCATCGCACCCGTTTCTTTAAGCGCGCCCTCGACTTCACTGCGGACAGCCGCGTCCTGCATTGCTTCCTGTATAGTGGCATACCCTTGCAAATAGCCATAATAAGCGGCAACGCAATGTCCGGTATTTACGGTGAACAGCTTGCGCTCAATATAGGGCTGGAGCTGATCGACATAATGGATGCCGGGAATTTCCGGCGTTCCTTGCGGCAGCGCAGAGCGGTCAACCGTCCACTCGTAAAAAGGCTCTACGGTCACTTGCAGTGGATCGTCATGCAGCTGTTGCGGAACGATGCGGTCAACAGCCGCATCTGGAAAAGCAATCGCTTGCTCCGCCTGTGCTCTAACGTCAGCGGCCAGATGGGAATAAACAAGCACCTTAAGCTGCGAACTGCCGCCAATCGCGTTTTCACAGGCGATAATAGGCAATGGGGAAGCGAAAGCTGCCGAGTTCTTCGCCAGACGAAGCGTGATGCCTTCAGCAATGGCTCCGGCAATATGCTTCAGGACTGACACGCCGACGGCTGTCGTGACGAGATCTGCCTCGGCAATCGCTGCGGCAACGAGCGCCGTATCATTGCCATTAATCGCGTCCACGCCCGAGACTGTGAACGACTCTGCTTGCTCGCTTGCAAGCTTAACGGTGTATTGCTGTTTTTCCTGCAGCAGCGCGACGAGGGAGGCATTTACATCGACGAAGGTTACGCTGCAGCCTGCTTGTGAGAGCAGGAGGCCGATGAAGCCTCTGCCGATGTTGCCGGCGCCAAAATGGACGGCCCTCATTCTTCCATACCTTGCTCGAAAATCGCGATAAGCTCAGCCTCTGAGCTAGCGTTCAAAATCCGCTCCATATCGTCTTCCTCGGATACGAGCATCGCAACGCTTGTTAAGATGTTCAGATGGTCATCGCCGACTGCTGCCAGGCCAATAATGAGCTTGGCTGGCTCGTCGCCGCCAAAGTCTACCCCGCCAGGCACGATTAGGATGGACATGCCCGTCGAGTGGATAAGGCTTTTGGAATCATTGGTGCCGTGGGGCATCGCCAGTCCGCCGCCAATATAGGTCGAGAGCAGCTCTTCGCGCTCAAGCATTTTGTCCACATAGGACGCCGGAACATGGCCTGCTTCAACAAGCAGTTGTCCCGCAAGGCGGATCGCCTCATATTTGTCATTAACTTGAACGTTCAATTTCACTTTGTCTGTGGATAAAATAGTCATGGCTCATTTCTCCAATCCAGTTTGAATTTGATTTCTTTCTCTAGGTGAAAGGATATAAAAGCTTGAATTTCCGCGGCGCTGCCGTGCTTGAGCAGCTCTGTCAGCTCCGACATCAGCAGCATCGCGCTCACTTCGCTCAAAATCTCCAAAGCGGTGCGGCGAAGCTCGGCAGGGCCAAGCATCAATAAAATTTGCTTCACGGGGACAGCGCTGCTGTCTCCAAATGGCAGCGGCTCATTAAACCGAAACAGACTGAGCACAGGAAAGGCAATGGCATCCGAGCGAGTATGGAACAATGCCAGCTCCGTGTCTGGAATGACCTGGCTGCCATGCTGCTCCCGTGTTAGGAGCAGTTGAACGACCTTCTGCTCGTCGGTCACAGCATGCAAATGCCGAATGCGCTCAATCAGCTCCTCGGTGACGCCCGCTAAATCGCCGCGCGGCAGGCCGGGCCGCTCCGGCATCGTATAAACCTGAAAGGTTTCCAGCAGCATAACCGCATCGGAAGCATACATTTTTAACTGCATCAACCGCTCCAGCGGCGAGTGGCTGCTCGTTTCCGGCGTTTTTGGCGACGGAGCATGCTTGAGCGTAATATTTTGAATAAAGGATCGCAGTCGTTCGACTTCCGCTTCCAGCAGCAGAGGGCTTAGCTTAATATAACGCTCGGCAGCTATCGGCAAATCAACGGTTGAAATAATAAGATCGTATTGCTGCTCCGGCATGCGAGCCGCTTCGTACCAAGAACGGTTGCCAATCAGCTCGATTTGCGGCAGCTCCTTGCTAATTCGAACGGCAAGCAGCTTTGAAGAACCGATACCGCTGGTGCATACGAGCACCGCTCTAACTTTTCGCGGAAACTGCCTCAGCCGTTCCATGGAGGCGCCAAAATGCATGACCATGTAGCCAATTTCCTCATCAGGCACTTCGATCGTGCTTATAATAGCATTAACGCCTTTGCGAATAAGGGTAAACAGCAATTCATAATCTTTCTTAATTTGTGCCAGCAGCGGATTGCGAATCGTGCTGCCTTCCTCAATTCTGCGAAAAGCAGGGAGCAT